>DASTOW010000136.1:0-2311 GCA_035762425.1 Hyphomicrobiaceae bacterium | reverse complement strand
GCTGTGGCTGCTCGACCCGCACTGGCTGGCCACCAAGCCCTCCGACAGCGAGGTCCTGGACCGGCTGCGCGAGCTGTCAAAGCTGCCCGAGGTCGGCAACTATCGCGACTGGAAGGCCAAGCTGCTGGCCGGCTACAAGACCGGCACTGAATACGAGGACTGGTGGCACCTGCTCGACGGGCGCACCATCCACGTGGTGTCGGCGCAGCGGCCCGATGGCGGCCTCACCTACCTGTACGATGACGCCACCGAGCGGTTCGCGCTGGAGAGCCGTTACAATGCCATGATCGATGCGCAGCGCGAGACCCTCGACAGCCTAAAGGAAGGCGTCGCCGTGTTCGCCACCGATGGGCGCCTCAAGATCTTCAACTCGGCCTTCGCGCAGATCTGGCGCCTGTCGCGCAGCACGCTCGGCGAAGGCCCGCACATCGACGAGATCATCGGCGCCTGCAACGCGCTCTACGACGACCTGCCGACCTGGGCGCGCATCAGCCGCGCGGTGACCGGCATCTCGGATCGCCGTCAGCAGGTGGCCGGGCAGATGACACGCCCCGACCAGAGCGAGATCGACTTCGCGGTATCGCCGCTTCCGGACGGGGCGACGCTCATCACCTTTGTCGACGTCACCGACACCAAGCGCTACGAGCAGACCCTACTTGAGCGCAACGATGCGCTGGTAGCGGCCGACCGGCTGAAGAACCACTTCATCAGCCACGTGTCCTATGAGCTCAGAACGCCGCTCACCAACATCATCGGTTTCAGCGAGCTGCTGTCGAACCCCCGCACCGGGGATCTGAACAGCAAGCAGCGCGAATACCTGAACGATATTTCGGCCTCCTCGCGCACCCTGCTTGCCATCATCAACGATATCCTAGACCTGGCCACCATGGATGCTGGTGCCCTGGAGCTGAAGCTGGCGCCGGTGCGCGTGGCCTCGGTGGTCGAGACCGCGGTGTTGGGTGTGCGCGACCGCGCCAACCGGGCCCGCCTAAATCTCGACATCCGCGTTGCCCAGGATGCAGACGAATTCGTAGCCGACGAGGCCAGGGTGCGGCAGGTGCTGTACAATCTGCTCTCCAACGCCATCGGCTTCTCGAAGCCCTCCGACACCATCAGCATCAGTGCGTGGCGCGAGGCCGGCATGATGGCGTTCGCAGTCGAGGACCAGGGTGTGGGCATTCCCAAGGAACAGCAGCAGCGCGTGCTCGAACGGTTTGAAAGTCGCAGCCAGGGCTCCAAGCACCGTGGCGCCGGGCTCGGCCTGTCGATCGTCAAGAGCCTGGTCGAACTGCACGGCGGCAGCATGTCGCTCGAGTCGGAACCCGGCCGCGGCACGCGCGTGACGGTGCGCTTTCCCGAGAGCGGCTTGCGCCGCACGGAGCCTACTGAGCAGGCTGAGCAGGCCGAACACGCATGAGCCTTGTTGTGACCTCGGAGTTGGACGAGGCCGGCGTCGTGCGCCTGGGCCAGTTGCTGGCGCTCAAGATCAGGCCCGGCGATGCCATCGCGCTCAGCGGCGACCTCGGAGCCGGCAAGACGGCGCTGGCGCGAGGCCTAATTGCCGCGCTGCTGGAGGACCCGTCGGCCGAAGTGCCGAGCCCGACCTTCTCGCTGCGACAGGAGTACGCGACACGCCGCCTGCCCGTGGCACACTTCGATTTCTACCGCCTGGGCTCGGCGGAGGAGGCGGTCGAACTCGGCATCGATGAAGCGCTCGAGACGGGCGCCGTGGTCGTCGAATGGCCGGAGCGCGCGCCGGGCCTGCTGCCGGAAAACCGGTTTGAGATCACTCTGGCGGAGAGCGCGGACGCGGGCCTGCGGCGCGTGAGCCTGCGCGGGTTCGGCACCGCGGCGGGACGCGTGCGCCGGGTCGGCCAGGTGATGCGCTTCCTTGCCGGCCTACCTGACTGGGCCGACGCCCGCCTTGCCTACCTGCAGGGCGACGCCTCGACGCGCAGCTATGCACGCCTGTTTGCTTCGCACGCAACGGCGCTGCTGATGGACGCGCCGCGGCAGCCGGACGGCCCGCCGGTTCGCGATGGCCTGCCCTACAGCCGCATCGCGCATCTGGCCGAGGATGTGCGCCCGTTCTCGGCCATCGGCCGGGCGCTGCGCGGGGCCGGATTGAGCGCGCCTGAGATTCTGGCCGAGGACCTCGAGGCCGGGCTGATGCTGATCGAGGACCTGGGCGAGCGCGTGTACAGCGCCGAGGTGGCGCGCGATGCCGGGCTGCAGGAGGAGCTGTGGCGCGGCGCCGTCGATGTGCTCGTCAAGTTGCGCACCGTGCCGGCGCCGCGGCAACTGCCACTCC
>DASTOW010000135.1:0-17377 GCA_035762425.1 Hyphomicrobiaceae bacterium | reverse complement strand
TTGGTCAGGCGCTCCATGGCGCGGTGGATGATCTCGACCTTCATCATCTCGAAATCGAGCGCCACGGCAGCCGACAGCTGGGCATCGACGGGCACGAGATAGTTCTGGCCCGACACCTGCAGCCCGTGCCCGGCGTAGAAGAACACGCCGACGGCTGCGCCCTCCAGCGCCGCAGCGAACTCGCGCACCTTGCCGTCGAAGGCGCCCTTGTTGAGGTCGAAGCCGTCGATCACCTCGAAGCCGAGCCCCTTCAGCACGGCGCTCATGTCGGTGGCGTCGTTCCTGGGATTGGCGAGCTTGGTGGTGTGCTGATAGTCCGAGTTGCCGACGACGAGCGCGACGCGCTTCTGCGCCGAGGCCGTATCGGTCCAAGCCGCCAGCGTGGCAACGGCCGCGGCAAGCGCGACCGCAAGCGACAATATCCAAGACATGATCGAACCCGCACCAATCCCCAGCGCAGGCAATACTAGCCGCGACCATGGCGCACGCAAGGCAAGGTGGCGCAGGCAACGTGCGTTATCACGCGCTCTCCACAAGAGGCAGACCTGAGGTCAGCGCTGTCCATCCATCTTGCTGATTTCGCTGGCCTGTAGTCCGCCGGCGCGAGCATGCGGGCGGCCGCCGACCGCCATGGTGATGGCGAACACCAGCTCGTCGGCGCGCGGCGCATCGGCGATCATGACGGTCATGGCGTCGAAGTGGCTGCGCACGTAGCAGGCATCCTTGTGGTGGATCGGCAAGTCCAGCGACGCGCCGACCGCGCCGATCTTGCAGGCCGACGGCACGATGGCGAGCGCCCGGCCGAGCAGCTCGCGCATGGCGTAGCCGCCGGGGACGTGCCACAGGGCTGAGTGCTCGATCTCGCCGGCGGCGCCGACGATCACGCCCTTGCCGTAGGCGTCGATGGCCTTGGCATCGCCGCCCAGTGCGGCGACCAGCCGGCGCGACAGCTCCATGCCGAGCGGCTTTAAGGCTTCCATCATCGGCATGATGTCGGGCTCGTAGCGGCCGGCATAGGGGTTCCGCACCGCCGCGGCAGCCCATGCCTTGCGCACCGGCTTGGCCAGCGCCGGGCCACCGTCATGCCGCGTCTCTTCGGCGCACACCACGATCTTGCGGATGTCAATAGTCATTGGCTGTCTCCTGTGGGTGTTGTGATGGCGGCCTGAGCGTCGCTCAGAGTCCCAACCCGGCCGCAGATATCGCGGGGGCACTTGGTTGTGGATAGGCGCTGGCGCCAATTGCGCGATGACAGGGGCCGAGCGTGCGCGTTGCGCCGGCCAGCATGAGTGCGGCGTCGGCGATCAAGCGGCGGCGCTGATAGTCGAGGGCGCGCTGCAGCCCGCCGGCAAGTGCCGTGTCGATTTCGCCGGCGGTGAGCGGACCAACCGCAACGGTGACGAGGTGATGGCCGAGGTCGCTGTCGGGATCGAGGTCGCGGGCCGGGCGGCGCTGTACAGACGGGCTGTCGGTGTCTACCGCGTTGGCGATCAGGGTGGCGGCAACGTCGGCGCTGGCCGCATCGCGCGCCAGCACCGTCACCGCGTCGGCGATGCCGAGCGAGAAGGAACGGCCACGCGCCCCCGAGGTGGCTATGCCGCCGATGCCGGAGTTGGCGTCCACGCGCAGGCGGCCATTCAGCACCGGTACGTCGCCGCGCGAGAATTCTCCCGCAACGCCGACATCGAGGGCGTGCCCCTCGCTCACCAGCACGGCAATATCGCCGCCGTCGTTGACGAACGCGCGGTCGAGCGGTGCCGCAGCCATCATGTGCGCCAGCAACTCGTCGGCCACCGCACCCGCCACCGCCGCCATCGGCGTGACGAACAGGTGATCGAATGGCTCGCAGGCCGCAAGCATGCGCCGCGCCACCGGGCCGTCGACGGCCGACCGCTGCTGGATGGGCAGGCGCAGCATGGCCAACTCGTCGCACAGCTCGGGTAGAATCGCCGGGAACCGCCGTCCTGCCGCAGCATAGGCCGCGCGCAAAGCCTCCGGTGCGCCCCACGCCTTCAGCACCACGTCGATCGGCCCATGCGACAGATGCAGGCGGTCGCCGAGCAATCGCTGGATGACGGGCGCTGCAAACATCGCTTCACCCGATTTTGCCGAGCGCGCTGATCAGCGCTGCAGCCTCGGCATTGGTGAGCGGCTCCAGCGTCTTGCGCGAGACGTTGGCGGCCACCGCCTTCATCGCGCTGATGGCGGCCTGGCCGGTCGGGGTCAGCCCGAGCATGACAACGCGCGCATCCTTGGGGTCGGGCGAAGCCTGCACGTAGCCGCGCGTGGCGAGCCTGCCCATCACGCCCGAGATGGTGGCCGGATCCATGGCGGTCAGGCGGCCGAGCTGGTTCTGCGATACCGCCTGCAGGTCGTCGAGCTTGGCAAGTGCGGCGAACTGGGTCGGCGTGATACTGAACTCGGCCATCACCGTGTTGAATGTCTCGGTCGCCCGCTGATGCGCGCAGCGCAGTAGGAAGCCCACCTGATCCTCCAGCACGTAGTCGGCGGCGCGCAGGGCGGCATCGTCCGAGGGCTCGGCGGCTTGGCGGCGGGCGCGTGTGTCCGTCACGTCATGGCTCCCTTTGTGCTGCCTCTCCGCGCAACCACGGAACGAGGGTTTTCTCAACGCTGCTTCGGCGCCGGGAACGGCCAGGGGTTGTCACCCTGCCAGGCATCGATGCGGGCGCTGCCGGCCAGGTCCCGGATCACCTCAGCGATGGAAACAATGTCGCCGGCGTGACCGCCGAGGCGCTCGTACAGCGCGCGCGGCAGGGTGAATTCGATCGGTGCGACGATGGCCGGCGTGGGTACATAACCGAACGCAGCTTTCGGCATGCGCGTCACGTCCACCATCACGGTAATGCCGCCGCCGGCCCATACGTGCACGGGCGCGCCGCCCATGGTGACGCTGGTTTCGCCCGCTGCCACCGAGCGCGTCAGCAGTACCGGGTTCTCGGTCACGCCGGCGCGCAGCGATCCGCCGGCGCCCGCCATGAACAGCACGCTGCACAGCGATGGCTCGCAGTTCTCGCCGATGCGCTCCACAACGGTGCGCACGGCGGCTGGCATATCGGCCTGGCGCGGCTGCAGCTGATCGTCGAGAATGCAGTAGATGGCATCCTCGCCGGTGGTCGATGTCATCAGCAGGCGCAGGCCGGGCCAGGCCACCTTGTCGTCAATCTTCTGGATGATCGCCAGCGGGTCGGTGATGTCGGTGCCGCCCCAGCCGAGCCCCGGATTGGCGACCTGGAAGTAGCGCCCCGGCGTCGATTTGCGCCCGCGCACGCGGATCCCGGCCGGCTTCATGTCGAGCACGCGGCCGGCCTGATGCTCGGTCAGCACGCCCGTGATGTGATCGTCGACCACGATCACCTCGTCGACATGGCCCTGCCACTGCTGCGCGAAGATGCCAACGGTGGCCGAGCCGCAGCCGACGCGCATGCGCAGCTCCGGCTTGCCGTCGACGATCGGTGCCTTGCCGGCCTGCACGATGACGGCGTGACCGCCGTCGATACTCATCTCCACCGCATTGCCTGAGCACAGCGCGAGCAGCGCGTCGCAGGTGGCGTTGCCCTCCTTCTTGGAGCCGCCGGTCAGATGGCGCACGCCGCCGATCGACAGCATCTGCGAGCCGTACTCGGCCGTGGTGACGTGGCCGACCTGTTCGCCCTTGACGCGAATGGCCGCCGTTTCGGGGCCCAAGTGCCGGTCGGTGTCGATCTTCACCTTGACGCCGCAGTAGCTGAAGATGCCCTCGGTGACGACCGTCACCGTGTCGACGCCGGCGTGCTCCGCCGCGACGATGAACGGCGCCGGCTTGTAGTCGGGATAGGTGGTGCCGGCGCCGACGCCGGTGACGAATGTGCGAGCCGGGTCGAGCGGTGCGCCATCCCAGTCTGAGCCGGCGAAGCTCACCACCTTGCCGTTTTCATCGAGCGTGTGCTGCATCAGCAGCACTGGATCAGTGCGTACGAGCGTGCCGTTCTCGTTGGCGTATCTCGCACAGGCGCCTGCCCGCCCCGGGCGGATGCGGCACAGCACCGGGCATGCATCGCAGCGCACGATACCGTCGTCCTCCGCGGCACCAAATTTCTTCGACCGCGCCGCCAGGGATGTGTGGTCGCTACTCATGGCCGTCAGGCCCGCGAAGGCGGGCACCCACGCAGGTGTCCGAGTGGAGGGCAAGCGCGACGTGCATGCCGGCCGGCTTGCGGATGCGGTCGCGTTGGCAGCCTGCGGTGGACACAATCATTGCGCGGCCTCCTCGTGCTGCAGGGCCTCCCACAGACGGTGGGGCAGAACCGGCACGCGTGTCACGCGCACGCCGGTGGCATGGCGGATGGCGCCAAGAATGGCGGGCGCGGTGGCGATCAGCGCCGGCTCACCGACGCCCTTGGCCCCGTAGGGGCCGGTGAGCTCGGGATCTTCGATCAAGAACGACTTGATGCGCGGCATGTCGCCTACGGTCGGGATCAAATAGTCGTGCAGGTTCTCGGTGCGGCCGGGGATGAACTCCTCCATCAAGGCGAGGCCGAGCCCCTGCGCGATGCCGCCGTGGATCTGGCCCTCGACCAGCGTCGGATTGATGGCACGGCCCACATCGTGTGCCGCGACGATGTCGAGCACCTTGACCGTGCCGAGCGCGGTGTCGACCTCCACCTCTGCCATCTGCGCGGCGAAGCCGTAGGTGGCGTAGGGGATGCCCTGGCCGTTCGCATCGAGGCCGGTGGTCGGGGGGTCCCAGGTGCCGAGGCCTTCGAGGACCACATCGGTCATCCCGCAGTTGCGCGTCAGCGCAACATCCAGCACCCGGGGTTCGGTGTATGGGTGGCCTCTGGACCCCGTCTGTCGCGCGTTGCGCTCGGCCGGGATCAGCGAAAGATCGACCACGCGCGAGGCCTCGCCATCGCAGATCGTCAAGCGCGGGCCGTCAAGGCTGAGGTTGGCATCTGGGCCGGCATTGGCGAGCGCCAGGATCTTGCGGCGCAGGTCCTCGCCCGCCAGCCGCGCCGCATTGCCCGACACGAAGGTCTGCCGCGACGCCGAGGTCTTGCCGGCATCGGCGGTCAGGTCGGTGTCGCCCACCACCATGCGAAATGCGCACGGCGGCAGGCCCAGAGCATCGGCGGCGATCTGGGCCAGCACCGTTGACGAGCCCTGGCCGATGTCGACCGCGCCATTGAAGAAGGTGAGCGTGCCGTCGCGCGTCAGCGTGATGCGCATGCTCGACGGGTTCGACAGCGAGGTGTTGCCGCAGCCGTACCACATGCAGGCGATGCCGACGCCGCGCCGCTTGCGCGGCTGGGCAGCGTTATGCGCTGCAACCCGTGTCAGCGCCGCGTCCCAATCTGCTTTCAGCGCATCGAGGCACTGCGGCAGGCCCGCGGAATGCTCGAGCAGCTGGCCCGAATACGTGCGATCGCCGTGATCGAGCGCGTTGATGCGCCGGATTGCCCAGCGGTCGAGGCCTAGCTGCTCGGCCAGATCGTCCAGCAGCGTCTCGTTGGCGATCGCTGCCTGCGGGATGCCGAAACCGCGGAAGGCGCCGGCCGGCGTGTCGTTGGTGTAGACGGCGCGCGTGCGGTTCCACACGTTCGCCACCTTGTAGGGTCCAGCGCCATGCACCGGCACGCGGTTGGCGACCGTCGGTCCCCATGAGGCGTAGGCGCCGGTATTGAAGTCGGCCTGCATCTCGAAGGCGGTGAGCCTGCCGGCGCGGTCGGCCGAGGCCTTGGCCCAGATTGAGGCGGGGTGCCGCTTGGTGGTGGAGGCCATCGACTCCGTGCGCGTGTAGACAATGCGCACCGGCCGCTTGGTGACCCAAGCAGCCACTGCGAGAAGCGGCTGCACGGATACGTCGAGCTTGCCGCCGAAGCCGCCACCGCAGGCCGTCGGCCTGATGCGCACGCGCGACTGATCCACGCCGAGCACGCGCGCGGTCTCTTCCAAGTCCATGTAGGGCGCCTGCGTGCAGGCGGTGACCTCGATGCGATCGGGGCCTGCGCCCACCGGGACGGCAAAGCCTGCCTCCGGCTCGATGTAGGCGTGTTCGACGAAGGCGGTCTCGAAGCGGCCTTCGGCTGTTGCATTGCCGACACAATGGCCCACCGTTACGTCGCCGCACCTGAGATTGCCTCGGGTCAGCACGTTGTCGGCGACATGCGCATGGATTGGCGCGGCGCCCTCGGCCAGCGCTGCTGCCAAGCCCGAGACGGCTTGTTGCGGCCGCCAGGTGATCGGCAACTCGCCATCGAACACGCCCTCAACCGCGGCGCGCGAGCCGACCAGCGCGAGCACCGCCTCGCCGCGAAAGCGTACCACGCCTGGCGCCAGCACCGGCTGGTCCTTCATGTTCGGGAAGATGCCGAACGAATTTTCGCCTGGCACGTCCTTGGCGGTGAGGATGGCGACCAAACCGGGCGTATCAGCCTTCACCGTCTCGAGGTCACCGAGCGTGAAGCGCGCGCGGGCATGCGGCGAGCGCACCACCCGCATCCACAGCGCATCGGCCGGGGCTGCATCGGCGCCGAAGCGATCGCTGCCGGTCACTTTCGGCCAGCCGTCGACCCGCGCAAGGCGGGTGCCGACGGCGTGTGCCAAGGGCTCACCGCCAGGACGGTCGTGCATGGTTCGGCGCGCGGTAGGGTCTGACCCCATGGCACCACCTGCCACCTCCAGCACCGCCTCGACGATCTTGATGTATCCAGTACAGCGGCACAGCACGCCGCCGATGGCATCCTCCACGTCCGGGCGCTGGGGCGCGGCACATCGCGCCAGCAGGTCGCTCGCCGCCATCAGCATACCGGGTGTGCAGATCCCGCATTGGGCCGCGCCGTGCTTCAGGAACGCGCACCGCAGCCTGTCCGCTAGCGCGCCGGAAACCTCCACCGTCTCGATTTTGGCTCCGTCAGCCTGCGCGGTGGGCACGAGGCACGCGCACACCTGCCGATCGTTGAGCAGCACAGTGCAGGCCCCGCAGTCTCCCGCCTCGCAGCCGATCTTGGTGCCGGTCAACCCGAGTTCGCTGCGCAGGGTCTCCGCCAGAGACACAAACGGCGCGTTGGCTAGGTGCCGCGGCGAGCCGTTCAGCGTGAAGCTGACCTCGACAGCGCCGGCGGCTGTGGGCTTGCCCTGCATCAGGCCACCCTCGGCTCGAAAGTTGCGGCAATTTGCGCGAGCAGGTCGCGCACCAGCGTCAGCGCCGCATGCCGGCGATAGCGCGCCGATGCGCGGATGTCGTCGATGGGTGTCAGGTGCGCCAGGTGCTCGGCTGTGACCATATCGGCCGCGGCGCTGGGCGCGGCTCCGACCAGCGCCGTCTCCAGCGCCAGCAGTCGCTCAGGGACCGCCGAGCACGCACCCACCGCCAACCGGGTCTTGGCGATGCGCCCGTCGGTGCCGATCTCGACGAGGCCCGCCACCATCGCGATCGAGATCACCAGATATCTGCGTGCGCCGAGCTTGAGGAAATGGCTGCGCACGTTCACGCTGCTTGGCTTTGGTGCCAGGATCGCCGTGACAATCTCGTCGGCCCGGCACGCTGTCTGCCGATAACCGACCAGGAATTCGCGCACCGGCACGCGCCGACGAGCCGAGGCGCTCATCAGCTCGATCTGCGCATCCAGCGCCAGCAAGTTGGGCTGCCCGTCGCCGGCCGGCGAGCCCGTGCACAGGTTGCCGGCGATGGTGCCGCGGTTCTGAATCTGCGCGCCACCCACCTCGCGTGCGGCAAGCTTCAGTCCATCGAACAGCGCTGGCAGCTCCGCCACGATCAGCTCGCTCCACGTGGTGAGCGCGCCGATCCGCCAGTGCCAACCCGCATCGGCAATGCCGCGCAACTCGCCCAGTCGTGAGATGTCGAGCACATCCTGGTGGCGCATGTCGCCCCAAGCCGACCGGGCTGCCTTAGCCGGGTAGACATCCGTGCCTCCGGCCAGCACCGTCACGTCACACTCCGCGCGGATGGCCAGCGCCTCCTGCAACGTTGCTGGGCGGTGATAGGTGAGCATCAGGTTGGCCTCGCCTTGCGAAGCTGCGCTGTCGCCGTCTCGTCGACGCTGCCATCAGCACCCACAACCACGCCGTAAAGAGCCGTCGCCTGCTCGGGCGTGTAGTAGCCCCGACTGACATCGCGGGCCACAAGTGCCGTGCTGCGACGCAGCGGATCGCCGTAACCGCCGCCACCCGGTGTCATCACTTCGACGCGGTCGCCGGGTCGCAGGGGAATATCCTGATCCTTCGATAGGTGCTCGGGGATCAACGTCCCGCCGCCGCGATGCACGCGCACCTGGTTGTGTCCGCCGTCGTCGCCGCCGAGCACGCCTGGCGGGCCGAACCGGCCGTGGTCCATCACGAACGAGGCGCGGGCCTCGCCGCGCAGGAGCTCCACCTCGTAGTGCAGACCAAGGCCGCCGCGCCGCTCACCCGCGCCGCCCGAGCCTTCGTGCAGCGCATAGCGCCGGAACAGGATCGGATAGTACTGCTCCATCACCTCGACCGGCTGGCTCTTGGAGATGCCGATGGTCGAGCAGCCGTTGCTGAGGCCGTCGTGGTCGGCGTTGCCGCCGTAGCCGCCGCCGGAGATCTGGTACATCACGTAGCCCGCGCCCTTGGCCGGATCGAAGCCGCCGAGCGCGAAATTGCCGGATGATCCCGCCGGCGCCGCCGTCACCTGGTTTGGAATGGCCTGCACCAGGGCCAGGAACACGGCTTCGGCGATGCGCTGCGAGACCTCTGCCGCGCAACCCGAAACGGGTCGCGGATACTGCGCATCGAGGAAACTGCCGGCGGGCCGCTTGATCCGCAACGGCTCGAACGCGCCCGAGTTGAGCGGGATGTCCGGGAAGATGTGGCGCACGGCGAGGTAGACGGCCGAATAGGTGGTGGCCAGCACCGAGTTCATCGGGCCGCGGCAGGGAGGCGAGGAGCCGGCGAAATCGAAATCGAGCGTGTCGCCGGACTTGCTGACGGTGAGGGCGATTCTGAGCGGCTCGTTGACGACGCCATCGGAGTCGACGAACGCCTCCGATCGGTACACCCCGTCCGGGATCTCGGCGATGTGCGCGCGCATCAGACGTGCTGCGCGCATTCGCATCTCGCCGATCGCCTGTTGCACCACGCCCTTGCCGTAGCGGTCGATCAGCTCCGTCAGGCGCTGCTCGCCGACCTTCAAGGCCGCGGCCTGCGCGCGGATGTCGCCGATGCGTTGCTCGGCGATGCGGATGTTGGAGGTGATGATGGCGTAGATCTCGGCATCCATCGCCCCGCGCTTGAACAGCTTCACCGGCGGCAGACGCAGCCCTTCCTGCTCCACCTCGGTAGCCTTGGCTGAGAAGCCGCCCGGCACCATGCCGCCGACATCCGGCCAGTGGCCCGTGTTCTGCAGCCAGCAGAACAGTTCGCCCTTGTAGTAGAACGGCAGCGCAAAGCGTACGTCCATCAGGTGCGTGCCGCCGAGGTAAGGGTCGTTGACGACGTAGATGTCGCCGGGTTCGGGCTTGCCGGCGCGGCCTTCGCCGATCAGGCGGATCAGCTCGGCAGTGGAGTACTGCATGGTGCCGACGAACACCGGCAGCCCCAGCTCGCCCTGGCTGATCAGCGCGCCGGTCTCGACGTCATAGATGCCGGACGAGCGGTCGTCGGCCTCGGCGATCACCGGCGAGAAGGCCGAGCGCGAGAAGGCGATGTCCATCTCGTTGCACACCTGGCCGAGGCTGGCCTGGATCACTGCCAGGGTGATGGGATCGAGCGTTGTGGTGTGCCTGCTCATGCCGGCAACCCCACGCTGATGCGCAGATTGCCGATAGCATCGACCAGCGCCGCGGAGCCCGGCTCGATCACCGTGGTCGCATCGACCTGCTGCACAACTGCTGGTCCGGCAATGCGGGCTCCAACGGGAAGCTTGACCCGATCCAACACTGGCGCCGAATGCCAGCCGCCGCGCGCGAACAGCTTGCGTTCGCCCATGCAGGCGCCCTCCACGCCAGGCGCGCGGTTGCCGGCATCGATCAGCGAGGCGATCGGGAAGCGGCGGCGACGGCCGATCACCGAGGTGATGAGGTTGACCAGCACGGCCTTGATTTCCGGCAGGCGCACCTGGAAGCGGTTGAAGTAGGCGGTCTCAAACAGCGCCTGTATCTCCGCGCGTGTCACATCGGCGCGCGGTAGCGTCACCCGGATCAGGTGCGTCTGGCCGCGGAACTGCATGTCGGCACCATGCAGGACTTGCGTATCGACGATCTCGCTCTGTTCTTCGGCGTTGATGGCGATGCCGCGCTGGCGCTGCGCAGCGAGCGTCGCATGCACGCTTGCCATATCGACGCCATCGAGTGGCACGTTCAGCGTGTTGACGAAATCCTGCCGCAAGTCGGCGACCAGGCAACCCAATGCATTGGTTAGCCCCGGCCGTGCCGGGATCAGCACCTCGGGCAGGGCAAGCTCCTGGGCCAGCGCCACGGCGTGCAGCGGCCCCGCGCCGCCGAAGGCGAACAGCGTGAAGTCGCGCGGATCAAGCCCGCGCGACAGCGAGACCATGCGGATGGCGCCCGCCATGTGCGTGTTGGCGAGGCGGATCACGGCTGCCGCTGCTGCATCGACACTCAACCCGAGCGGCCGCGCCAACCGCTCTTGGAAGATGGCGCGCACGTGCGCCAGGGTGACGGGAGTCTGCACAGCCAGCAGGCGTTCGGGGTCAAGCCGACCCAATACAAGGTTGGCATCGGTGATGGTCGGCAGCTCGCCGCCGCGGCCATAGCAGATCGGGCCTGGCTCCGAACCCGCCGACTGCGGCCCAACCTGCAGCATGCCGGCCGCATTGATCGAGGCAATGGAGCCGCCGCCGGCGCCGATGCTGCGAACATCCACCATCGGCACGTGGATCGGCAGGCCGTAGTCGATGGTCAGCTCCGCCGACACCTGCGGCACACCCCCGTGGATCAGCGCGACGTCGGTGGAGGTGCCGCCCATGTCGTAGGTGATGGCGTTGGCAAGGCCGGCTTGGGCCAGCGTGGCGGACGCCGCCATCACGCCGGAGGCGGGCCCCGACATGATGGTCTTGGCCGCGTGGCGCGCGACGAGCCGCGCCGACACGGTGCCGCCGTTGCCGTTCATGACCAGCAGATCGCGCTTGAAGCCTTGCGCCTCCAGCTCGCCCTGCAGGCGCCGGACGTAGCGGTCGAGGATCGGCTGCACGGCAGCGTTCACCGACGCGGTGGTGCCGCGCTCGTACTCGCGGAACTCCGACAGCAGCGCGTGGCCCAGCGTCACGTACTGGTTGGGCCACAGGCTGCGGGCGATCTCGCCGGCACGCACCTCGTGCGCCGGGTTGGCGTAGGAGTGCAGGAAGTGGATGACCAGGCTTTCGCAGCCGGCCGCCAGCAGCGACTTAACCGCCGCCGACAGCGCCGCCTCGTCAAGCGGCCGCACCACCTCACCGCGGGCGTTCATGCGCTCGGCTATCTCGAGGCGCAGCTGGCGGGGGATGATGGGCTCGAACGTGCCGGTCATGCCGTAGGGTTTGGGCCGGGTGCGTCGCCCGAGTTCGAGGGAGTCGCGGAAGCCCTGCGTGGTGATCAGGCCGACCTTGGCGACCTTGCGCTCCAGCACCGCGTTGGTGGTGGCCGTGGTGCCATGGATGATGAGATCGAGATCAGCAGGCGCGACGCCGGTTGCCGCAATCGCCTCCAGCACCCCGGCGGCTTGGTTGGCGGCCGTGGTTGGGATTTTGGCCAGCCTGACGTGCTCACGGCCCGCGCCCGTTTCGTAGAGCAGCAGGTCCGTAAAGGTCCCACCGACGTCGATGCCAACCACCCGCCGCATGGCCGTCGGGCACCCCTTTGCTCAATATGTCGTTAGCATACGAACGATCGCCGGGAAGTCCAGGGGCT
Organism: Hyphomicrobiaceae bacterium; assembly: GCA_035762425.1. GTDB lineage: Bacteria > Pseudomonadota > Alphaproteobacteria > Rhizobiales > Hyphomicrobiaceae > AWTP1-13. Next base: position 5,489 of record DASTOW010000135.1, on the reverse strand, counting down.
GCCGACCCAGAAGGGTTCGCGCACGCGCAATCAGCGGAATTGTGCCTAACGGGCACATTCATCAATTGTCGCGTTGCACAAATTTTGTTGCAATGCACAAATGTGAAGCCTATATGTCAATCATCGTACAAGCCCGCGAAGCCCAGTCGCGGCGTCAAGTTCGCCAGTCAGCCCCAGCCCGATGGATATGAACATGAACCAGCATGCAGCCCAGCAGATCTTTGGCCAGCAGATGTTTGGCCAGCAGATGTTTGGACAGCAGATGTTTGGCCAGGCCGAGAAGCTGTTCAAGGACGCCCGCGTCCCCGAGCAGGTGCAGGCCATGGCCCAGGAAGGTGTCGCCAAGTCGCGTGAGCTCTACGTCAAGAGCGCAGCCGCGGCTCAGGAAGGCGCCAAGCTCCTGACCGAGGTGGCCGAGACCGCTTGGTCGAGCACCAAGGTCCTGAACGACAAGCTCGCGCAGAACCTCACCGCCAACACCGCGGCCATGTTCGACGCTGCGCAGGCGATGGCCAAAGCCGGCTCGCTTCCCGAGGTCGCCAAGCTGCAGGGCGAATACCTGCAGCAGGTGGTCGCCACGACCAGTGCGCAGGCCAAGGAGTTCTACGATCTGTCGACGCGCGCGACCCAGCATCTGGTCGAGACCGTGCAGGCCGCGGCCGGCAAGTCGATGAAGGCCGGCTTCTAAGCTCGGCGGAGCAATACAGTCGCGACACCGACGGTTGGGGGGAGACGGCGACGTTTCCGCCCGACCGATTTCGTTCACAAGACAGAAGAAAGAGCAATTGCCATGCCCAAGATGAGCAACATGAGCAAGCAGCGCAAGACGGTGCAGACGCTCGACATGCACGACTGCCGCTGGCCGATTGGCGACCCGCAGCACGCAGACTTCCACTTCTGCGGAGCGCGTCGCGTGGCCGGGCGGCCCTATTGCCAGGCGCACATGCAGGCGGCGATCCAGCCGGCCAAGCCGCGCTATGCGCAGGCGCAGCAGCAGCCGGCGGTCGTCGAGCCGTTGCGCCGCGCCGCCTGAGGCGGCGTTTGCGTCGCTAAACCCGCAGCGATCGGTCCAGGGTGAACGCATCCGGGACCGATCGTATTTTGGCGTGCGCCAGCAACTGTGGCGCAAGGTGACTTCACGCGCGCACCACCCCGTGCTAGCGGGTGCGCGATGCTCACCAAGCGGGCGGCCCTCGCCCTTCCCATCGGCCTTGCTCTGACGCTTGCCATGCCACGCCCGTCACGCAGCCAGTCGGCCGCGATCAAACCCGTTGCCGCCGGCGCCGATGTTCTCGCCGCATCCAATTTCGCCGAACTCGCCGGCCAACGGGTGGGGCTCATCACCAATCAGACGGGGCGGGTTGGCGAGGCGCACCTGGCCGACCTGCTGAGTAAAGCGGCTGGCGTAAAGCTCGCTGCCATCCTCGCCCCCGAACACGGCTTTCGCGGCGGCGTCGAGGCCGGCAAGCGCGTCAGCGACGGTGTCGACCCGGCGATCGGCGTGCCTGTACACAGCCTGTACGCCGCCACCAAGAAGCCGACGCCGGCGATGCTGCGCGATGTCGACGTGCTGGTGTTCGACATCCAGGACATCGGCGTGCGCTTCTACACCTACATCTCGACCATGGGTCTTGCCATGCAGGCAGCGGCCGCTGCGCGCATCCCCTTCGTGGTGCTCGACCGGCCCAATCCGCTCGGCGGCGAGTACGTGTCGGGTTTCGTGCTGGAGCCGAAGCTCGCCACCTTCGTCGGCCAGTACACCATCCCCATCGTGCACGGCATGACGGTCGGCGAACTCGCCCGCATGATCCAGGGCGAGCAGCTGCTGCCCGGCCTCGACAAGCTCGATTTGCGCATCGTGGAGATGAAGGGCTGGCGGCGGTCCATGCGCTGGCCGCACACGAAGCGCACCTGGGTTGCGACCAGCCCCAACATCCCGACCTTCGAGGCCGCCATTGTTTACCCGGGCATAGGCGTGGTCGGCGAGCTGGACGTGAACGAGGGACGCGGCACGCCGACGCCGTTCTCCCTGTTCGGCGCACCATGGTTCGACGCCCAGCGCCTGGCCGGCACGCTAAGCGCGCTCGGCCTGCCCGGCGTGACGTTCGAGCCCGTTACCTACACGCCGCGCTCCATTCCAGGTATAGCGGTGAGCCCGCGCTTTGCCGACAAATCGATCAACGGCGTGCGCGTCGTCGCGACCGATGTTCATCGCATCGAGCCGCTCGACATGGGCATGCACGTGCTGGCGGCGCTGGTGGCCGAAGCGCGTGCCAAGAAGATGGATCGCCTGTTCCCGAAGCTGGCGATGTTCAACGCCATCGCCGGCACCAAGCGCCTGCACAACATGCTGACGGCCGGTCGCGACGGCGGGGCCATCGTCGCCGCCTGGCAGGCCGAGGTGGCGCGGTTCAAGACGCAGCGCCAGGCGTATCTGCTGTACTGACCTACTCCGTCGTATCGAACGACTCGGCACCTGCTCGCAGCAACCTGGCCAACGTCGTCAGCGCCTCGCGCAGTCGCTCCAGGGACGGCGAAGCGAGCGCCAGGCGCACGGCGTTTGGCGCATGGCCCTGCCCGACGGTGAAGGCGCTTGAGGGCGTCACTCCGATGCTGTGGCGCGCGGCAGCCGCCACGAACGTCTCCGAGCGCCACGGCTCCGGCAGCTTCAGCCATAGGTGATAGGAGCGATGGTCGGCGTGCACCTCGAGCCCGTCCAGGCACTGGGCAACAATCTGCTGTCGCACCGCCGCATCCTGGTGTTTCAGGGCGGCGATCTGGTCGGCCGTGCCATCGACGATCAGCCGCTGTCCCACGGCGAAGGCGAAGCCGGCGGGGCTCCAGCCGCCCGATCGGATCGAGGTCATGATCCGCTCACGCAATGCAACCGGCGCACAGATGAACCCGGTCGCCACGCCGGGCGCGATGCGCTTCGACAAGCTGTCGACCAGAATGCACCGATCGGGTGCAAGTGCGGTCAACGGCGGGTCGTCGCATAGGAAGCGATAGACGCCATCCTCGATCAGCATCAGATCGAGCTTCTCGGCCATCTTGACGAGATCCTGCCGCCGCCCGCGGGAGAGGCTGACGCCCAGCGGATTGTGCAGCAGCGGCTGCAGATAGACGGCTGACAGCGCACCTTCGCGATGCGCCTTCTCGATGGCGTCAGGGCGCAGGCCGGCCGCGTCCATGGCGAGCGGCACCAGCGTCACGCCAAGCCGCCTGGCGTTGGCCTTCACAACTGGATAGGTGAGCGCCTCGACGCCGAGCCGTCCCCCGACCGGCACCATTGCGCCGACCGCGGAGGCAATCGCCTGCCGGCCGTTGCCCGTGAAGAACAGCCCCTCGTCTCGCGGCCGCCATGCGGCGCTCGACAGGAATTGCGCGGCGACGTCGCGGGCCGCCGCCGTGCCGTTCGGAGCCACCAGCTGCAATGTGCCGGAGAGCACATCAGGGCGGGATGCTGCGGCGAGTGCCGGAGCCATCAGTTCGGATTGCTCGGGCAGAATTGGAAAGTTGAACTCGAGATCGATGCGCGCTTCGGGAATCTCCGGTGGCATCGGATGGCGCGGCGTGCTGCCCAGGATGTAGGTGCCGCGCCCGACCTCGCCGGCGGCCAGGCCACGGCGGATCAGTTCGCTGTAGACGCGGCTCGCGGTCGAGACGGCAATGTCGTTGCGGTAAGCGAAGGTCCGCTGCGGCAGCAACCGGTCGCCGGGCTGCAGCCGACCCGCGGCAATATCGTCGGCGAGGGCATCCGCCAGTTTGATGTAGTCGTTGCCCGACATTATTGCTCCGAGATCAATGTTTCGATTGCATCGGTACAATAGGGGCGATATTGCACCTGTGCAAGACAAATTGCACCGATTCAATCGTCATTGGCTCAGTACACTCGAGGAAACAATGCCATGTTGCGCTCCCTACATCCCACATCCGCACAAGCCACCGGAACACTAGCCCAGTCGTGGAGATATTCCCGGTCTACCCAACGGCCGGAGGCATTTGTGGAGCGCTTGGCCGCGCGCCTGCTCGGCGCCGATGCACCGGCCTTCGTCCAGCTTGCCCTAACGTGGATGCGGCGCGCGCGCTATCGCCGCGAACTCGGCAACCTCAGCGAGACGCAGCTCCGCGACGTCGGCCTCGATCCTGCGTTCATTTCCCGCGAGAGCGCCAAACCGTTCTGGATGGCCTGAAGCGCCGTGCGCGCTCACACCGTCAGGTAAGCCTCGCGCAACGTCGCGTCGGCCGCGATCTCGGCCATGCTCCCCTCATGGCGGATGGCGCCCTTCTCGATGATGTAGGCGCGGTCGGCAATGGCGGAGGCAAACGCCAGGTTCTGCTCGGACAGCAGCACGGCGATGCCTTCCGCCTTCATGCGCCGCACCGCGTCCGCCATCAGCTCGACGATCACCGGGGCGAGGCCTTCGGATGGCTCGTCGAGCAGCACGGCCTGGGGATTGCCCATCAGGGTGCGGGCGATGGTCAGCATCTGCTGCTCGCCGCCCGACATCTGGCTGGCGCGCCGGCCGGCCATCTCGGCAAGGTTCGGGAATATCGAGAACAGCCGCTCCGGCGTCCAGGCAGCGCGGGTTGTGTCCACCGCCGCCTTGGCGCCCACCTCGAGATTTTCGTAGACGCTGAGGTCGGTGAAGATGCGCCGCTCCTCCGGCACATAACCAAGACCGAGCCGAGCGATGCGGTAGGTCGGCAATCTCAGGAGATCGTGACCAGCGAAGCGCAACACTGCGGCGCGCGGCGGCACCAGCCTCATGATGGCCTTCAGCGTGGTCGACTTGCCGGCACCATTGCGGCCCATCAGCGCGACGATCTCGCCGCCTCGCAGCTTGAGCGACACTTCGAACAGGATCTGCGCCTGGCCGTAGGCGGCATCAAGCCTCTCGACTTCCAGGATGGCCCCGCTCATGACGCACCTGCCGCGGCCGAGCCGCCAAGGTAGACCTCGCGCACGCGGGCGTTGGCGCGCACCTCCTCGGGGCGGCCTCTGGCGATGATTTCACCGCGCACCAGCACCAGGATGTCGTCGGCATGCCCGAACACGGCCGCCATGTCGTGTTCGGTGAACAGCACCCCGATGCGTCGTTCGCGGGCGATCGTCGCAGCCAGCTGCATGAGCTGTGCCCGTTCGCGCGGCGCCATGCCGGCGGTCGGCTCGTCCATCAGCAGCAGTTTCGGCGCGCCGGCCAGAGCGATGGCGAGCTCCACGCGCTTGACGTCGCCGTAGGCAAGCTCGCGCGACGGCCGTTCGGCATCGGCGGCCATGCCGACGCGATCGAGCAACGCCAGCGCCTCGGTGCGATACATGTCGGTCGCGGCGCTCCAGCAATCGCGCGTGCGGCCATTGAGGCTGATCAGCGCCATCTGCACGTTCTCGGCCACCGTCATGGACACGAACGTCTGCGCCACCTGGAAGGTGCGCCCCACGCCCAGACGCCAGATGCGCCGCGGTGGCTGGCCGGTGATGTCCTGGT
>DASTOW010000134.1:0-12255 GCA_035762425.1 Hyphomicrobiaceae bacterium | reverse complement strand
TCAAGTCGATCGCTGCGATCTGGTGGGCGCCGAAGAAGACGCCCCAGTGGCCATCGCGGTCGAGTGGCCGGATGGCGACCAGCCCGACCATGACACCCGGGACATCAGCGACCGCGCAGCGGTGACGCGGCAAAAAGCGATCCGGCAGCGCGCTAAAGCTACTCCCTCCCAGCCGGTCACGTCCGTTTGGCGATGTTTGCGTGCATCCACCGCGGCGTGCGTGCCAGCAGTAGGATACGGCTGGCATTTTGCATAAACTTGCCACGCGGATTCGGCCGCCAAGCCTTAATATCTTGCCCAGGAGGGAGAATGTCCCGTGCCAGGGAGTTACGAGCGGACGAGGATGCCCTCATGACCGTCACGCTGCCGCCCCGCGACGAGATCGCAGCCTATCATCTGTTCGATGAGCCGCGCCTGATGGGCGGGCTGGTGGAGCGGGCCGTCTACACCGATGACGAGCGCCGGCGCATCGCCGATCTGGCCGGCCGGCTGGCGCGAGCCGCACGCGCCAATCGCGACAAGCATGGCGGCATCGACGCCTTCATGCACGAATACGGCCTCACCTCCGAGGAAGGCATCATCCTGATGTGCCTCGCGGAGGCACTGCTGCGCATCCCTGACAAGGACACCGCTGACGCGCTGATCGCCGAGAAGATCGGCGGCGGCCATTGGGACAAGCATCTTGGCGCCTCCGACAGCCTGTTCGTCAACGCCTCCACCTTTGGCCTCATGCTGACCGGTCGCGTGGTCAAGCTCGGCGCCGACAAGGGCTCCGGCCCCACCAGCGTGCTGAAGCGGCTGGTCGCGCGCTCCGGCGAGCCCTTCATCCGCCAGGCACTGCGTCAGGCGATGCGCATCCTGGCCGACAATTTCGTGCTCGGCCGCACCATCGAGGAGGCATTGCGACGGGCCGCTGCGCTGGAGGCGCGCGGCTACCTGTTCTCCTACGACATGCTGGGTGAGCGGGCCAAGACCGAGGCCGATGCTCTTCGCTATTTCGATCGCTACATGGAGGCGATCGAGGCGGTCGGCAAAGCCGCACCGCCCTTCTCAGGCCATGCGCAGACGCTGACCAGCCGGCCAAGCATCTCGATCAAGCTGTCGGCCCTGCACGCCCGCTTCGATCCCGGCAAGGAGGAGCGGCTCGACGCCGAGCTGCTGCCACGCCTAATCGAGCTTGGCTCGGCTGCGCGCCGCTACGGGCTTTGCCTGACCGTCGACGCCGAGGAGCAGGACCGCCTTGACCTGACGCTTGGCCTGTTTAGCCGGGCCTATATGCACCCGACGCTTGGCGGCTGGCCGGGCCTCGGCATCGCCGTACAGGCGTACGGCAAGCGGGCAATCCCCGTCCTGCGCTGGCTGCGGCGCCTGTCCGAGCTGGGCCAGCGCCGCATTCCCGTGCGCCTCGTCAAGGGCGCCTATTGGGATAGCGAGATCAAATGGGCGCAGGAGCGGGGCCTCGAGGACTACCCGGTCTTCACCCGCAAGATCCACACCGACGTGTCCTACCTCGCTTGCATCAAGCTGATGCTGGCCGATCAGGGCGCGCTGTTCCCCCAGTTCGCCACCCACAATGCGCACTCGATCGCCTCTGCCTGCGTCGCCGCCAGCGGCCGACCGTTCGAGCTGCAGCGCCTGCACGGCATGGGCGAGGCGCTGTACGACGAGTTGATCGGCGGCGGCCGCATCAATGCCAACTGCCGTATCTATGCGCCGGTCGGCCGCCACGACGACCTCGTCTCCTACCTGGTGCGCCGCCTGCTCGAAAACGGCGCCAACACCTCGTTCGTCAACCGCCTGGCCGACGACCAAACACATCTCGACGAGATCCTGCGCGACCCCGTGCAAGCCGTGGAGCGCGAGCGCGGCAAGCCGGTGCGCCTGCTGCCGCGGCCGATCGACATCTTCTCGCCCGAGCGTCTCAACAGCCGCGGCATCGCACTGACCGAACCGAGCGTGCGCACCGCTTTCGGCGAGGAGGTTGCTGCTGCGTTGCATGCCTCCTTCACAGCAGCTGCCATCGTCGGCGGCGAGCTGCACCTCGACCAGGCAGCCGAGCTCGTGCTGTGCCCGCACAACCGGCGCGAACGCATCGGCGTGGTGCACAATGCCGATCCCGCCATCATCGAGATGGCTCTGCGCAACGCGGTGGCCGCCACCCAGGCGTGGGACCTCGCCGGCGGCGAAGCCAGAGCACAGATCCTCGACAAGGCCGCCAACCTGTATGAGCGCGATCGGGCGCGGCTGATCGGCGTGATGGTGCGCGAGGCCGGCAAGACGCTGGACAATGCGCTGTCGGATCTACGCGAGGCGATCGACTTCCTGCGCTACTACGCCGCCGAAGCGCGCCGTCAGTTCGCCAAGCCGCTCGAGCTGAAAGGACCGACCGGCGAGACCAACACGCTCACCTTGCGGGCTCGGGGCCCGTTCGCCTGCATCAGCCCGTGGAACTTCCCGCTGGCCATCTTCACCGGCCAGGTGGCGGCGGCGCTGGTGGCTGGCAATCCGGTGCTCGCCAAACCCGCCGAGCAGACGCCCATCACCGCGTTCCTGGCCACGCAGCTTCTGCACGAGGCCGGCGTACCGGCCAACGTCCTGCAGCTGCTGCCCGGTACCGGCGAGGTGGGCGCCGCCCTCGTTGCCGACACGCGCATCGCCGGCGTCGCCTTCACCGGCTCCAACGTTGCCGCCACCTCAATCCAGCGGACACTTGCCGCGCGGGGCGGGCCGATCGTGCCCTTCATCGCCGAGACGGGCGGCATGAACGCCATGATCGCCGACTCCAGCGCTCTGGCCGAGCAGGTGATCCGCGACCTGCTGCGCTCGGCCTTCGATTCAGCCGGCCAGCGTTGCTCGGCCGCGCGCCTGTTCTTCGTGCAGGAGGACGTCGCCAAGCCGATGCTCGACATGCTGGTCGGCGCCACGCGCGAGCTGGAAGTCGGTGATCCGCTTGACTATGCCACCGACATCGGCCCGGTCATCGACGAGGACGCCCTTGACAAGCTCGAGGCGCACAAGCGGCGCATGCAAAAGCAGGGCAAGGAGCTGGTCGACCTGCCCCTGCCCGCGGATTGCCGCCTCGGCACCTACGTCACGCCGGCCGCCTACGAGATCCGTGACGCGGCCGTTCTCAAGGAAGAGGTGTTCGGCCCCATTCTGCACGTCGTGCGCTATTCCAGCGGTCACCTCGACAAGGTGATCGACGCCATCAACGCCACCGGCTACGGGCTGACGCTCGGACTGCACAGCCGCATCGCCGCGGTCGCCGACTACGTCGCCGAGCGCGTCCGCGTCGGCAACATGTATGTCAACCGCAATCAGATCGGCGCCGTGGTCGGCGTGCAGCCGTTCGGCGGCGAGGGCCTGTCAGGCACCGGCCCGAAGGCGGGCGGGCCGCACTATCTGCCGCGCTTTGCGACCGAGCGCGTGCGCACCACCGACATCACCGCCACCGGCGGCAACGTCGGCCTGTTGGGCATCGAGGAGGAGTGGGCGTAGCGTAGACGGTAGAGCCAGGCTACCGCGATGGCCACTGGCGCTGATGCCAGGCCCAGGCGGTGGCGATGATCTGGCCGAGGTCGGTGATGGCCGGAACCCAGCCCAGCTCCTGCTGCGCCTTGCTTGAGTCCGTGATCAGCGTTGCCGGGTCTCCCGGGCGCCGCTGGCCGCGCACGACGGGGATCGGCAGGCCGGTGACGCGCTCGGCAGTGTCGATCACCTCCTGCACCGAGGCTCCGAGCCCGTTGCCGAGGTTGTAGGCCGACGAGGCAAGCCCGCCCTTCAGCGCTTCGAGCGCGCAGACGTGGGCGGCGGCCAGATCGGTGACATGGATGTAGTCGCGCACGCAAGTGCCATCCGGCGTGTCGTAGTCAGAGCCGAACACCGTCAGATGCGGCCTGCGCCCCGTGGCGGCATCGAGCGCCAGCGGAATAAGGTGCGTCTCGGGTGTGTGGTCCTCGCCGATCTGGTTGTCCGGGTCAGCCCCCGACGCATTGAAGTAGCGCAGCATCGCGAACTGCAATTGATGGGCGACGGCGAAATCCTGGATCATGCGCTCGACCATCAGCTTGCTGGCGCCGTATGGATTGATCGGTCGCTGCGGCGCGTTCTCACGAATGGGAGCGGCGTCCACAATCCCGTAGGTGGCGGCGGTGCTCGAGAAGACGATGGTGTCGATGTTGCGGTCGCGCATGGCCTCCAGCAGCGTCAGGCTGCCAGCCACGTTGTTGCGATAGTACTTGCCCGGATCGGCGACGGACTCGCCCACATACGTGAAGGCAGCAAAGTGCATGACGGCGATCGGGCTGTACTGCTTGAGCACCTCGTCGAGGCGCGATCGGTCGAGGATGTCCCCCCGCTCAAGCGGCCCCCATTTGGCGGCCCATTCGTGGCCGAAGCTCAGGTTGTCGTAGGCGATCGGCCGATAGCCGGTCTGGGCGAGAGCCTTGCAGGCGTGCGAGCCGATGTAGCCGGCCCCGCCCGTCACCAGAATGTTGTGCATTTGCAGTCAGCCCCGCGGCAGTTGAGAGCAGTAGCGTATGCCTTCCAGACCATCAAAAACCTGTAACGCGCAATGGCGTTGAGCGCGCATGCGTCGGCAATGACGTGGCAATCCTAACATGTTCGCTACTGTCCCGCGTTGGTGGGTGGTCAGGCCAGCTCGGCCTGCGCTTCCTCGATGGCAGTGGCAATGTCGTCGACTGCCTGCAGCATCTCCTGCTCGGTGATCGTCAGCGGCGGTGTCAAGGTCAGGACATTGCCCATGGTGGTCTTGAGCGACACGCCCCGCCCCAGCGCCGCGTACATGCTGGCCTCCGCAAGGTCGTTGTCGGGCTCTCGCGAGGCTGCATCGCGCACCAGCTCGATGCCGATCATCAAGCCACGGCCGCGCACATCGCCGACCGCCGGGTTGCTGAGCTTGCGCGCGGCCAGGCGCTCCAGCGCCACAGCTCCCACGCGCCGGGCATGCTGCACGAGCCCCTCGCTCTCGATGATCTCGATGGTGGTGAGCGCGGCGCGGGCAGTGACAGGGTTCTTCTCGTGCGTGTAGTGCCCGAACGCCCAGTCGCCACCCACGTCCAGCTCGGGCCGCGCAAGCACGGCAGCGATGGGCAGGATGCCGCCGCCCAGCGCCTTGCCGAGCACCAGGATATCGGGCGTTACCTTGTCGTGCTGGCAGGCGAACATGCTTCCGGTGCGGCCGAGACCGGTCGGGATCTCGTCGAACACCAGCAGCGTGCCGTGCCGATCGCAGGCCGCGCGCACGCGCGCCCAGAAGCCGGCCGGCGGGATGTAGGGTACGGCGCGCACCGGTTCGGCGACCAGCGCGGCAATGTCGCCCTCGCGCTCCAGCACGTATTCGATCATACGCGCACAGGCCTCGCCGGACGCCTCCGCGCTCGAAGTGCCGTAGGGGCACCGGTAGCTGCCGAACGGCGCAACGTGGATCGCGCCCGGTACCAGTGAGGCGATGGGGCCTGACCGGAACAGCGCCTCGCCCGACAGTGCCGACGCGCCGATCCCGGCACCGTGGAAGGCATCCCAGAACGACAGCGTCTTGAACCGCCCGGTCGCCGTGCGCGCGATCTTGATGGCGACCTCGATGGCGTCGGATCCGCCCGTGGTGAACAGCACCTTGGCATCCTGGATCGGGCTGATCTCGCCGAGCTTGCGGGCCAGCGCCGTTGCCGTGTCGTTGGCGTAGCGACGCGGCGCGAACGGCAGCGTGTCCATCTGCGCGGCGATGGCAGCCTTCAGCCGCGGATGGCCGTAGCCTATGTGGTGCACGTTGTTGCCGTGGAAGTCCATGTAGCGGCGGCCGCCCACGTCCTCGATGTAGATGCCCTCCGCCTTGGCGATGGCGTTCAGGCACGGCGTGGAGACGGACTGGCGCAGGAAATGGCGCGCATCGGCGTCGAGTTGGGCGCGGGTAGCATCATCGAGGGCGCGGGCCTGCCAAGTGCTGCGGCGGTCGGTCAGGTTGGTATCGCCCTCCGACTGCGCGACGCTGTGTGTGCCCTTCTTGTTGCTGGTTGGCGGCATTGCATTCCTCGGGGTGTGTCGATCGCGTTGGCTGGGCTGCCCGGATCCGCGGCAGTTTGCGCAAATGCGACAGCTACCTTCTGCGCCAGGCCTGCAGCTTGCCGAACACCAGGCGATCGAGCAGCAGGTGCAGCAGCTTGGCGGTCAGCGCGGTCAGAACGATCAGCGTCGCCATGGCGGCGGCGGCGGCGGTGGCGCCGGCCTCGTCCATATGCACGATCGAAATGGAGGCGAGCTTGTTGGACGCGCCATACAGGAAGATCACGGCCGACACCGTGGTCAGCGCGTTCACGAACATGTAGATGGCGATGTCGAAGATGGCCGGCATGCAGATCGGCACCGTGACGCGGGCAAAGGTGCGATAGAACGGTACCTTGAGCGATGCCGAGACGGCCTCGAACTCATTGTCGATCTGCTTCAGGGCGGTGGTGGCTGTGATGTGTGCGGTCGTGTAGAAATGGGCGATGCAGTTGATGGCCAACAGCACGATGGTGCCGTACAGGAAGCCCAGCGGGTTCCATTTGGCGTTGATGAAGAACACATAGCCCAGCCCGAGCACGAGGCCCGGCACCGCCATTGGCAGCATGGCCAGCAGCTGGGCGAGGGCCCGCCCCGACGCGAAACCCTGGCCCTTCTCGATCAGGTAGGCGCCGCTGAAAATGATGGCCGTGCCGAAGATGGCCGCGATGGCGGCCATGTGCAGCGAGGCGAAGTAGGGACCGAAGCCGTTCGATTCGAACTCGGCGAAATTATAGTTCTTCAGCGAGAGCGTGAGATTGTAGGGCCAGTAGGTGATGAACGAGCCCCATACTGCGACCCCGAGCACGGCCGCAACGAGGCCGCCGAGCACGACGCAATAGAACAGGAAGGCGGTGTCCTTCAGCGGGTTGACGCGCGGCTCGAGCGGCACGGCGCGCGCCGACAGCAGCGCCACCTGGCGCCGCTGGATCTGCCGGTCGAGGGCGAAGGCGACCACCGCGGGCACCAGCAGCACGAAGCCGACCACCGCGCCCATCTCGAAGTTCTGCTGGCCGATCACCTGCTTATAGGCATCGGTCGCCAGCACGTTGAACTGGCCGCCGATCACCTTGGCGATGCCGAAGTCGGTCACCACCAGCGTGAACACCACGAACATGGCCGATATCAAGCCGTAGCGCACGCCCGGCAGCGTGACCGTGAGAAACACGCGCCAGCGCGGCGTGCCCATGGCCTCGGCGGCCTCGTAGAGGCGTCCGTCGGCAAGCGCGAGTGCCGTGATCAGGATCATCATCGCGTGCGGGAAGCAGTAGAACACCTGCGCCAGGATGATGCCGATCGGCCCGTACACGCTGGCACCGAACAGCCAGGTCTTCAGGAAGCCCTGGTTGCCGAAGATGTAGATGAACGAGATGGCCGACAGCAGGGACGGCGCGAACAGGGGAAGCAGCGCGAGGGCCAGGAAGAAGCCCTTGGCGCGCATGCGCGTGCGCGTGAGGCCATAGGCATACAGGAACGCCAGCGGCACGACGATCACGGTCGCTACGATCGCCACCCAGAAGCTGTTCCACAACGAGGCGACCAGCGACGGCGTTGCGAAATAGCGCACGTAGTTGGCAAGGCCAACAAAGCGGCCCGTCGAATCCTGGAAGCTCTTCGACAGCAGGGTGGCGAGCGGCAGGGCGATGGCAAGCATCAGGAATGCGACCAGCGCCACAATGGCGACCCGCATCACCACGTCCTCGGCCGTGATCCTCCGAGTTTCCTGCGTGACCACGGTTGCGGCGTAGGTCATGCGCCGCCCGCTGTTTCGACATCGAACACGCGCAGGGCTTCGGGCGGTAGGCCGACGGTTAGCGTCTGGCCTTCCTTGATGCCGAGGTCGCGCATGGCGTTGGCCGAGAAGTCCGAGCGTAGGACGAGATCGCGGGCCGCGGCAGGTCGCAAAGTGGCGCGGCAGAACGCGCCGAGGAAGTCTAGCAGCTCGACCACGACCGGGACGGCATTGGCTGAGCCCGCCTCCACGCCGCGCACGCGCACTTCCTCCGGGCGCAGTCCGAGCTTCACACGCTGCCCGGGCGGCTTGCCGTTCAGGCCACCGCACGCCAGATCGAGAGCGCCGATGCGCACGCGGCCAGGACCTGCGACCTCGGCGTCGAACATATTCATGGCGCCGACGAAGTCGGCGACGAATGCGGTCGCGGGCCGGGCATAGATATCGGCCGGCGATCCCACCTGCTCGACCTGCCCCCGGTTCATGACCACGATGCGGTCGGCCATGGCCAGCGCCTCTTCCTGATCGTGCGTGACCATGATGGTGGTGATGCCAAGCCGCCGCTGCAGCGCCTTGATCTCATCGCGCAGGCGCACGCGCACGCGCGCGTCCAGAGCCGACAGCGGCTCGTCCAGCAGTAGCAGCGAGGGTGAGGATGCCAGCGCGCGTGCCAGGGCCACGCGCTGCTGCTGGCCGCCCGACAGCTGCACGGGATACTTGCTGGTCTGCTCGGGCAGGCCGACCAGCGTCAGCAGCTCGGCCACGCGCGCCCTGATCTCCTTGCGCGGCTTGCGACGGTTGACGAGGCCATAGCCGACATTCTGCGCCACCGTCAGGTTGGGAAACAGGGCATAGGACTGGAACACGATGCCGAAATCGCGCTGCGAAGGCGGCAGCGGCGTCACATCCCGGCCGCCGATCTCGATGCGTCCCGAATCCTGCGTCTCAAGGCCGGCGATCACCCTGAGCAAGGTGGTCTTGCCGCAGCCCGAAGGGCCCAAGAAGCACACCAACTTGCCCTGCTCCACGGCCAGGGAAACATTGTCGAGCGCGGCGAAGGCGCCGAAGCGCTTGGTCACCCCTTCGACGCGCACATGCGGAACCATTGCAGATCCATTCAGCGGCGAGGCCGGCCCGTTGCGGGCAGTTCGGTCGACGACTTGATCCATGACGTACAGCCCGCCGCCTTACCTCAGGTTGGCCATGGCAGCGAGTAGGTCTTGATGTTGGTATAGCTCTTCATGGCTTCCCAAACGCCTTCCTTGTAGCCGAGACCGGAATCCTTGATGCCCCCGAACGGGCTCATCTCGATGCGATAGCCCGGCACTTCCCAGATGTTGACCGTGCCCACGTCCAGCTCGTTGACGAAGCGGGTGATGTAGTCGAGCCGATTTGTGCAAACGCCCGATGACAGGCCGAATGCCGTGGAGTTCGAGATCTTGATGACCTCGGCGATGTCGTTCGGGCAGCGGATGATGGGAATGACCGGGCCGAACGTTTCCTCGTGCACCAGCTCGCAGGTGTAGGGCACGTGATCGACGACGGTGGCGGGGTAGAGCGCGCCCGTGCGGTCATTGCCGTGCAGCAGCTTGGCGCCTTTGGCGACCGCGTCATTGACGCGATCCTCGAACATGCGAGCGGCCCGCTCGTGGATGACGGTACCGATGTCGGTGGCCGGATCCATCGGGTCGCCGCTCTTGAGCTTCTTGGCTTTCGCCAGCACGGCTTGCGCGAACTTGTCGGCGACCTTCTCGACCACCAGGATGCGCTTCACGGCGGTGCAGCGCTGGCCGGAATTCTTGGTGGCGCCCTGCACGGCGAGCTCGGCCGCCTTGTCGAGGTCCGCATCCTCCATGACGATCAGCGGATCGTTGCCGCCGAGCTCCAGCACCAGGCGCTTGTAGCCGGCGGTCGCGGCAATGTGCTTGCCGACCTTGACGCTGCCGGTGAACGTGACGATGTCGGCATGCGGATCGGTGATCATCGCATCGCCCATGCTGCGCGGATTGCCGGTGACGATCGACAGCATCTCAGGCGGCAGGCCGGCCTCGTAGAGGATGTCGGCCAGCAGCAGGGCGGTCAGCGGCGTCAGCTCGGTCGGCTTGGCTACCACCCGGTTGTTGGTGGCGATGGCCGGCGCGATCTTGTGGCTGATCATGTTGAGAGGATGATTGAAGGGCGTGATCGCCGAGATGCAGCCGAGCACCGGCGTGCGCGAGGTATAGATGCGCCGCGGCTTGCCGTGCGGAGTGATGTCGCAGGAATAGACCTCGCTGTCGTCGCGGATCGCCATCTGCCCAGCCAACAGATAGACGTCGTAGGCGCGCCCGACCTCGTAGAGGGAGTCCTTGAGGCACAGCCCGGACTCGGCGGTGATGAGATGGGCGATCTCCTCGCGGCGCCGGGCCAGGATCTCGGCCGTGGTGGTGAGGATTTTCTGGCGGTCATAGCGGGTCAGCTTGGACGTGTAGGCGTTGCCGATGCGAAAGGCTTGCGCCACCTGCGCGGGGCTCGCCGCTGCCACCGTGGCGACGACGGCGCCGGTATAGGGGTTGCGCACCTCGATGCGATCCTCGCCGTCGACGAGCTTGCCGGCGATGCGCATTTGCTCGTGCGCCTTGATGGGCAGCTTGGCCTTTTTCACTTTTTCCTGCATGCCCTTGGCTCCTTGCGGCGGCGGCTCAGGCGGCCGACTTCAAGTCCTTGACGCCGAGCTCGGACAGCACCTCGGCAACGGCCGCGAGCACGCCGCGCATATGGTCGGCGTTGAGACGGCCGATGCAGCCGATGCGGAAGCTGTCGGCAACCGTCAGCTTGCCGGGATAGATCACGTAGCCGCGCTCCTTCAGGCGATCGTAGAAGGCCTCGAACACGAATTGCGGGTCCTTCGGCATGTGGAAGGTGATGATGATCGGTGCCTGCAGACGATCGGGCAGCAGCGTGGCAAAGCCGAGCTTGCGCATGCCATCGATCAGGATCTTGCCGTTCTCGGTGTAGCGTCCGCCGCGTCCGGGTTGACCGCCCTCGGCCCAGAACTCGGTGAGCGCTTGATGGAAGGACACGATGACGTGGATGGGCGGCGTGAAGCGGTACTGTCCCGTCTTGGTGAAGTTCTGCCACTGGTCGTGCAGATCAAGGACCAGCGTCGTCGCGTTGCCTTTGGTTTGCGCCAGTGCGGCCTGACGGCAGATGACGAAACCCAGTCCCGGTACGCCCTCGATGCACTTGTTGGAGGAGGCGGCAACCGCATCGAACGTCGTGCTGGCGGCATCGAGCGGCAGTGCTCCGAATGCGCTCATGGCGTCGATCAGCAGCCTGCGCCCGTGCCCGTGCACGAGCGCGGCGATCTCGACGATCGGATTGAGAATGCCGCTGGTCGTCTCGCAGTAGACTGCGAACACGTGTGTGATGCCCTGGTCAGCCTGCAGCATCTTGTCGACCGCGGCCAGATCGGGCGGTGTGTCCTCGGCAGTCTCGTGCACCGCGTAGGCGCGCTTGGCGATGTCGCAGATTTTTTTGGCGCGCTGCCCATAGGCGCCGTTGATCAGGAGCAGCACCTTCCCGCCCGCCGGGATGAAGGTGGTCAGCATGGCCTCGACGGCGAACGTACCGGAGCCCTGCATCGGCACGGTGACATGGGTGCCCCGCGCATTGACGATGTCGGGCAGCCGGTCCAGCACCTCCTTGTTGATCCTGAGGAAGGCGGCGTCGCGCGATCCCCAGTCGTGCACCATGACCGCTTTGACGCGCTTGGATGTCGTCAACGGCCCAGGCGTCAACAGCAGCGGGTCGCCTGTCTCGGACGAGCCGCGCACCGGCACCGACTTGGTCATGCATGCACCCCTTTGGGATCTGCTCCCAGCCCAGCCAGAAGCTACCCGCCCTGTAGAAGTTTTACAAATGCGTGGCCTGCCGAATTTGCGGACAGCCTTCACAGGCATGGGGCCAGCTGCGCAACGTGCACGTCCGCACGGGCGCTCCAGGGGGTAAGATTTACCTTCCTGGTGGGGGTTTGGTGCTGGCCCTCTCCACGATCTGGAAGCCGACGTCGATGGCCTTCGACGGCAGCACTTCATTCGACAGCCGCTGCAGCAGGACACGACCGGCCCGCCGGCCCAGGCCAATCCGGTCTATCTTCACCGTGGTGAGGGAGGGCACGATGGCGCTGGCGATGGGAAGATCGTCGAACCCGGTGATCGCCAGCTGCCCGGGCACAGCGATGCCGCGCCGCTGGCATTCGAGAATGGCGCCCACCGCCAGCACGTCAGTGCCGCATTGCAGGGTATCGACCGGGCGGCCGAGGGCCAACACCTCTGCCACCGCCTGGGCGCCGCCGTCCAAGGTGTTGGTGCCGGCTATGACGCGCTTCTTCTTGGCAATCTTCAGCTCGGCGCAGGCCGCTTCGTAGCCGCGCTGCCGGTCGCGGTTGCGATCGTTCACCTCGCTGCCGTTGTTGACGTGCA
>DASTOW010000133.1:0-15205 GCA_035762425.1 Hyphomicrobiaceae bacterium | reverse complement strand
GCGCGACGTGAACTGCGATCCGCTGCCCGCCGACGAGCACTGCCGCGCCGCTACGTCGTAGCGCGCGCAGCCCTAACCATATCGATGATTGATTATGCCGCCGCGCGGCCGGCGCACCAGGCGTCGAAGACCTGCGGCGTGATCGGCTGCGAGATCAGGTAGCCCTGGCCTTCGTCGCAGCCGAGTGAAGCCAGGATATCGTAGATTTCCTGCGTTTCGATGCCTTCGGCGACGACCGTGTAGCCAAGGTCGTGCGCCATGCCGATCATGCTGCTGACAAGCGTGCGGGCGCGCTTCGAGCGGTCCAGATCCACGATGAACGAGCGATCGATCTTGAGGACGGTAACCGGCAGGTGCTGGATGTAGCCGAGGTTGCTGTAGCCGGTGCCGAAGTCGTCGATGGCGATGGCCACACCCTGGCGCCTCAACTCGTCGAGCTGCTCGATGACCCGCTTGGGGTCGCGCGCAACTGCGCTTTCCGTAAACTCGACCTCGAAATCCGACGTGTCGATGCCGGCCGCGTCGATGGCGCCCAGCAGCCGCTCGGCAAAATCGGCCTCGCTGAGGTTGAGCGCCGACGCATTGATCGACGTCCTCAGGCGCAGCCCATCGCGATGCCAGATGCGCGCCTGCGCCAGCGCGGTACGCGCCACCCACTCGGTCATCGGCCGGGCCAGGGCCGTCTGCTCCAGGAGCGGCACGAACTCGCCCGGCATGACGCTGCCGAAGCGCGGATGCTGCCAGCGCAGCAGCGCCTCTGCACCCACCAGTCGTGCCGAGCTGATATCGATGCGCGGCTGGTACACCAGAGAAAGCTGGTCCTCGGCGCGCAGCGCTGCCGAGAAGTCGTTCACCAGCGCAAAGTGGCGCGCATGCATCTCGTCGTGAGCCGAGCTGTAGGCAGCGCTGGCGACATTGCTTACGCGCGCGTCGTCACAAGCGGCAATAAGCCGTCGCAGCACGTCGTGGGGAGATATGGCGCCGGCGGAGAACTCGTACATGCCGAACGCAGCATGCGGCAGGAGCGGGATGCCATCACAGTCGATCGGCTCGCCGAGATCGGCGGCGAGTTCTGCGGCCAGAGAGGCCGCATGATATCGCGCATCGGCAGAAAGCAGCGCCACGCATCGCATGGGGCCAACGTGATAGAGCTTGGCCGAATTGCCGAGGCGACGTAGGACGACGGTCATCGCCTTCTCGGCGAACCGGTCGGCGCGATCAGGACCTACCACGCGCTGGCTGCGGTGGAACTGGTCGCCTGAAACGAACTCGATCAGCACGGCCGAGACCCGCTCGCCGGGACTGCGCGTGGCCCGTTCCTCCAGATCCTCGAAGAGCTGATGCTGGTTTGGCAGGCCGCTGGTCGCGTCGACACGGCCGATCATGCTCTGCAATTCGATCTGGCTCATGACCATGCCGGCGAGGTCGTGCAGAACCCGCTTGTGCTCGTCGTCGATCTGACGCGGCTTGACATCCACCACGCAGATGGTGCCAAGGCCATGCCCCGCGCGGGTGAAGAGTGGCGCACCCGCGTAGAAGCGGATGCCCGACGTCACCAGCGGCGAACCGGCAAAGCGCGGATCGAGCTCGAGGTCCGGCACGACGAAGATGTCGTTGCCCTGAATGGCGTAGCTGCACGGCGCCTGATGGCGCGGGATCTCGGTGATATCGACACCGACCTTGGACTTGAACCACTGCCGATCGTGATCGGTGAGCGAGATCGTCGAAACGGGCGCAGCCAGCAACTGACTGGCAAGCCTGGTCAGGCGGTCGAAGCTCTCGCTCGGCGGCGTATCCAGCAGCTTCAGGTCGCGGAGCGCGTTGAGGCGAGCTTCCTCGTTGTGTACCGTGTCGATCACACGCATGAGGCCTCCGGTAGGACTATCGGCTAGCCGAGACCCATTGAGAATGATTTAGCCCGATGCCGAGAATGCAAGCGTTTGGCGCCCGCAGTTAGGTGCGCGTTAACCTAGCCTGGCGCCGGCCTTGGTTAAGACCCACCGCGCTTCACCGCCTTCTGCGTTGCATGCGCGCATGCGACGCGCATGCAGGATAATTAGGGAGGACACCGCAACCACACCCCCGCCAGGAGTGCCATCGCGTTAGCTCGCCTGAAGCGTGTTCGGTTCGCTTTGCCCATGGCGAGCCAACCTGCTTGTAGTGTCATGCCAGACCGCCCTGGCGCTGGATGAAGCCGATCACGACGTCGACGCCCTTCCCGGTCTTAAGGTTGGTGAACACGAACGGGCGTTCGCCGCGCATGCGCTTGGTGTCCTTCTCCATCACCTCGAGCGACGCGCCGACGTGGGGAGCAAGATCGATCTTGTTGATCACCAGCAGGTCGGAGCGGGTGATGCCGGGGCCGCCCTTGCGCGGGATCTTCTCGCCCTGCGCCACGTCGATCACGTAGATGGTGAGGTCGGCCAGCTCGGGGCTGAAGGTGGCGGCGAGGTTGTCGCCGCCCGACTCGATCAGGATCACATCGAGCTTGGGATATTTGCCGCGCATGGCGGTGATGGCGGCGAGGTTGATGGAAGCATCTTCGCGGATGGCAGTGTGCGGGCAGCCGCCTGTCTCCACTCCCATGATGCGCTCCTCAGGCAGCGCGCCGGCGCGCGTGAGGATCAGCGCATCCTCCTTGGTGTAGATATCGTTGGTGATGGCGCACATGTCGTAGCGATCACGCAAGGTCTTGCACAGCGCCTCCATCAATGCGGTCTTGCCGGAGCCGACGGGGCCGCCGATGCCGACGCGCAGGGGGCCGTTGGGTGAGCTTGCCATGGATGCTTGCCGAGGTGATGGAGGCCGCACAACAGTCACGGCAGTGTAACCCGCGACCTGCAAGCGACCAAGCGCGTGACGATGCCGCGCCGTTTGCCCGGCGTGCCACCAGCCTTCGGTGCTGCCTGCCGCCCGCTACTTCGAGACGAAGCTCTTGAGCGTATCCCAGATGCTGCGCATGCCGCTGCCAACGTCGGCCGCTGCGGCCTTGGCTGCTTCGGGGATCGAGGAGGTCGACACTTGGGAGGCCTTCACCGTGTCGGGTGTGATCTCCTTGAACAGCTTCATGTGCGCCAGCGTTGCCGGCCCGGCCACGCCGTCGGCCTGCAGGCCGTTCTTCGCCTGGTAATCGCGCACGGCCTTCTCGGTGCCGGCGCCGAACTGGCCGTCGGCGGTGACGGCAAGCTTCTCCTGCAGCTGCTTGACGGCAGTGCCGCGCGTGCCGGGCTTCAGCAGGACCAACTCGTAAAGCTGCATCGCCATGAAGGTGTCGGGTCCGGCGATGCCATCGGCGATGAGGCCGTTCTTGGTCTGCCAGTCCTTGAGAGCCTTTTCGGTGCCGGATCCAAACTCGCCGTCCGCCGTCACACCAAGCTTGGCTTGCAGGCGCCGGACGGGTTCGCCCGAAAGACCCTTTTTCAGTATGGCCATGGTTACCTCCAACACATTGGCTTCGAAAATATAGCCCGGCGCGCTGCCGACACAGCAGCGTCGACCGCACGTGTTTGATGGACGTCTAAGAACGTCTGCGGTGAACCGCATGATCTAGTGGCAGACGGTTAACCACACCAGCTCAGGTCAAGCCTTATTCAGCACCCGAAACGACGGCGGCTGTCGCGCCGGCCACCGGTCTCGCCCGCGGCAAGCGCGGTACCCGTTCAAACACGCTCTGCGTGCGCGCATACCCGAGCCAGCGGCCGGCCTACGCGTCAGGTTTGGGGCCAAGCAGCGGCATCACGTCGACGGCGTCGCAAGGAAAAATCGTGAAGTGCGGATGGCCTTCGAACAACTTCGCCGCGGCCTCATGCGTAGGCGCGCGCACGACGACGAAAACCGTCAGCTCATTGACAACGTCGGCTACGCCATCCTGTGACGTGCGCTTGGTGTAGCGGCCCGCTTACATAGACGATGTCGGCCTTATGCGCTTCGTCCCAGGCTTTCAGCGCGGCGAGCCCGATCTCGTCCTTGGCGCGCCGCTCGGCTTCGGACATCGCATACCAGGCCTGCCAGCGCGCACTCTTCTTGTTGCTGAGGAAGACCGCGAGATAGGTGCCGTGCGTGCTCATGGGGGTCCTTGGTTTGGCGCTTTTCGCAAGTAGGGCAGAATTTCGGTCTACCACACGTGTCGGGAGCAGCGGCGCGCAATCTCGGCCATGCAGGAGAAAACGAATGACCATAACAATCACCGCCTTCGAACGGTCGCCAGATCGCGGCAGGGGGCTGGCGCGTGACACCCGCATTCGTTGGGCGCTCGAAGAAGTGGGCCAGCCTTATGATGTTCGTCTGATTTCGTTCGGCGCGATGAAGGAGGCCGCGCATCGTGCGCTGCATCCGTTCGGGCAGATCCCAACCTATGAAGAGGGCGATCTCGCCCTGTTCGAGTCGGGGGCGATCGTGCTGCACATCGCAGAACGTCATGCGGGCCTGCTGCCGAGGGATGCGAACGCCCGGGCGCGCGCGATCGCCTGGCTGTTTGCCGCGCTGAGCACGGTGGAGCCACCCATTGTCGATCGCGACATCGTCACCTATGCGGAGCGCGACAAGAGCTGGCGCGAGGAGCGCATGCGCATGGTCGACGATCGCATCCGGGTGCGGCTTGGCGAGCTTTCGGCTCGCCTCGGCGGTGCCGATTGGCTCGACGGCGGCTTCAGCGCCGCTGACCTAGTGATGGTGCACGTACTGCAAAGGTTGCAGGGGTCGGGCATACTGGACGAATTTCCGAACCTGTCCGCGTATGTCGCCCGCGCCGAAGCACGACCGGCGTTCAAGCGCGCTTTCGCCGCTCAGTTGGCGGTTTTCACCGGCCAACCAGGTGAGTGAGGCAGCATCCTGGCCTCGAGGTCGTTGGCGGGTTTTGGCTAGGAGCGGAACAAGCGCGTGTACTGCGTCTCGTGGCGCATGGAGGCGACATCGGCGGCGATGGCGGCGCCGCCGGCATCATCGAGGCTGGCTGCCAGCCCTCGCGCGACGATGCGTGGAATGACCGGCTCAAGGCGGGCAATGACACGCAGGCCGTCGGTCTGGCCGAGGGGTATGAGGCGTATACCGGCCGACACCAGGCTAGCGGCGAAGGCTTGCACGAAGGCCTGTGCCGTGGCCGGCAGCGGCAGGCCGTGCGCGGCTGCGCTGGCGCCAACGGCGACGGCATAGGCGACCTGCTGGCCGTCACCCATGAGAAGGGCCAGCGCCGGGTGCGGCCACACCGCCTGCGTGGCGGTCAGAAACGCTGTGCCCTGCGCCATGCTCTCCAGGTGTCGCTCGGCGGAGGGAGCGAAGGCAGCGGCAAGCTCGCCGACTTCGTGCAGGAGCTTCGGGTCGCCGCCGGCAACGGCTCGCCAAGCCTCAGCGAGAAAGATCGCGTCGGTGCGTCCGGCGCCGAGTGTGAGAATGTCCTCTATCCAGTCGCCGAGGCTTCGGCAGTCGCGCACGTGGCCTGCTTCGACCACCCATTCCAGGCCGTGCGAATAGGAGAAGCCGCCCACCGGGTAGGCGGGCGACAGCCACGTCATGAGGCGGGCGAGCGTAGCAGCTGCCCCCCTGTCCTCGTCATTCCCGCACTGGCGGGAATCCACAATACTTGCCTCGTCCAGGCCGCGAGGTGTCGCGGGTCCCCGGCCGTGCGGGGATGACAGCGTGTTCTGGTCGACGCGTGTGCCCATCAGTGATCGTGGTGGTGGCCGTGCCAATGGCCGCCATGGCTGTGGCCGTGCACGGCGCCTTCGCCGTAGGCGCCACCCTCGGGGTTGAAAGGGCGCGAGACGATGCGTGCCTGTGCGCCCAGGCCGCGCACCATGTCGGCAATCACATGGTCGTCGCGGATATGGATGACGCGGGCGGCGATCTCGGCCGCGAGGTGACGGTTGCCGAGGTGCCAGGCGATGCGGGCGAGCGCGTGGCCGTCGCGGCAGGTGATCTCGAGCAGGCGCTCGGAGGCGGCCGCCACGGCGATCATGCGGCCGTCCTCGAGGCGGATGGCGTCGCCAGCGCGCAGCACCGGCGTTTTGGCAAGGTCGAGCAGGAACTCGAGGCCGCCGACCGCGGTCAGCGTGATGCGGCGGCGCGTGCGCTGGTCGTAGTCGAGGTGCACGACATCGGCCGGTGCGCCCTTCCAGGTCCCAGCGACGATGATCTGGGTCGCTCTCAGCATGCCCACACGTTAGAACAAAAAATAGCGCTGTGTCATGGGCAGCGACTTGGCGGGCTCGCAGGTCAGCAGTTCGCCGTCGGCGCGCACCTCGTAGGTTTCCGGGTCCACCTCGATGTTGGGGGTGGCGTCGTTGAGCGCCATCGACTTCTTGGAGATGCCGCCGCGGGTATTGCGGACGGCAAGCAGCTGCTTGGCGACGCCGAGGCGGCGGCCGAGCAGGCCGTCCACGGCCGCTTGGCTGACGAACGTGACGGCGGAGGAGGCGATGGCCTTGCCGTAGCTCGCGAACATGGGGCGATAGTGCACCGGCTGCGGGGTCGGGATCGACGCGTTGGGATCGCCCATCGGGGCGGCGGCAATGCTGCCGCCGAGGATCACCATGTCGGGCTTCACGCCGAAGAAGGCCGGGTTCCACAGCACCAGGTCGGCGCGCTTGCCTTTTTCCAAGGAGCCGAGTTCGTGGCCCACGCCATGCGCGATGGCGGGGTTGATGGTGTACTTGGCAACGTAGCGCTTGACGCGGAAATTATCGTTGTCGCCTTTGTCCTCTTTGAGGGCGCCGCGCTGCACCTTCATTTTGTGCGCGGTCTGCCAGGTGCGGATGATCACCTCGCCCACGCGACCCATGGCCTGGCTGTCGGAGGACAGCATGGAGAGCGCGCCAATGTCGTGCAGGATGTCCTCGGCGGCGATGGTCTCGCGGCGGATGCGGCTCTCGGCGAAGGCGATGTCCTCCGGGATGTTCGGATCGAGATGGTGGCACACCATCAGCATGTCGAGGTGCTCTTCGAGCGTGTTCACCGTGAACGGCCGCGTCGGATTGGTGGAGGACGGCAGCACGTTCTTCAGGCCCGCCACCTTGATGATGTCGGGCGCGTGCCCGCCGCCAGCACCTTCGGTGTGGAAGGCGTGGATGGTGCGGCCCTTGAAGGCGGCGATGGTATCCTCGACGAAGCCCGACTCGTTCAGCGTGTCGGTGTGGATCATCACCTGCACGTCGTGGTCGTCGGCCACCGACAGCGCGCAGTCGATGGTGGCCGGCGTGGTGCCCCAGTCCTCGTGCAGCTTGAGGCAAGAGGCTCCGGCCTGCACCATCTCGACCAGGCTCGCGGGCTTGGCCGCATTGCCCTTGCCGGCAAAGGCCAAGTTCATCGGGAACGCATCGGCCGCCTCGATCATGCGGGCGAGATGCCACGGCCCCGGCGTGCAGGTCGTCGCCGACGTGCCGGTGGCGGGACCGGTGCCGCCGCCGATCATCATGGTGATGCCGGAGTTGAGCGCCTCTTCGATCTGCTGCGGGCAAATGAAGTGGATGTGGCTGTCGATGCCGCCGGCGGTGAGGATCTTGCCTTCTCCGGCGATGACCTCGGTGCCAGGCCCCACGATGATGTCGACGTCCGGCTGGATGTCGGGATTGCCGGCTTTGCCGATGCCGCAAATGCGGCCGTCACGGATGCCGACGTCGGCCTTGACGATGCCGGTGTAGTCGATGATCAGCGCGTTGGTGATGACGGTGTCGACGGCGCCCTCGGCGCGGCTCGCCTGGCTCTGGCCCATGCCGTCGCGGATCACCTTCCCACCACCGAATTTCACCTCCTCACCGTAGGTGGTGAGATCCTTCTCGACCGCGACAATCAGGTCGGTATCGGCGAGCCGCACCCTGTCGCCGACGGTCGGCCCGAACATGTCGGCATAGGCGGCGCGTGAGATCCTGGTCGGCATCGGCTGGCTATCCCCTGCACATCATGAATGCCGGATGGTAGCGAGTTCGCTCATACCCCTCAAAGCAAACCGTCATACCCGCCAAGCAAAACGCCCCGGCCTTGCGGCCAGGGCGCTGTTGAATTCCTTGCGACCAATTCTTGGGCAACGTGCCCGATTTAGTGCAGGCTGGCGATCTCCAGCTCATCGCCCATTGCATGCCCCACGGCCGCCTGATGGCTGTCCGTCAGCGCCAGCGGTGTTCCGTCCGCCGCATGCAGCGCGAACAGATTGATGCCCTGCGGCAAACCCTCGATGGCCGGAAACATCTCCTTGGCCTCATCCGAGGTCATGATCTTGATGTAGGCAACCTTACCGCCGCCAAGCTTGGCCAAGTCGCTCATGCTCATCACAGGCGGCACCGGCAGAACCACGGCCTTGCGCCGCCCCTGCCTGGCAGCCTTCGTATTCTTGTTCTCCACGTCGGCTACTCCTCTGCTTGGCACATTATGCCCGCGGGAGAGGCCCTGCGCTTGTGGCGCGTTGCCCCATGCGTGGTGCCATCTTCACGCGATTCGATCCCGCACAGTGTTGCCCGAAAGACTCTGGGCTCAACCGATCTCGATGCGGCGGACCATGCGATCCGGCCCGCGCCGGACCAGATCCACGCTCAGCAACCCATTGCTGAGATCGGCCGATTTCACCTCGATGCCATCCGCCAACACAAAGGTGCGACTGAACTGTCGGGCTGCAATTCCGCGATGAATATAGTCGCGCGTTTTGTCGTCCTCCTGGCGGCCTCGGATCGTCAGCTGGTTGTCCTCCAACACGATCTCGAGTTGATCGCGCTGGAACCCAGCTACCGCCAGGGTAATGCGCAGCCTGTCGGCTTGTTCCGCAGCCAAGCCGTTGCCGGTAGCCCCACCGATACGCTCGATATTATAAGGGGGATAGCCGTCGCCGCCCTTGCCTACGCGGTCGATCAGCCTTTCCATGTCCTCAAAGCCCAGAAGAAGCGGGCTTGACAACAAAGACATGCGCGTCATCGCAAAGCCCTCCTTGAGCGGCCTTGACTGTTGAACTTCAGGCGGACCCATCCGGCCTCCGCACGTCCAGCCCCAGCGTGGGCACTGGCAGTGTTCGTGGCTAAGATATGGTGTTCAGCAACCGCACTTCAAGCGCCTGTGCCGGGGTCGGAGATTACCGGAAATTCATGAGCGAAAACCTCTTGCAGTGGCACACGTTGGCCATCCTGCTGGCCGGCGCGCTGGCCGGCGGCTTCGTCAATGGCCTGACCGGCTTCGGCACCGGCCTCACCGCCCTGCCGTTGTGGTTACAGGCGCTGGAGCCGGTGCTGGCGGCGCAGCTGGTCTCGGCCGCCTCCATCGTCGGCCATCTCACCGCCATCCCCAGCATCTGGGCGCGGGTCGAGTGGCGCCGCCTCGCGCCTCTGCTGGCGGGAGGGCTGCTGGGGGTACCGATCGGCAGCTGGCTGCTACCGCATGTTCCGCTCACCGCCTTCAAGCTTGCGGTGGGCGCCGTGCTGATCGGCTACAGCGCCTTCATGCTGATCGCGGCAGGGCGCGTCCAGCTGCGTGCCGGCGGCCGTGCCGCCGAGGCCGTGGTCGGGATGGCCGCCGGCGTGCTCGGCGGCATGGCGGGCCTATCCGGCGCCCTGCCGACCGTCTGGGCGGCCCTGCAGGGCTGGCCCAAGGAGGAACGCCGTATCGTCTTCCAGGCGTTCAACATTACCATCCTGTCGGCCATGCTGGTGGCCACCGTTGCGCAGGGCCTGATCAGCACCCGCCTGCTGCTGGCGCTGGCGCTATCGCTGCCGGCGACGCTGATCGGCGGGCGGCTCGGCGCCTGGCTCTACCACCGCCTGGATGACCGCCGCTTCGACCGCGTGGTGCTGGCGCTGCTGCTGGCCTCCGGCCTGGTGCTGGTCTGGTCGAACCGCTAAGGGCTTGCCATACTTGGGGCTCGTTGCCACGACGCAGGTGGATATCGGTTCTACAAACGGGGAGTGAAACGGATGTCGTGCGTACCTTTGCGCCTTGGCTGGCTTGGTCTGGCACTGCTTCCCGCCTTGGCGCTATCGCCCATCGGCAGTCTGGCACAGGACAAGCCGGCTGCCAGCACGGCCGCGCCAGAGACCGAGGAGGAAAAGAAGGAGCGTGAGGTACGGCGGGCTTGCGCGGTGGCGTTGTGCTCGACCCTGCACAATCGCAAGCCCGACACCGGCGACGTGGCCTGCAGCGTGCGCAAGACCTGGCGCAAGGAGCACATCACCAAGATCCTGGCCAAGGGCAAACTGTCCTGGCCCTGGGGCGATGCGCGCTGCAGCGCCGACCTGAAGTTCGACCGCGCCACCCTGGTCAAGGCCATGTCCGAGAAGGACTACGAGGCACAGTTCCCCCAGCACCAAGTGAGCTGCGAACTCGACCGCGAAGCGGAGAAATACCAGGTTAAGCTGCACATTCAGCCCAAAGTCACCTTTTCGGACGGAAAGGCTGTGAAGGCCGTGATGAACTGGGGCAAGATCGAAGCGCCTATGCTGGCCAAGAGTGCATTGTGGTCGGCCACCGCCGCCGACAACACGTTCGGCGTGCTGCAGAGCACGGTGGTGGAGGACATCAACGACTTCATCCAGAACAAGTGCCAGGACGTGAAGGCAGACTGGCAGGGCAAGTAGCGTCCTGCGCTGGCCTGCCAAATAGGGTCCTTGCAATTCCCGCGGGTAGTAGAATGGGTGCCGTGCCTCATTGGCGACATGGCTGCACGGCATCGATGAAACGGCCATGACGACCACCCTAGTTCTGATCGCCAGCGGCATCCTGATCGGCGCGGGCATTACGCTTATCTGGCGCGATGTGCTGCGCAACCGCCGCAAGGTGCTCGCGTTCGTGCTGCCGCGCGACCAGCCACCGGCGGCGCACGTCGCGGGCGAGGAGGTCGAGGTCACCATCCAGCCGACCAAGGCGCGCAAGCCGCTTGCCGCCTTTGCCGATCTCGTGTCGCTGGTATCGGCCACGACCTCGAGCGAGCCGCCGAAGCCTGACCGGCATGAGCCGACCTTCGATGGGCCAAGCGCCGAACGCGAGGCGCTGACTGCCGTCGAACAGCAGTGGGCGAACCTGGAGCCCGTCATCAGCGCCGGCGTGGCGCAGGTCAACACCATCCTGGCGACGGCTGTGCTGACGCTCGGGGCGCAGGGCAAGGCGTCCTGGAGCTACAAGAACCGCGGCTATGGCGCTTATCGACGGCTGCTGATGGGCGAGGAAAGCCTCGGCTGGACGCGCATCGAGCTGTCGCAGGACGGCACGCTCATGGTCGATCTCAAGGCGCACAAGGACGCCTGGGCCTCCATCAACGGCAGGGCTACCACACCGGCGGAGGGCATCACGCGCACGGCCGTCAGCGACCTGTTGTCCGGCTGCCTGAAGGCCGCAGCGTCTCGTGCGCTGCTGTCCACAGGCGGTGGCGGGCAGGCGGCAACCGCGGGCGATTCCTCCTGGAGCGAGGTCGAGGTGACCGTCGCGGCATCCGTCAAGGCGGCCAACGGCGCGCTGGCCCAAACCGGCGGCAATCTGCGCGCTCTGGCGGCGGCCGAGTGGGACCCGGTGCTGCGGCGCCATCGCATGACGCTCGCCGTCGAAATGGGCGGCGCCGAGGTGGCGCGCATGCAGATTGAGCGGCTACCGCACGAGGTGGAGGTGGCGGTCGGCGTACGCGACGCCCAGTTGATGGGGCTGGGCCGGCGCCGCCGCATTCCGATCGAGGGTATGACCGTGCATTCGCTGGCCGAGCTGATTGGCGGCTGCGCCTGGCCCGTCATCGCCCGCGTCAGGGACATGCGCAGCGAGCCCGCCCATCAGCGCGTCCCCTTCCTTCCCAACAGGGACTGATAGGCCGCCCGCAGCGCTTCGCGCAAGTGCGTGTCGGTGTAGCCATGCAGCAGGCGCAGGCGCGCGGCCTCGCCCATCCGCTCGCGCAGATCGGGGTCCCGCGCCAGCTGCCGTAGCGCGTCGGCCAGCACCGCCGCATCGCCGGGCGGCACCACTAGGCCCTCGACGCCGTTGCGTACGAAGTCGCGCACGCCGGGCACATCGGTCACCACGAGCGGGCGGGCGCAGGCGGCGGCCTCCAGGAGCGCACGTGGCATGCCCCCGCCGTGCCGCGCGGGCAGCACGCAGATGTCGGCCCGGCGCCATACATCATGCACGTCGGCGACAGGGCTTTGCCATTGACCCGCGTTGCGCGCGGCGGCAGCGTTGAGCTCTGATCCGTCGATGGCATTGGCATCGGCGGCGTCGCGTTCGCCATACAGGTGCAGCGAGACCGGCATGCCGAGCGCCGCCGCCCGGTCGCAGGCCTGGAATAGCAGGTCGACGCCGTTGCCTTTGGTCATGTCGCCCACGAACGCCGCAACCGGCACGACGTTGGCAGGAGGCGGCAGTGCCTGCACCTGCTGCGGGTCGACGCCCGGTCCGCCCAGAATGGCAAAGCGCGCGCCCGGATCGACACCGTCGGCGCGCAGAAGGGCAAGGTCGCTCGGGTTTTCGACCAGCAGGTAGGCGGCCGGATCACGCAGCATCGATGCGACGAGGCGCACGGCCGCTCGGCGTGCGATGCGCGACAGCCGTCCCGTCGCGATACCGAGCGGTCCAGGCCCGGTAACGTGCAGCATGACGCGCGGCACCGGCTGCAACCGCAGGGCAAGTCCACCCATCACGATCGAGCGCGACCCGACCAGATGCACGACGTCGGGCTGCTCAGCCTCGATGATGCGCGCCAAGCGCCAGACGGACACGGCCTTGTCGGCTGCATTGCTGGCCAGGCCGTCATCATCGAAATCGGTGGTGCGGGTCGCCAGCGCATCGATCTCCATGCGCCAGCCCGCTGCACGCGCGAGCAAGACCACATCACGGGCACAGGTGGCCAGCACATCGAGCATCGGCTTGCAGCGGGACAGCGCCTCACCTTCGGCGCCGGCAAACACCAGAACCTTGTCGCACAGGCGCGGCCAATCCGGCTCGCCCGCTGTCCAGCTCTGGGCAGGCTGGCGACGGGTGCGCATGTTGGCGGCTATGCCGATGCTCATGGGCGCCTACAGGCGAAGGGTGAAGACGGGCGCAAATCCGGCCATGCTAACATGTGCGATACCTGCCGCCAGCCGCCGCACCGCCGTTGTCCCCGCAATTCGCAGGCTCCCGGCGCGGCTTTCCCCAGCAATCGGCATGGTTATCGACCTCGGGCGCACCGCACAGAGGCAACACGTCAACCAAGCTAGATTTGCCGGTACGGGCCTCAGTCGCGGACGATGACGCGCTCGACGTCGTCGCTGCCGGGCGCCCAGGCGAGTTCGCCCCGGCGCAGCATATGATTGACGTGCGCCATCGCCTCGCTGAAGGCAAAGCTCATCTGGTGCGGGTCGAGGTTGCGGTGGAACAGCACCGGCACCAGGTCGGCCACGGTGCGGGGCGCCAGGCGACAAGCTTCGGCGATCATGGCGCAGCGCAGCTGGTGATGAGCGATCAGCTCTTCGCTGCGTGTATGCAAACCATGGAAGGGCAGCTGGTGGCCCGGCAGCACCAGCACATCGGCAGGGATCTGCGCCTTTAGCGCATGCAGGGAACGCAGGTAGAGGCCGAGCGGATCGCCGTCCGGCTCGACGGCCCAAACGCTGATGTTGGGGGTGATCTTGGCTAGCACCTGGTCGGCGGCCAGAAACAGCTTGTCGGCCGCGCAATGCAGCATGACCTGCTCGGGAGCGTGGCCGTTGCCGGTCAATACCTCGAAGCTGCGCCCGCCGATTTCCAGCGTGTCGCCTGCCACCAGCCGCTGGAAGGTCAGCGGCAGCCCCGAGACCATCTTCAGATAACCGTGGCCCTGAGTGGCGACGCGCTGGGTGGTGGCCGGGTCGAGCCCATGGCGCAGGTAGAAGTCGCGATAGGGCTTGGCATCGAGCGCGCCGGGGCTGAGCGAGATGTTGAGGCAGCCAAGATAGGTTGTCTGGCTGGCCAGGAGCGGCAGCTCGAAGCGATCGCACAGCCAGCCGGCGAGGCCGATGTGGTCGGGGTGGTAGTGGGTGACGATCAGACGAGTGAGGCGCCGGCCTTGCAGCGGGCCGTCGACCAGGCTGCTCCAGAGGGCCTGCGTTGCCTCGTTATCGATGCCGGTGTCGAGCACGGCCCAGCCGTCGCCGTCCTCGATGAGGTACACGTTGATGTGGTTGAGGCGGAAGGGCAGGGGAATGCGCACCCACAGTATGCCGGCCGCGATTTCTACCACCTTGCCAGGCGCTGGCGGCTCGGCGACGGGGAATGCCAGGGTGCTCTGATCGGTCGTGCGCAAGGGCCGTTCCATCTATCCGCGCAGCGTGCTGACGCTCAGGTCTCTGCCTTGAACGGCCGGGATAGCAGAGCATCAATGGCGGCGTCGATGGATACCTTGTCGCCGACGATGGCATGCACGGCCTCGCAGATCGGCATCTCGATGCCATGCCGGCCCGCAACGCGCGTCACGGCGGCGGCCGTGTAGACGCCCTCGGCCACCGAGCGCCGGCTCTCCAGCACGGACTTGAGCGACTTGCCCTCGCCCAGCGCGTGTCCGAGGCTCATGTTGCGTGATTGCGGACTGCCACAGGTGAGCAGCAAATCGCCGAGCCCGGACAGGCCCATCAGCGTCTCGGGTTTGGCACCGAGCGCCGACCCGAACCGGCGCAGTTCGGCGAACCCGCGCGTAACCAGGGCAGCATGCGCGCTGGCACCAAGGCCACGCCCGTGCACGATGCCAGCGGCGATGGCGAGCACATTCTTGAGGGCACCGCCGAGTTGCACGCCGATCAGATCACCCGACCAGTAGATGCGCAGGTTGCGGTATCCGAGCGCGACAGCAAGTTGCTGGCCCAGGCTCTCCTCGGCGGTGGCGATGGTGACCGCGGCCGGCAGCCCACGCGCTACATCGGCGGCGAAGCTCGGACCCGACAGCACGGCCTGGGTCGCGGCCGGCAGGGCTTCCGCCATTACTTCGCCCATCAGCTTGCCGGTCGACTGCTCAAGCCCCTTGGCGCACATGACGACAGGCTTGCCGCGCGAAAGGTAAGGGGTGAGTTGCCCGGCGATGGTCCGCACATGCTGGGCAGGCACCACCATCAACACGGCATCGCACGCCGCGACGTCGGCCAGTGTGACGGTCGCGCGCAGTGCAGGATCGAGCGGCACACCCGGCAGGAACGGCGTGTTGGCGTGGCGCGAGTTGATCTCGGCCACCACATCGGCCTCGAGCGCCCACAGCAGCACCTCGCGACCGGCCAGACGCGCGGTCTGGGCCAGCGCCGTGCCCCAGGCGCCG
>DASTOW010000132.1:0-15271 GCA_035762425.1 Hyphomicrobiaceae bacterium | reverse complement strand
GCCGGCGCCGTCAAGACTAGGCTGGCGCGCCAGGTGGGCGTCACCGCAGCGACGCGCTTGGCACGCCATTGTACGGCGGCATTGGTTGCCCGGGTCGCATTCGATCGGCGCTGGCAGGCCTCGCTATGGGTTGCACCCGATGCGAGCCAAGCAAGCCGACACTGGCCGCTGCGGTTGACGCGCTTGGCACAGGGGCGCGGCGACCTTGGCCAGCGCATGCAGCGCATCCTCGATCGAGCGGCTCCCGGACCCGTGGTGATCATCGGCACCGACATCCCCGGCATCACGCCTGCACACATCGTGCACGCGTTCCAGCTCCTCGGCCGCAATCAATGCGTGTTTGGCCGGGCAACCGACGGCGGCTACTGGCTGGTCGGAGCTCGGCGCCGGCCGCATACGCTACGCCCATTCGCCAATGTCCGCTGGTCGAGCGCGCACGCGCTCGCCGATACGTTGGCCAACCTCGGCGGCCAGTCGGTCGGCTTCGTTGCCACGCTGAGCGACGTCGATGATGCGGCGCAACTGAGGCGATGCGCCGGTTTCGGGCGACGGGTCATGGCACGCGCTATGTCTGCGGTGTAAGCGCCGCACCGGCCGAACCGCTGGCGCTTGGTCCGAACGAAGGCTCGCGCGGCATGGCCGAGACGATCAGCACCGTGCCGCAGGCCGTCAGACCGAACAGGCCGATCACGGCCCACAGCAGCAAGCCCGGCAGTGCGGCCGCCTCGCTGACGCGGTCGATGAGGTCGATCATCGCGAAACCGGCCCCCGACAGCACGGCCAATCCCCAGTAGAGACGGCTGCCGAACCCGACCTGCAGCAAGGGCCCGACGTCGCGACCCATTCGGGCGAGGAGATAGCGGTGCAGGGGCGGGAACATCCAAGCGAACAGCATGCCGAACAGCACGCCTTTGAGCAGGGAGAAGGCGATCAGAAAGAGCAGAGCTTGCATCGTCATGGCCGGCCTCGTCAATGCGACTGGTGCCACCACCCTCGCCCGGCCCGCCTGCTCGTGCAGTTCCACGTGGAACACTGCAAGGCTAGATGTTGCACGTGAAACAATGGCGGCACAGCCGACCCGCCCACCACCCACCACCGGCCGGCCTTGAGCCGTCCTGGCGATGCAGATAGCGTGCGCGCAGAACGTCTGGAGCCAGCATGAAACGGTCGAACGCAGCGCTGAAGCTGAAGCAGGGCGTCGAGACGGATGCGCGGGCCATCGATTTCGACGAGCTCCCCTCCTACGTCGGCTATCTGGTCCGGCGCACCCAGGCCAAGATCTTCGGCGAGTTCGAGGCCATTCTCGCCGGCCTCGACCTCACGCCCGGCTCCTATGGGGTACTGACGCTGGTGCGCGCCAATCCGGGCATCACGCAGGTGGCGCTGGCCGCCGCTTTCGGCGTCGACAAGTCGACCATGAGCCCGGTGGTGGTGCGGCTGGAGAGGCGGGGGTTGATCCGCCGCGAGGTGCTGCTGAGCGATCGGCGCTGCCACGCCCTCTACCTCGAGCGGGCCGCCGAGGCTACCTATCTCGCAGCCCGCGAGAAGGTGCGCGCCTTCGAGGGCGGGCTGGCGGCGCGCCTCACCAAGACCGAGCAGCGCGATCTGGCACGCCTGCTCGGCAAGCTGCAGGACGCACGGTAGCAGATACGTTACCGATACGCTTCCCCATGCCGTCTTGCACGCCGCGCGCGGGTCAGCGACAGTTGCCCGTCGGATCGGTCGCGGGGGAGCGAACGCATGCGCTGCATGAGGCGAGACGGACCGGGCGTCGGACGTTGGCACGGCGCACTGCTGCTCGGCATGCTGGTCGCGCTAGTGTACGCGATGGCGGTCCCGGCAACGAGCGCGCAGCGGCCCGGCGACCAGACGGCCCGGCGCGTCGAGCCCATGGCGGTCGCGCGCAAGCCAAACGGCCCGCTGCAGATCATCATCTCCATCGACCGCCAGACCCTGCGCCTGTTCGACCAGGACGGCCTCGTTGAGCAGGCGACCGTCTCCACGGGCACCGGTGGCTTCCCCACGCCCACCGGCATCTTCAGCATCATCGACAAGGAGAAGGACCACTTCTCCAACATCTACCGCGGCGCTTCGATGCCCTACATGCAGCGCCTCACCATGTCGGGAGTTGCACTTCACTCCGGCATCGTCACCGGCCGACCGGCCTCGCATGGCTGCGTGCGGCTGCCGCATGCCTATGCCATCCACCTGTTTCGTCTGACCAGATTGGGCGCCCGGGTAATCATTGCCAACGTCGAGCTGTCGCCGGCCTCCATCGAGCACCCGCGCCTGTTCAAACCGCAGCGTCCGCAACTCGCGACCGCATCAGGAGCAAGCGTCAAACTGGCCAGCCTGCCGAAACAGGAGCAGGATCGGCTCGCCCTCGCCGCGGCGCTTGCCAGCGAGCTGCAGCGCGAAGTCGCCCGCGCCAAGATCGGCGAGGCGACGGCTGAACGCGAGGCGGCGCTCAAGGCAACGGCCGTGTCGGTGTTCATCAGCCGCGCTACCCAGCGCGTCTACGTCCGCCACGGCTTCCTGCCACTGCTCGACGCCCCCGTTGCCATCCGCGACGCCGATCACCCCATCGGCACGCACGTCTACACCGCCGTGCAGACGGCCGGCGACGGCACGCACATGCGCTGGACCGCCGTCTCCTATCCGCAAAAGGCTGGGGCATCCGACGCCGGGCGCGCCCTCGACCGCATCGAGCTGCCGGCCGAAATCACCGAGCGCATTTCCGGCATGCTGACGCCCGGCGCCACCCTGATCGTGTCCGATCAGGGCCCCAGCCGCCAGATGCGCGCCTGGGGCACCGACTTCATCATCCTGGCAAATTGAGCTGCGGACCGCTGTCCTGGCTGGCCACCCGCTGTGCGCGGAAAGACCCGAGCCGTGCGGTAAGGTTTTGATCCAGATCAACGGCGCCGCGAACGGCAAGCGCCATTGCTTCGGGCGAACTTAACCTTCTCGCCGCAAGGGCGTCGGCGATCAACAACGGTTGCGCTCGACAGATTGCCGAGAATTCGCCGCAGTTTGCGCCATGAGGTGTGAGCTGAACTTTGCATTGGGGGGTTGGCCTGCGCTGCGGACTTGCAATGATCGGACGCCTACGTCCCGAGGCGGCCACTGCGTTGGCTGCCGCCTTTTTCGTGGCCGTGCTCAATCTCGCATTCTGGCGGCAACTGTTTGCCACAGTTGCCCCGAGAAATCCCTATGAGCTGCTGTTCGTGGCGGCGTTGGTGGTGGTGGCGTTCTGTTGCCTCGTGCTCTTTTTCGGCGCGTTCGCCGTGCCCGGCATCTTCAAGCCGGCCATGAGCCTATTCCTGCTGGCCAGCGCAGCTGTCGCCTACTTCACAAATGAGTACGGCGTTGCCATCGACGGCGACATGGTGCGCAACGTCTTTCTGACCAACGCGGCGGAGGCCGCCGATCTCATCACGCTGAAGTTGGTCTGGTACGTTGTGATCCTTGGCGGGCTGCCGACCCTGCTGCTGTGGACGTGCACGATCACATACCGCACCTTCTGGCAGGAGGTTTGGTTCAGGGCCAAGGCAACAACGGTCTTGCTCGCCGCCATCGTGCTGCTGGCGTTTCCCTTCGCGCAAGGCATCACCTCCGTGTTTCGCGAGCATCGCATCCTGCTGCACGTCTTCATGCCGCTCAACTATCTGGCTGCGCTCGCCGACTACGTGCGCCCGCATCTGCGATCGCATGCGATTGCTTCGGTGCCGTTGGGACAAGCCGCACACAAGGGCGGCGCCTGGTCGGGCCGTAACGGGCGGTCCCTCACCGTTCTCGTGATCGGTGAAACGGCACGGGCAGCCAATTTCTCGCTCAACGGCTACGACCGCGAGACGAACCCCTTGCTGAGCAAGGTGCCGGACCTCATCAACTACACCAGCGCCTTCTCGTGCGGCACCGCCACCGCCCAGTCGCTGCCGTGCATGTTTTCCGGCCTGGGCCGATCCGGCCAGACGGGTCCGCGAACGATCCAGCGCGAGGGCTTGCTGCAAATTCTGCAGCGCGCCGGTTTCTCGGTGCTGTGGCGAGAGAACCAGGGCGGCTGCGCGGGCGTATGCAAGGGCGTGCCGATCGAGCAGCTGGAGCGCGCGGGCACGCGCGCGCTGTTTGAGCTAGGCGAGTCGCGCGACGAAAACCTCGTCAAGGGCCTGCAGGACAAGATCGACGCCATGCAGGGCGATTCGGTCATTGTCCTGCACATGATGGGAAGTCACGGGCCTGCGTACTACAAGCGCTATCCGGCGGACTTCGAGCGTTTTCAGCCGGCGTGCAGGGAAAGCCAGTTCAGCCGTTGCCAGCGCTCCGAGATCATCAACGGTTACGACAACACCATCGTCTATACAGACTATGTTCTCGCCCAGGTCATCGAACTGCTGCGAGTGAACGACAAGCGCGGCTTGCCTTCAACGATGCTCTACCTGTCCGATCACGGCGAGTCGCTTGGCGAGAACAACATGTACCTGCACGGCCTTCCGTATGCCCTTGCCCCCGACGTGCAGAAGCATGTGCCGATGCTGCTGTGGGTGTCGCCGCAAATGCAGGCAGACTTCCAGATCGACACGGCCTGTCTTGAGCGTCGCAGGCACGAGCCGCTGAGCCACGACAACTTCTTTCATTCCGTGCTCGGCTTGCTGGACGTCGAGACCAAGGATTACACGCGCGAACTCGACATCTTCGCCGGCTGCCGCCGCGGCCGGATGGCTCACCCGGCACGCTGATCTGACCGCGCAACCTCGCGCCGTCGCCCTGGCTAGGGATGGGCCAGATTCACGGACGAACCGACCTTCGGCCCGGCCCCTCGGCTGCCGTCGGCGTCGGCATGCCGAACAGCGCAAAGCTCGCCCATAGCGCCGGATCTGCATTGCGCTGGCGGGCGGCCAGCATCGCCTGCCGCAGCGCCTCCTCGTGCGCGAGCGTCAACCTGCTGCCATCCTGCGCCGACCGGTCCGCGGCCACCTGGGCCACGAAGTCGGTCATCAGGTCGTTGGTCGCCGCATCGTCGACATTCCACAGGCTCATCACCACGTGCCGCGCGCCGGCCTGCCACCATGCCCGCGCCAGGCCGAACACGCCGGCATCGAACGTCTTGCCGAGGCCGGTCTGGCAGGCGCTCATCACCACCATCGGCCGGCCGAGCAGAACCAGCTTCTTGATGTCGCGCGCATAGAGGTGGCCCCCTTTCAGCGCTAGGAAGCTGCCGTCCATCGGATTGCCGTCGTCGCTGATGCCGTGGGTAGCG
The DNA here is from genome assembly GCA_035762425.1 of Hyphomicrobiaceae bacterium. GTDB lineage: Bacteria > Pseudomonadota > Alphaproteobacteria > Rhizobiales > Hyphomicrobiaceae > AWTP1-13. The sequence continues at coordinate 10,011 of DASTOW010000132.1, read as the reverse complement.
AAATAGACGAGACCGAGCTGGTCCGTCCGACCGCTCAGCGCCGCCATCACCGCTGTCCGATCTGCGCGCTCCCCGATCAACGGCATGGTCGTTGCGCCCCACTTGGAGGCGACGGCCAAGGCCTCATTGCGGGAGGCCGGGATGGGCGAGAATTCCAGGATTGGGTCGCCGCTGAGGTCCGGATCGCCCACCACCAATGCGGTGCTTTCTTTGCGATCGACGTGTTCCTGCGCCTTCATGATCCAGTCGATGTCGGCCAGCACGACCACGGCAGACTGATCGATGAGTTGGCCGTCGCCCAAGGGTAGTGCAGGCCAGGGAACCGTGCCGATGTCGGCCGCCGGCAGTATGAGGAGACGCGAAAATCTTGCCTCCTCCAGCTTCTGCTTGATCGGCCCCGGCAGCAGCAATGCAGCGAGCAGCTGCATGGACGGCCCCTGCGCAGCATGGACGGTCTCGGCCTTGGCGGGAGCGCGCACGGGACCAAGGCGCAAGGTGGGTTGACGAGCCGCGGTGCGGCTTTCGACGCGCAGAGATAGCCGCGCTAGAAACGCCACCGACTGAGCCGGCCACGCTGGCGATGTTTCGGCAGCCAGTAGGCCATTGGCGCTCAGCAGCCAGATGCAAAGCAGGTCGCCGCCGACCGGCCTGCGCGTGACGGCGTACACGAGCATCCCGGCTTGGGCGTCGGCTGCCGCTGCAAGCGCCTTGCCGGTCCGTGCAACAAGCTCTTCCGGCGTCTGCTTTGCCAAGTCCTGATTGAGCGCGCTCGGCGTCGCGTAGTAGCCGGTCTTGAACTCCTGAAGCCCTGACGGGCGAGGTCGTGCTCAAGCAGCGCCTCCTTAAAGCCCTGCAGGTCGCTCATGGAGGCGCGGCATGGTCCAGCATGGGCCGCAGCCGACTTGCCGGCACGCTTGTGCTGAGCCGAAGCTGGAAAAGCCAGCGCGGATGCAACGAGGGCCGTCACCAGAACAACAAGGCCGAATGGCCTGCGGGTGATCATGCGCGGCAATCCTTGCCCCCTCGACAATGAGCAATATTACCGCGGTCAGAGCAAGACTGCACGCGCCAGACAACTGAAAACTGAACCGCTGCACGCCTACGGCGCACACCCCACCACGAGCATCTCGCCGACCTGCGGGAAGTACTGCTTGCACTGGACGCGCTTGGCCGCCTCGGTCGCGGTCGCAGGCTTCGCCGGCTCGGCGGTCGTGCTGGGTTTGGCCGGCTCGCTGGACGCAGCAGGTTTGCTCGTCTGCGAAGTCAGCACCGGTTCGCTCGGGCGCGGCTCCTGGCGATGCTGAGCCAGCACGAACGGAAACACGCGCTCGACCGTCTGGCCGTTTGCCACGTCACGCAAGCGCAAGACGAGTTCGTAGGCCCCGACCCGGCCGTCCACCTTGACGCTAAGCGAGAAGAAGAAATTCTCCGGCCGCGCCGCGCCCTCGTACTGCAGCGGCCGCGGCTCACCCTTGCCCGTGACTTGGCCCGTGACCTGGCCATTGCGCCCGCGGATCTCGACGGTGGCCACCACATGGAAGCGCGCCATGTCCGTGGACCGCCAGCCGAAGTCGCCGGGCTCGCTGTAGAGATGGATCGGATCGCCAGACTGCACGACCGGGTTGACCACCCGTTTGTAGGCGCCGAACATCTTCGTCGCTTCCGCTGCCAGCACCACCTTGCGGATCGGTGTCTGCGTCTGGGCGGCGAGCACCGTCGCGCTCATCAAGCTGAGACTGGCTATGGCAACGATGGCTGTGATGCAGCGATGCACGACGCGGCCCTTTCTGCGATTTGCCGCATCCTGAGCCCCGACCACGGACCCGCGCAGTTACCGAGGGAACAGCAAAGTCGCGTTTTCTACCGCTACCGTCTTCACCTGCACTGGGCGCCGGGCTTGGTCCTTTGCTTGTAGGTCCGATCCACCTCGTCGGCCACGAGGTCGTAGACGGTGCGCTGGCTGACCGGGAACAGCATCTGCCAGCCGTGGATCACCTCGCCGTCGCAGGAAAACGCCACGCGCTCGTAGAACACCCTGTCGCCTTGCGTGCCCGACAGAACGAACCAGTACTTGCGCAGCGGGCTGTTCTCGAAGGCGGCACCGGCATAGTGCTCCTCCATGCGCGTGCGGCGATAGCGGGCAACGCTCGCCCCGGTAATGTTGCCGGCGGTGAAGATGTTCAACACGGCTGCGCCGTCGCTCGAGACGAAGGTGCGCACGTTCTCGGTCGACGATCCGATATCGTGGGCGAACACGTCGGCCGGATACTTGAGCGAGAACTTGAGTTCCTGGTTGTGATAGGCCACCCAGCCCGACCCTCGGGCCCGCACGTGCGGCAAGGTCGCCGAGCTTGCGAGCGCCACCTTCGCATCGCCGCCGGCCTGTCCCGGCTCCTGCGCACCGGCGACCTGCACACGCTCGGCCGCAACCGCAACGCCCACCTGAGCCGCCTCGGGCACGCGCTTGGTGTGCATCCACCATACCGCGAGGCCAATGCAGCTGAGCGTCACGGCAAAGCTCACGCCTGCAGTGGCGGCAAAGTTCCGGCGCTGCTTGCGCACCTCGCCGGCCCGGCACACAAGCGCGCGGTCGTAGGCCGCTCGCGCCTCCGGATCGGCCAGTGTCTCGTAGGCCTGGTTCACTTCCTTGAAGCGCTGCTCGGCGACCACGTCGCCGTCGTTGACGTCGGGATGGAAGCGTCGCGCCAGCTGGCGGAACGCAGCTTTCACCTGCTCTTGGCTGGCACTCTCTTTCAGTCCCAGGTCATGATAGAGCGTACTCATCGGCACATCCCCGCAAAAAAACCAGTGTGATGATCAAGAAGTTCGCCAGTGTTTGCGGCTTGGTGCCCCGCGAATTTCTCGACTGCATCACACTGGAAAGACCTATGGCTCTAGTGTCCCTGGTGATGGCGACGTTCGCTGCAGGACCCAGCCGCAGGCACTGGCGAACTTCGCAATCGGCTCACTACGCCGCCGATATGGTGCCTGCGCATCAACTCCGCGGAGTTGCCAATTTGGTGGCGATCGCTTTCAAATTCTCGTCAGTGGATTGCCGCCGCTTTGCCGTCGTTCTGCCGCATCGCAGATCAGGTTCGGGATGCCGGCTGCAACGCGCTATCGGATAGCGGACAGTCAATCACAGGTCCGCTGCCTTTACGCCGCGATGAAGCGCAATGGCGCTTTTCTCAACAGCTCCCCCACAGTCAAAAGCGTGAAGCTCGCCGACCCTCTGCGCGCGCTATTGCTTGTTTGCTGATGCACACGTCGGTTCCCCAGCAACGAGGACGCACATCATGCTCAATATGATCAATCGGCACGGAGTGGTGATCAACGAGGGCCTCAAGCTCGCGGGCGAGCGCCTGAGCATCGTCAGCGAGGGCAAAGTCGAGATCGACTGCGACTTCGAAGGCGACATCACCGGTGACGAGGTGGTTGTCAGGGAGCGCGGCCGCGTAAAGGGCAACATTGCCGGCGAGCGCGTCGTCGTGCTTGGTCGCATCGTCGGCGGCATTCGCAGCAAGACGGTAGTGCTGATGGCCTCGGCCCATGTGGAAGGCGACATTCAGCACGCCTCGATCGCCATCGAGCAGGGTGCCGAGTTTGTCGGGCGCTGCCGGCAGGTCGCGGCCTGCTAGCTTGGCCCTTGGCCCCCTGCAAGTGGAGGGCTGCCCGCCATCACTTAGCCCCGGCGCTACCAACGGCGCATTTCCCCCAACAGCGGGGCTAAGCTCGTGGCGTCGCAACCCCCCTCGCAGGGCGACCGACGCCAACACCTCCCTCAAACCACCATCTCGCTCACCTCGGCGCGCCGCTGCTTGCCGTCCACCACCAGCTGCCGTCGATGATGCGCAAAGGCGGTCGCCCGATGCGCGATGCTGAGCACGGTGGCGCCGGGCAGGCGTTCGCGCACGAGCTCGTACATGCGCCGCTCCGCCTCCTCGTCGAGCGCGGACGTCGCCTCGTCGAGGAATAGCCAGTTCGGCTGGAAGAGGAGGGCGCGCGCGAACGCCAGGCGCTGCTGCTCGCCGCCCGACAAGATCATCGACCAGTTATTGGACTCGCCAAGCCGCGCCGCCAGATGCGACAGGCCGCAGGTCTCCAAAACCTCGCGGCAGGCCGCCTCCGTGTGCTGCTCCGACGCTTGCGGATAGCTCAGCACCTGGCGCAACGTGCCGAGCGGCAGGTAGGGCTTCTGCGGCAGGAACAGGATGCGCGCGTCCTCAGGCAGGGCCACGCGCCCGCGACCGAACGGCCATAGCCCGGCCAGCACGCGGAACAACGTGGTCTTGCCGCTGCCGGATGCACCGCGCACGAGCAACGCATCGCCCTGCTCGACGTTGAGGTTGACGTTTGCGATCAGCACCTGTCCGTTCGGCAGCCGCACGTCGACATTCTCGAGCACCATGCCGCGCGGGCTGTCCTCGCGGTCAAAGGCATGCTCCGTCCGGGCCGTAGCCTTGGCCTTGTTGATGGCATCGCGGAAGCCGGTCAGGCGGTCCAGGGTCGCCTTCCAGGCCGCCAGCTGCGCGTAGGAATCGATGAACCAGGACAGCGAGCTCTGCACCTCGCCGAAAGCGCCCGCCGTCTGCATCAGCACGCCCAGCGGAATCTGTCCCGCGAAATACTGCGGGGCCGCGACGATGATCGGAAACACCGATGAGGCCTGGCCATAAAATGCGGTCAGCGCCGTCAGCCGCTTGGTGTAGCGCATGAAGTCGAGCCACGTCGAATAGATGCGCCCGAACGCCCCGCGCAGGCTGCGCTCCTCATCCGCCTCGCCGCGGTAGAGCGCAATGCTCTCGGCATTCTCGCGGATGCGCGTCATGCGGTAGCGGAAGTCGGCGTTATAGCGCTCAAGCTCGAAGTTCACTCGCACCAGCGGCCGGCCGATCAGGTAGGTCACCCACGAGCCCAGCGCCGCGTACAGGATGGCGGCCCACATCATGTAGCCGGGGATGGCGATGCCGCCGAAGATCGGCAGCAGGAAGCTGCCCGACAGCCCCCACAGCACGGTTGCAAACGTGATGAGCGTCATGATCTGCAGCAGCAGGTTGACGGTGAGGTTCAGGGTCTGGGTGGCGAACGTGGAACAGTCCTGCTCGATGCGCTGCTCGGGATTGTCGGTGCCGCCGGGGTTGATGACCTCGAGCCGATAGTAGGTGCGATCGGCCAGCCAGTCGCGGAAGTACACATCGCTCAGCCAGCGGCGCCAGCGGATGGTCAGAAGCTGGCTCAGATATAGGCGGTAAACGGCAACCGTGATGAAGATGGTGGCCAGGATCACCCAGTACAGCAGCTCCGCCCAGAACACGTCGGCATTCTTGTCCTGCAGCGAATTGTAGAAGCGGGCGTTCCAGTCGTTGAACAGCTTGGCCATGTACACGCTGAGCACGCTCAGGCCGATGATCGTCACCAGCAGGCCGCGGGCAATCCACGCCTCCTTGAGCGTGATGGAAAAGCCCCAAAACTCGATGCGCTGTCGCTCCTGGGCGAACCAATAGGGGCGGGCCAGCGCCCACAGCTTGCTAAAAAAAGCCCGCGCGGCGGCAATGCGTTGCATCATGGTTTTGCATCCATGCGTTCGTGAGCGCGGATGCCCCAGTAGCACGCCGCGATCGGGTCAACCTATTCCGCAGGTGACTGTTGGGTCGCGCCGTGCATCGGCGCGGGGCGGCTGCGCCGCTGCAAATACTGCGCCAGGGCCATGATCTCGCCAACGATGCCGCGTCGGAACAGCAGCACCGTGACGACGAAGATGGCGCCCTGGATCACCAGCACCCATTCGCCGAAGCCGGCTAAATAGTTTTGCATGGTAATAATAATGCCGGCGCCGACGATCGGGCCGAACACCGTGCCCATGCCGCCGACCAGCGTCATCAGCACCACCTCGCCCGACATCTGCCAGGTAACGTCGGTGAGGGAGGCGAGCTGGAACACGATGGCCTTGGTTGCGCCGGCCAGACCCGCCAGCGCCGCCGACAGCACGAAGGCGATCAGCTTGAAGCGGTCGACAGCGTAGCCGAGCGAGATGGCGCGCGGCTCGTTCTCGCGGATCGCTTTCAGCACCTGTCCAAAAGGCGAGTGGATGGTGCGCCAGATGATCAGGAAGCCGATGCAGAAGATGGCCAGCACCACGTAGTAGAACACGAAGTCGTTTGCGATATTGATGAAGCCGAGCAGCGGCCGGCGCGGGATGGCCTGGATGCCGTCCTCGCCGCCGGTGAACTTGGCCTGCAGGCAGAAGAAGAATACCATCTGCGACAGCGCCAGCGTCACCATGGCAAAGTAGATGCCTTGCCGGCGGATGGCGATGGCGCCCGCCACCAGCCCCAGGGCCGCGGCCACCGCCGTACCCGCCAGAATGCCGACCTCGGTCGGCCAGCCCAGCACCTTCACCGAGTAGCCGGAGATGTAGGCCGCAAAGCCGAAGAACATCGCGTGCCCGAACGACAGCAGGCCGACGTAGCCGATCAGCAGATTGAAGGCGCAGGCGAACAGCGCAAAGCACAGCACCTTCATCAGGAACACCGGGTAGACGGCGAGCGGCGCCACCAGCCCCAGCGCCACCAGGATGGCGAACACAAGCAGTGTTTGTTGGTTGCCGCGTGTCTCCATGGCGCCCTCTATTTCGGTGTCCCGAACAAGCCCTGCGGGCGCAGCATCAGCACGATCGCCATGATGATGAAGATCACGGTGTTGGAGGCTTCCGGATAAAACACCTTGGTCAGGCCTTCCACCACGCCGAGCCCGAAGCCGGTCAGGATCGAGCCCAGGATCGAGCCCATGCCGCCGATCACGACCACCGCGAACACGACGATGATGAGGTACGAGCCCATCACCGGGTTGACCGAATAGATCGGCGCGGCCAGCACGCCGGCCAGCGCCGCCAGCGCCACGCCGAAACCGTAGGTCAGCGTGATCATGCGCGGCACGTTGATGCCGAACGCCTGCACCAGGTCGGGCCGCTCGGTGGCGGCGCGCAGATACGAGCCGAGCTTGGTCTTCTCGATCATGAACCAGGTGCCGAGGCACACCACCAGCGAGAAGACGACGATGAAGCCGCGGTACCAGGGCAAAAACATGAAGCCCAGGTTGGTGCCGCCGGGAATGGGATTGGTATAGGGCAGGCCCGAGGAGCCGTACTGCTGACGGAACAGGCCCTCGATGATCAGCGCCAGCCCGAAGGTCAGCAGCAGGCCGTACAGGTGATCGAGATGGTACAGCCGCGAGATGAATACCCGCTCGATGATGATGCCGGTCGCACCGACGATGATCGGCGCCAGCACCAGCGCACCCCAGAACGGAATGCCGAAATACTGCAGCAGCATCCAGGAGCAGAAGGCGCCCATCATGTACTGGGCGCCGTGCGTGAAATTGATCACGTTCATCAGGCCGAAGATCACCGCCAGCCCGAGCGACAGCAGCGCGTAGAACGCGCCGTTGATCAGGCCCAGCAGCAGCTGGCCGAACAGGGCCTGCGGCGGTACGCCAATCAGCTCGAACATCCAGCGCTCCTCATCCTCTGTCCCCATGTCTTGGTGGGGAGAGGGCCAGGGTGCGGGGCAGCACTTGCTCCGACATGCGTTGCGCCCCGCACCTGATGGCGAAAGCGTGGCTCTGCCACGAGCCCCTCCCCGCAGCAACGGGGAGAGGCAGACCTGGTCACTTCACCAGCGGGCACTGGCCGTCGGCCAGCGGACGGAACGCCTCGGCCGCCGGGATGGTGGCGCGCACCTTGTAGTAGTCCCACGGCGCCTTGCTCTCTTCGGGCTTCTTCACCTCGAACAGATACATGTCGTGGATCTTGCGGCCGTCCTGGCGGATCTCGCCCTTGCCGAACAGCTTGTCGTCGGTCGGGATGGACTTCATCTTGGCCACCACGGCGGCACCGTCGGCGTCGCTCTTGAGCTCATGCACGGCCTTCAGGTAGTGCAGCACGGCCGAATAGACGCCCGCCTGCACCATGGTCGGCATGTTGCCCTTGTTAGCCGGCGCGAACTCCTTGGCGAAGGCGCGGTTGTTGTCGTTGCCGTCCCAATACCAGGCTTCCGTCATGATCAGGCCCTGCGCCGTCTTCAGGCCGAGCGCGTGCACATCGGTGATGAAGACCAGCAGGCCGGCGAGGTTCTGGCCGCCCGTAACGATACCGAACTCGGAGGCCTGCTTGATGGCGTTGGTGGTATCGGCGCCGGCGTTGGCCAGGCCGATGATCTTGGCCTTGGACTGCTGCGCCTGCAGCAGGAACGAGGAGAAGTCCTGCGCCGGGAAGGGATGGCGCACTTTGCCCACCACCTTGCCGCCGTTCTTTTCAACCACCGCCGCGGTGTCGGCCTCGAGCGCGTGGCCGAACGCGTAGTCGGCGGTCAGGAAGAACCAGCTGTCGCCGCCGGTCTTGACGATGGCCTTGCCGGTGCCGTTGGCGAGCGCCCAGGTGTCATAGGTCCAGTGCACCGTATTGGGGCTGCAGTCCTTGCCGGTCAGGTTGGACGCCGCGGCGCCCGACACCAGGAACACCTTGTTCTTTTCCTTGGTGATGGTGTTGACCGCCAGCGCCACCGACGAGGTCGGCACGTCGACCACCGCGTCGACCTTGTCGACGTCGAACCACTGCCGCACCACGTTGGAGCCGATGTCCGGCTTGTTCTGGTGGTCTGCGAACACCACCTCGATCTTGTCGTGGCACTTGGTGGTCTTGCAGAAGTCCTCGATGGCCTTCTTGGCCGCCCACACCGAGCCCTGGCCCGACAGGTCAGCATAGGTGCCGGACTGGTCGTTCATCACGCCAAGCTTGATCGTACCGTCGCTGTATTGTGCGTGCGCGGAGCCGGCCGCGACGCATAGCGCGCCGGCCGTCAGCCACGTCTTCAAACTGTGATGCATTGTTGGCTCCTTCCTTGGACTAGACACCGAGATACGACCTGAGCTTCTCGCGGTTCGCATCGATGGCGGCATTGGGGATCATGTCGATCACCTTGCCGTGCTCGACGACGTAGTGGCGGTCGGCCACCGTCGCAGCGAAGCGGAAGTTCTGTTCCACCAGCAGGATGGTGAAGCCCTGCTGGCGGAGCATGCGGATGGTATGGCCGATCTGCTGCACGATGACCGGCGCCAGGCCTTCGGTCGGCTCGTCCAGCAGCAGCAGCTTGGCGCCGGTGCGCAAGATGCGGGCGATGGCCAGCATCTGCTGCTCGCCGCCCGACAGCTTGGTGCCCTGGCTGGAGCTACGCTCCTTCAGGTTCGGAAACAGATCGTAAATCTGCTCGATCGTCAGCCCGCCGTCCTTCACCTTGGGCGGCAGCATCAGGTTCTCGCGCACGTTCAGGCTGGCGAAGATGCCGCGCTCTTCCGGGCAATAGGCGAGACCCTGTCGGGCGATGCGATCCGACTTGAGCCGGATCAGCTCCTTGCCCTCGAAATGCACCGAGCCCTGCCGCTTGGCAACCATGCCCATCACGGCACGCATGGTGGTGGTCTTGCCGGCGCCATTGCGCCCGAGCAGGGTCACGACCTCGCCCGCGTTCACATCGAAACTCATGCCGTGCAGGATGTGGCTCTCGCCGTACCAGGAGTGCAGGTCGCGGACGGTGAGCTGTGCCTCACTCATGGCCGGTTCCCATGTAGGCTTCCACCACCTGCGGGTTCTTGGAGACCTCTGCGTAGGTGCCCTCGGCCAGGATCTCGCCGCGCGCCAGCACCGTCAGCCGGTCGGACAGGTCCGCCACTACCGACAGGTTGTGCTCCACCATCAGCACGGTGCGATCCTTGGCGACGCGCCGGATCAGCGCCGACGTGCGCTTGATGTCCTCCGCACCCATGCCGGCCATCGGCTCGTCGAGCAGCAGCACCTCCGGATCCAGCGCGAGCGTGGTTGCGATTTCCAACGCCCGCTTGCGTCCGTACGGCAACTCCACAGCCGGCAGCTCGGCGTATGCCTGCACGCCGACATCGTCGAGCAGCTGCAGGGCGCGCTCGTTCAATACGTCGACGGACCGCTCCGAGCGCCAGAAA
>DASTOW010000131.1:0-12336 GCA_035762425.1 Hyphomicrobiaceae bacterium | reverse complement strand
GAAGGAGACGTCGCTGGCGTCGGTGCCCTTCTTCCTGTTTATGGGCTATCTGCTCGAACAGTCGGGGCTGATGCAGCGATTGTTCCGCGGCATTCAGCAGCTGCTCGCCGGCGTGAAAGGCTCGCTCTACATCGCCGTGCTAATCACGGCCACCATCTTCGCCGCCGCCACCGGCATCGTCGGCTCGTCCGTGACGCTGCTCGGCGTGATGGCGGCACCCAGCATGAAGCGCAGCGGCTACGACATCCGCATGTCCGCCGGCGCCATCACCGCCGGCGGCACGCTTGGCATCCTGATCCCGCCATCGGTGATGCTGATCGTGATGGGGCCCGTCGTCGGCGTCCCCACCACCGACCTGTTCGCTGCCGCCGTGATCCCCGGACTGGTCCTCTCCGCCCTCTACATCATCTATTGCGTGGCGCGCAGCTACATCAACCCCGCGCTCGGGCCGCCGCTGCCGATCGAGGAGCGCCTTGCCTCCAACACGGCCGTGCTCAAGGAGCTGGCGCTCGGCGTGCTGCCGGTGGTGATCGTCATCCTGGCGACGCTCGGCGTCATCCTGGCCGGGATTGCCACGCCCACCGATGCGGGTGCCTGCGGCGCCTTCGTGGTGTTCGTGATGACGATGGCCTCAGGCACCCTGACCTGGGACAAGCTGCGCAAGTCCGTCTACGCGACGCTCGAGGTGTCGTGCATGATCCTGCTGCTGGTGGCGGCTTCCAACTACTTCGGCGCGGTATTCTCCCGGCTCGGCTCGGCCAACATGATCGCCGAGGCGCTGCTCAACCTGCCGCTGCCGCCGACCATCATGCTGATCCTGATCCTGGCCGTGATTTTTGTGCTCGGCTGGCCGCTCGAATGGGTGCCGATCGTGCTGATCGTCGTGCCGATCCTGCTGCCGCTGGTGCAGAAGCTCGGCATCGACCTCGTCTGGTTCTGCACGCTGGTGGCGGTGTGCCTGCAGACGGCGTGGCTATCGCCGCCGGTGGCGCTGTCGGCCTATTTCCTGAAAGGCGTGGTGCCCGACTGGAAGCTCACCGACATCTACGCCGGCATGATGCAGTTCATGGTGCTGCAGCTGGTCGGGCTGGGCCTGCTGCTGGCCTTCCCTCAGCTCGCCCTGTGGCTGCCGGCCGTGCTGCGCTAACCAGGAAGCTAGTCTAGCATTTACGCGCGTTGCCGATGCGCCAGCGTCCGGGCAATGTCCAGATGCTCGACGTCGTCGTTGCTCGACAGCGGCATGCGCATGGGCATCACCGGAACGCACAGCTCGGTGCGTCGATGCACCTCTCGCGTCACCTGCGGATCGTTCAGGTAGATGGCCACGAAGGGCCTGCCGACGTCGATCGACAAGCCGCGCTTGACGACGGTGATGCGGCGCATCTTGGAGAACGCCTCGCCTGTGTTCTCGTACGGGCCGACGTGCGCATAGACGGCATAGGCGCCGCCGGCCAGCGTCTGCCGGCCGATGCCCGCCTCCGGGTCTCCGTCGGTGACGCCGTCGATGGGCGGGATGCACGCGTCGTAGCGCAGCGCATCGGCCGCGGTCACGCTCGGGTCGTCGTGAAAAATGCCGAGCCCGCGCCGGAAGAGATGGCGGACATTGCCCGCCTCCAGCCAACCGTGCATGGTCTTCCAGGCTGCGGCAACGGACGTAGCATAGGAACCGATGCCTCGCGCATAAAGCACAACGCATGGCCTGATATAGCGATACGTGACGCGCACGGAGCCCTCCCTGTCTGCGGCGCAACCTAGGGCGCGCGCCTTGTACAAGACCTAATCGTGACAACCGAAATTAGCTCAAGTTTTACGCGCCCAAGAATTGAGCATTTGCCGTCTTTCGGGCAAAGGCTCGGCATTGCTTGCAGTTGCGTGCAAGTCGGCCATCGCAGCGCTGCGGATTTCGGCGCAGCAACAGACGAATCTGCCGGACAATACAAACGCGGTTGTGCAATGGTCCGTCCGCATCGGAGCCGGTTGATCCGACCAGACGCGCTCGAAGGGGAGGTCGTACATGAAGCTCATCGTTGCCATCATCAAACCATTCAAGCTCGAGGACGTGCGCGCCGCGCTCAGCGAGCTCGGCGTGCAGGGCATGACGGTCAGCGAGGTGAAAGGCTTCGGCCGCCAGAAGGGCCACACCGAGATCTATCGCGGTGCCGAGTACGTCGTCAGCTTCGTGCCCAAGGTCAAGCTCGAGACGGTCGTTGCATCGACGCTGGCCGATCGCGCTATCGAGGCGATCCGCCGGGTGGCCAACACCGGCCAGATCGGCGACGGCAAGATCTTCGTGTCAAGCATCGATCGCGCCGTGCGCATCCGCACCGGCGAGTCGGACGAGGCCGCCCTGTAGGCTAGAGCGGGCTCAAGTCTCGCGCCTTCGCCCAAGGCATCCGGAATGCGCTCGGCGCCCATCCGGGACCAGGTCAGCTCGCGATCATGTTGGCGGTTGTGGGTCCCGGCACCGAGCTGCGCTCAGGCCGGGACCACCGGCACCAAGCAGGCAGCTACGCGGCCGTGCCGCCGCGGTTCCAGCCGCGGCCGCCGGCGCCGTAAATCTCGAAACCGTTTTCGGTCACCGCCACCGTGTCCTCGAGCTTGATGAAGCCGCGACGCGGATGCAGCACGGTGGTCTCCACCGACACCATCATGCCGGCCTCCAGCGGCCGCTCGCCGTCGAAGGCATCGTAGGGGACCGGCCCCCGCGCGGTGAGACGCGGCGCCTCGTGGCTAACGAGCCCCATGCCGTGCGCGAGGAACTGCGTGTAGGCCTTGTGCTGTGATTTTTTGAGCAGCGGCTCGGCTACCGCATAGATGTTGCCGCCGATCAGGCCGGCCTTGATGGGCTGCATGGCTGCGCGCTGGATCGTCTCGATCTCGTCGAGTATCTCGATGAGCTCGGCATCCGGTTCGCCTTGGATGGCCATGCGGCATAAATCGCCGATGTAGCCGTGATAGTTGCCGCCCGAGTCGAGCGAGAGGATGTCGCCTTTGCCCCAGCGCACGTCCGACGGCGCGCGGTTAAGGCTGGTGCCGGCCGTGATCAGGCAGTACTCGAAATTCATGCCGCGGCTCACCTCCTCGCGCCGCAGCGCCTCGGTCAGCTCGCGCTTGGTAGCGCCCGGCGCATGCTTGGTCATGACCGCCAGCATGGACTGCAAAATGCGCTCGGAGGCCTCGCGCAGAAGTGCCAGCTCGTCGGGCCGCTTGCGCGCGCGCAGCCGCTCCAGCACCACCACCGCGTCCTTCACATTCGCCTCCGGGAAGGCCCCGCGCAGCGAGGTGGCGGCGTCGGCCGGCAGGAACGGCATCTCAACGCCGATGTTGCGCGTGGCGATGCCGGCGCGGCGCAGATAGGCGATCGCCTTCTCCATGGCGTCGAGCGAACCGTTGGTGGTGGTCTCGGTCGAGCTGGTCCAGAACGGTGCCACCTCGGTCTGGAACTTCTCGAGACGGTGGCCGATGTAGGCAGCCTTGTCGCGCCCGCCCTTGGGATAGATGACGATCGGCAAGTAACGGCTGAGGCCCGTCGCATCCATGTAGTCGAAGAAGATCGAGCGATGCCCGCCCAGCAGGTACTGCACGTTGTGCTTGGAATTGGCGACCAGCACGTCGATGCCGGCCGTCTCCATCAGCCGGTCGAGCAGATCGGCATCGAAGGGGATAACGGCGGTTTGCTTGAGCTGTCCTGAGTCGGGCATGGCTGCATGCTCCTTGGCGTTCGGTTCGGTTTGGCGCTTCGGGTCCCGTAGCGGAGCTTGCAGCACGACGGCGGCGCAGGCAAGGCGGTCGCGCTCAAGCCAACGGCGCATGGCCATCACACTGCTGGGAGCCCGTCACCAGCGGTTTTATCAAGCGTAGCGGTTGCGCCGGTGCCGGCAACCTGTGCTGCCCGCACTTGGGCTCGCGCAACTCGGTGCGAGCAGCTGGCACAGCCCGCAAATAAAGTACGATGGCCGTGCTCATGGGGTGACCGCCGCTGCGTAGCACACCCACCTGCTGCCTCCCCCGCACAGGGGCAGGCGTCTGTTTTTTTCAGTTCGCGCCTTCCAGCAGACGGCGGGCGATTACCTGGGCCTGGATCTCCGCGGCACCCTCGAAGATGTTGAGGATGCGCGCGTCGCACAGCACGCGGCTGACCGGGTATTCCAGCGCGAAGCCGTTGCCACCGTGGATCTGCAGCGCGTTGTCGGCATTGGCCCAGGCGATGCGCGCACCCAGCAACTTGGCCATACCCGCCTCCAGGTCGCAGCGGCGACCCTGGTCCTTCTCACGCGCGGCGAAATAGGTGAGCTGGCGCGCGATCATGGTTTCCACCGCCATCATCACGATCTTGTTGGCCACGCGCGGGAAGCAATAGATGGCCTTGCCGAACTGGTTGCGCTCGAGCGCATATTTCAGCGCCAGATCCATGGCGGATTGTGCCACGCCGATGGCGCGTGCCGCCGTCTGGATGCGCGCGGCCTCGAACGTCGTCATCAGCTGCTTGAAGCCCTGACCCTCGACGCCACCCAGCAACTGCGAGGCCGGCACCTCGAAGCCATCGAAGGAGATGTCGTACTCCTTCATGCCACGGTAGCCCAGCACCTCGATCTCGCCACCCGACATGCCCTTGGCCGGGAACGGCTCTTGGTCGCTGCCGCGCGGCTTCTCGGCCAGAAACATGGAGAGGCCCTTGTAGCCGGGCTCCTTCGCATCGGTGCGCGCCAGCAAGGTCATGACATCGGCGCGCACCGGATGGGTGATCCAGGTCTTCTGGCCGGTCACCTTGTAGACATCGCCCTCGCGAACGGCGCGCGTCTTCAGCGAGCCGAGATCTGAGCCGGTGTTGGGCTCGGTAAATACCGCGGTCGGCAGCAATTCGCCCGAGGCGATCATGGGCAGGTATTTGTGCTTCTGCTCGTCGGTGCCGCCGCCGAGAATCAATTCCGCGGCGATCTCCGAGCGCGTGCCGAGCGAGCCGACGCCGATATAGCCGCGCGACAGCTCCTCGGATACGACACACATGGATTCCTTGCCGAGCCCGAGCCCGCCGAACTCTTCCGGGATAGTCAGACCGAACACGCCGAGCTCGCCGAGCTTGGCAAGAACCTCGGCCGGGATGTACTGGTTGGCGAGATGCCACTCGTGCGCATGCGGCAGCACCTCGGCCTCGGCGAAGCGGCGCATCTGGGCGCGCATCTGGGTAAGCGTCTCGTCGAGGCCCGTCTCGCCGAACGTCGTAGCGTTGGGCTGGGCTGCGATCAGCGCCGCGAGCTTGGCTTTCAGCGCGTCGCTGGTGCCGGCGTCGATCAACTCGCCGACCTCCTCCTGGAAGCGGTGCATGTCGGTCCGGCGCACACCAAGCGCGCCAAGCCGCACCGTCTCGCCCTGGCTCATCGGTATGCCGCCGGCGATCTGCGCCAGGTATTCGCCGAACGCCGCGGTCAGCAGCAACCGCTCCAACTCCGTCAGGCGCTGCTCGACCTCCAGCCGTTTGGCCCAGCCCAGCATCTGCCGCAGCGCCTCGACGTAGGTGGCAAGCCAGGCCAGCCCATGCGCGGCGGCCTGCGCCGCCTCGAAGCCGCCGCGACCGCTATCGACCGTGCCGCGCACACCGGCTTTGGCAAGCTGCACAAGACGTTCCGCCGCCGTCACCGCCTGCGCGCAGGTTTCAAACAGGCTCGTTACGGAAGCGCCGGGCGCTGCTGCCTCTCTGGAGCTTGCCATCGTCATATCCAACCCATGTTGCCGCGCGGCATTGTCGTGCTGCACTGCACAATAACGTGCCCAGCGCTTGGCGCCAAGGATTTGCCGCCGGCAGCCCGGCTCAGTCCCCGGACAAAGCCTTCAGGAAACGCCGCACAGGAGCGTTGACGATCGCCACCTCCGCCTCTTCGGCGCATGCCGCCGCCGGGACGAACGCGTCGCTTGCGACCGCGGCTTTGGCCTCGGTGCCGGCCGTCGCTTTCGCAGCAGTGGAGGATGCTTGACGCCGAACGAAGCTGACCTTGGCCTCGCAAGGCTCGGCTGTGCGCAAGGGCGGCAGGTCGGCTTTGGGCTTGGCGTCGGCCACAGCAGCGACGGGCTTGGGCGTGGTTGTGCTTGGGCCCTCAGCCGGAGTGAGTGTCGGCATCGTCGCCAGCTTATGGTCGGGCCTGCCTTGCTGGCCCGGCTCGCCTGCGATCGCGGCATGACCGCCCGCGTCGGCAGCAGAATCGGCGTCGCGCAACGTGTCGATCGCCTGAGACACATTCGCCCATGCCAGATAGAGAGGGTTGGCCTCCAAGGCCTTGACCAGCCGCGCATCGCGATCGCGCCGATCGGGGTCTGTGTTGCCCGCGGGCGCACTCGTGCGGCGCAGCGCACGCCAGTTCTCATCGCTGCTGAGCGCCGCTTCGAGCTCTCCGCGCACGGCCTCCAGGGCTGTCATCTGCCGGGATAGGTCCAAAACCAAGCTTCCTGCTCCTGCCCGCACCATGACAGTTGTGCCTTGATTGTTCGCCCGCGCGCAACCGTGGTTTTGCGGACCCAATTTTGACGTACGGGCGCGGGCGTGCCCCCGCGGCAATGCGGTGCTGCCCAATTGCCGGCATTGCTCGACGTCACGGAACGCCGCCGCTATGGTCGCGGCGACCTGCGACAGGCTGTGTTCAACAAGGCCCCGCACCCCGGCCACGCCCCGGGGGCCGGGCATGGGGCCGACCGGAGCCGTTGATGCTATTTCGGCAGTTCAAGACCTTCGTGCAGGCCTTCCGCGATGTGTTCGCGGACAGCGGGTTCTCGATGGCTGGCGCGGTCGCCTATTCGTTCGTGCTGTCGCTGTTCCCGTTCTGCATCTTCCTTGGCGCTCTGGCCGGCTATTTCGGCGGCGAGACGCTGGCCAGGCAGGCCGTCGAGCAGCTGTTCCAGATGGTGCCCAAGCCGGTGGCTGAGGCCATCGCGCCCGAGGTGATGGCCGTGATGGGACAGAGCCGCTTCGGCCTCCTGACCTTTGGTGCGGCCATCGCGCTGTTCTTCGCCACCAGCGCTATCGAGAGCCTGCGCGCAGCGCTCAATCTCGCTTACCGGGTCAAGGAGCGGCGCTCGTACCTGTGGTGCCTGATGCAAAGCTCGCTGTTCGTGGTGGTGAGCGCGATCGGCATGCTGGCGCTGGCCTGGGGCGTGGTGGTCGGACCGGAGGTGGCCTCACACATCAAGCCGTCCTGGCTGCTTTGGCTCGCCGACAGCGGCTGGGTGTCGCTGCTGGTACGCTATGGCATCGTGGTGGCCGCCATCGGCCTGCAGCTGTTGGCCTACCATCTCTGGCTGACGGCGGGCAACCGCGGGCTGTTGGAGGTGCTGCCCGGCGTACTGCTCAGCATCGTCTTGTGGCTGCTGGCCGCCCGCCTGTTCGCCTCGTGGCTTACCATCAGCGATTACTCGCGCTTCTACGCCGGCCTCACTCGCATCATGAGTGCGCTGGTGTTCTTCCAGGTCAGCTCGCTGATCGTCATCCTGGGCGCAGAGTTCAACCGCGGCATCGTCGAGATGAAGCGCGTGCTCGCGGCGTCCGGCGATCTGGAGGGTGACATGTCGACACTCCCCCTGCCGCCCTCGCACGAGAGCTATCGCACCTAGAAGTCCGGCACGGTGGTAGCAATCCTCACTGCGCTTGCAGCAACGCTCCTGCGATGGCCGCCTTCACGTTTGGCGATGTGGTCGCGACCACGGCGAACTCGCCTCGCATCACCCAGCCGGGAAGCATGGCTGGCGTTTTTCGCGATGCCGGCTGGCTCACGCTGCGGCTGCCCGGCTGCAACCCTATATGCGATCGGGCTCCCGATGGCGCGGCGGTTGAGGTGCACGAGCCATTGTTGCCTGCGCCAACCCGGAACTCGGACGCTGTGAAATCCGAAATCATTTGCGGGAGCGCAGCCGGCGCGATATTGGCGGCGGCTGTAATCCCTGCCTGGACCCGAAAGCCGCTGCCATGAGCCAAACCCCTCCCGACCGCCTGTCCGCCGACCCGGCGAGCCCGCACCACGATGCCGCCCTGCTTGAGCGCGGCGTCGGCGTGCGCTTCAAGGGCCAGGAGAAGAACAACGTCGAGGAGTATTGCGTCAGCGAGGGTTGGGTGCGGCTATCCGTCGGCAACACGCGTGACCGCAAGGGCCGTCCGTTGACGGTCAAGCTCAAGGGCACGGTCGAGCCCTACTTCCGCGATGCTGTGAGCAATTCGTAGCCGGTCATTTTTTGCGCCCGGTCTTGCGGCACGCTCAAGCGTGTGGGTCGACGCTCAAGGGTGCGCGGATGCTGCAGCGAACTTTGCTTGCCACTGCCGCGGCGCTGCTTGCCGGCGGCCTTGGCGCGCAGCCATCGCGCGCAACCGACAAGGACCTCGGCCGCGTCGCCATCATCGACACCTCCAAGAACACCAGGCTCTATCTCGATGCGCTGGCAGCCGCCGGCGTGCGGGTGATCGGACGCTACTATGCGCGCTGCCCGCAGCCCGGTCTTGAAGAGAAGCGGCTGATCGGCAACGCCGGTGAGATCGACGCCATCCTGTCGCATCCTGCACGCTTTGCGGTGTTGTCGATCTATCAGTTCTACAACAACAGCCCGCTCAAGTTCTCCGGCCAACGCGAGGTGGCTTGCCGATTGCCCAACGGCAAGACCAAGAAGATCAAGGTGACGCTCGCCGACGACACCTGCCGCGAACTCGCGATCGACCGCCACTGCCACGAAGCGGAGGGGCCGCAGCGGACGCTGGCGATGGAAGCGCGATGGGATGCCGAAGCCGCCGTCCGTCAGGCGCGGCAGGTCCGCCAGCCGACCGGTACAGCCGTCTACTTCGGAGTGGACTTCAACGCCGGTGCCGACACGGCGCACGGCGCCGTCGAGTACTTCACGATCGTCAGCGAGATACTAAAGGCCAGCGGCTATCTCGTGGGCGTGTATGGCAACGGCGCCGCTCTCGACCTGCTGAGAGGCAGGACGCACGCCGCTGGCGCGTTCGCGGGCAGGACGATGGTGGATTTCTTCTGGCTCAGCGCCTCGCGCGGATATGCCGGTGCCGCCAGCCACTTCAATTCGGGCAACTGGGATCTGTTCCAGACCAGGATCGAACTGAAGCTTGGCGCGTTCGGCAGCCTGGAGCTGGACACGGACGTCCAGAACGGCCTGCGCCCAGACAAGTTTGTCGGCTTCTGGAACCGGGCCGGCCCGTTCAAGGTCGATGCTGCGCGTACGCAAGCAATCCACGATCAGCGGCGCTTCGTCTGTCAGGGCCACACGCCCATCCACCTAGCCGCAAGCCCAGCACAAAGGCGCAATGACGCGTTTGCCTGCGGCCGTTCTCGGGTCGAAGGGACTTGCGATCCAGGATCGGCCGACCGCGGCGCACGCCTTTGCTACGGCGAGGTAACGCGGGTCGGCTCCGAAGCAAGCGGCTTCATCGCCATCGATTGCGATGAGGACGGCACCTTCGATGGCTGGGTCGCGCGCGAGCACCTGTCCTCGGCGTTCGCCACGCGTCCGCGCTGGATCGCCAGCAGCACGGCCCGTCGGGCCGCCACGCGCGATGCCACCAATTGCCGGTGACACGACCTATCTCGATATCGGCAAGCGCCCAGGCGGTCGCCACCTGCAACAAGCGCCTGTTCTTTATGTGCGCTCAGCTCCAGCCCTTTCCCGCCGGCTGCCGGGTGGCGACGTTCAGCCGATTGTAAAGGTTGGTGGTGCCGATCCACAAAAGCAGGGCCGCAAGCGCCCGCTCGTCGTGGTGCTTGGCAGCCTCCGCCCAGATCGTATCCGACACCGGATCGGCCTGATCGCTGAGCCGCGTCACGGCTTCGGTCAGCGCCAGTGCGGCGCGTTCGGCGTCGGTGAAGTACGGGGCTTCTCGCCAGGCCGATACCGCAAACAGGCGTTGGTCGGTTGCGCCCGCCTTCTTGGCATGGCGCACGCCGCCGTCGACGCAGAAACTGCAGCCATTGATCTGGCTCGCGCGCAGGTGGACCAGGGCGAGCGTGGGCGCTGGTACTCCGCCCTTGTAGGCTGCCGCAGGCAGCGCTTGCAGCGCCTGCATCGCCTCGGGAAGCAACTCCGCCGGGTTTTTCATGCGTGCTTGCATTTGCATCTCCGTAATGGGTTCGTGCACCGGGAATGCCGAGCATTCGGGTTCCCGTCTGACGGCTGTCGACGCCGTGGCCGATGCGTCTGTCACATCGGCCGCTTGTCGTTCGTCATGCCCCCATGACGGATCGCTGCGAAGGGATGTGACCGATGGATGCGCAAAAAAGGCTGCTGGATTGCTTCGAGGCCAATCGGTCGCACCTGCGAGGCGTGGCCTACCGGATGCTGGGCTCCCTGAGCGAGGCGGAGGATGCCGTGCAGGAGACGTGGCTGAGGCTGAGCCGGGCGGACAAAAGCGACGTCGATAATCTGGCCGGTTGGCTGACCACGGTCATTGCACGGGTGTGTCTGGACCTTCTGCGCGCGCGCCGAGCCCGGCGCGAGGAGGCCATCGACGAGGATGCACCCGAGCCGGCAGCGGACCCTGCCAGCAATCCCGAGCGCGAGCTGATGCTCGCCCAGTCGGTCGGTCTGGCGCTGTTGGTGGTGCTCGAGAAGCTCGATCCCGCCGAACGCGTCGCGTTCGTGCTGCACGATATGTTCGGCCTGCCCTTCGAGGAGATTGCGCCCATCGTCGATCGCTCGCCCGCCGCGGCGCGGCAGCTTGCCAGTCGCGCCCGTCGGCGTGTGCAGGGCGCCCAGGCGCCTAATGCACAGCCCGACCGCCAGCGAGCACTGGTGGATGCCTTTCTGGCTGCTGCACGCGGGGGCGATCTGCAGGCGTTGCTGGCCGTGCTCGATCCGCAGGTCGTATTCCGCGCCGACAGCACGGCCGTTCGCATGGGTGGCACGGCAGAAATCCGTGGCGCGGCAGCCGTGGCCGCGACCTTCAAGGGTCGCGCGCAGGCGGCCAAGACGGCATTGGTCGATGGCGCGGTGGGCGTGGCGGTGGTGGTGGGCGGCCAGGTGCGCATCGTCCTTGCCCTCACCTTTGCGCAGGGCAAGATCGCGGCCATCGAGGCGATCGCCGATGCGGACCGCCTCGGTCAACTCGACGTGGACATCTGCGAAAGCTGAAGGCCGATCCGCGTCGGCTAGTCAACGCGCTAGGCGCTGCACTACCCCGCCGTGCGCACATCCACGAAGTGACCGGCGATGGCGGCCGCCGCCGCCATTGCCGGCGAGACCAGATGCGTGCGGCCGCGATAGCCCTGGCGGCCCTCGAAGTTGCGGTTCGAGGTGGACGCGCAGCGCTGGCCGGGCTTCAGCTGGTCCGGGTTCATGCCGAGGCACATGGAGCAGCCGGGCTCACGCCACTCGAAGCCGGCGTCGAGGAAGATCTTGTGCAGGCCTTCCGCTTCCGCCTGCTCCTTCACCAGGCCAGAGCCCGGCACGATCATGGCATAGGCCAGACGGTTCGACACCTTCTTGCCTTCTACGACCTTGGCCGCGGCGCGCAGATCCTCGATGCGGCCGTTGGTGCAGGATCCGATGAAGATCACGTCGAGTGGGATATCGACGATCTTGGTGCCCGGCGTCAGCCCCATGTACTCCAGCGCACGCACCATCTTGGCGCGCTTGGCCTCGTCGGACAGCCTTGCCGGGTCGGGCACCGAGCCTTCGATGGTGACCACGTCCTCGGGGCTGGTGCCCCACGTCACCGTCGGCGGCAAGCGCGCCGCGTCGAGCTTGACGTGCCGATCGACATGCGCACCGTCGTCCGACCGCAACGTCTCCCAGAACTTCACGGCCTGGTCCCACATGGCACCCTTGGGCGACTTGGGGCGGTCCTTCAGGTAGGCGAATGTCGTCTCGTCGGGTGCCACCATGCCGGCGCGGGCACCGCCCTCGATCGACATGTTGCACACCGTCATGCGGCCTTCCATCGACAGGCCGCGGATTGCATCGCCCCGGTACTCGATGACGTGGCCGGTGCCGCCGGCCGTGCCGATTTCGCCGATCACCGTGAGGATAATGTCTTTGGCCGTCACGCCGTCGGGCAACTTGCCGTCGACGGTGACGTGCATGTTCTTGGCCTTGGTCTGCGTCAGCGTCTGGGTGGCGAGCACATGCTCCACCTCGGAGGTGCCGATGCCATGCGCCAGCGCGCCGAAGGCGCCGTGCGTGGAGGTGTGGCTGTCGCCGCACACGATGGTGGTGCCGGGCAGCGTGAAGCCCTGCTCAGGCCCGATCACGTGCACGATGCCTTGCCGCACGTCGCGCTCATCGTAGTACTCGATGCCGAAATCTTTGGCATTGCGGGCGAGCGTCTCGACCTGGATGCGGCTCTCCTCGTCCTTG
>DASTOW010000130.1:0-3487 GCA_035762425.1 Hyphomicrobiaceae bacterium | reverse complement strand
CGTCCCCGGTTTGCCCTCGTTCGAACGCCCCACCAACGGCGCCTTTTGCTGGTCCTCGGGCAGGCCGAGTTCCCCGGCCTCCAGCCGGCGGATCTCGTCGCGCAGGCGGCCTGCTTCCTCGAATTCGAGGTCGGCGGCGGCGTTGCGCATCTTCTTTTCGAGCTCTTCGATGTAGCTGCGCAGATTGTGGCCGACGAGGTTGTTCTCGCCCTCGGCTTCGATGTCGACGAGCACCCCGTCGCGCGAGGCCGTGTCGGCGACGATGTCGTGGATGTTGCGCTTGATCGTCTGCGGGGTGATGCCGTGTTCGAGGTTGTAGGCCTCCTGCCGCTCGCGGCGGCGGTCGGTCTCGGCGATGGCGCGCTCCAGCGACCCCGTCATCTGGTCGGCGTAGAGGATCACCTTGCCGTCGACATTGCGCGCCGCGCGGCCGATGGTCTGGATGAGGCTGGTCTCGCTGCGCAGGAAGCCTTCCTTGTCGGCATCCAAAATCGCCACCAACGCGCACTCGGGGATGTCGAGGCCCTCGCGCAGCAGGTTGATGCCGATCAGCACGTCAAAGGCGCCAAGGCGCAGGTCGCGGATGATCTCAATGCGCTCCAGCGTCTCGATATCCGAGTGCATGTAGCGCACGCGGATGCCCTGTTCGTGCATGTACTCGGTGAGGTCCTCGGCCATGCGCTTGGTCAAGGTGGTCACAAGCGTACGGTAGCCTTTGCGCGTGACCTGGCGCACCTCGTCGATGAGATCGTCCACCTGCGACTTAGCCGGGCGCACCTCCACCACGGGATCGATCAGGCCGGTGGGGCGGATCAGCTGCTCGGTGAATACGCCGCCGGTCTGCTGCATCTCCCAGCCACCCGGGGTGGCGGAGACGTACGTCGTCTGCGGACGCATGGCGTCCCATTCTTCGAAGCGGAGCGGGCGGTTGTCCATGCAGGAGGGCAGGCGGAAGCCGTATTCGGCAAGTGTCGCCTTGCGCCGGTAGTCGCCGCGGAACATGCCGCCGATCTGCGGCACGGTGACGTGGCTCTCGTCGACGAACACCAGCGCGTTGTCGGGCAGGTACTCGAACAGAGTAGGTGGCGGCTCACCCGGCTGGCGGCCGGTGAGATAGCGCGAGTAGTTCTCGATGCCGGCGCAGGAGCCCGTCGCCTCCATCATCTCCATGTCGAACACGGTGCGCTGCTCGAGGCGCTGCGCCTCCAACAGGCGGCTGGAGTTGTACAGCTCTTCAAGGCGCTGCTTGAGCTCGGCTTTGATGTTCTTGACGGCCTGCTGCAGCGTCGGCTTGGGCGTAACGTAGTGCGAGTTGGAATAGACCTTGATGAGTTTCAGCTCATCGGTCTTCTGCCCAGTGAGTGGGTCGAACTCGGTGATGGCTTCCACCTCGTCGCCAAACAGCGAAATGCGCCAGGCGCGGTCCTCCAAGTGGGCCGGGAACAGCTCCACCGTGTCGCCGCGTACGCGGAAGGTGCCGCGGATGAAATTGGCGTCGCTGCGGCGGTAGTGCAGGGCGACGAGGTCCGCCAGCAGCTGTCGCTGCGGCAGGCTCTCCCCCGTCTGCACGGTGAACGTCATCGCCGTGTAGGTTTCGACCGAACCGATGCCGTAAATGCAGGACACGGACGCCACGATGATCACGTCGTCGCGCTCCAGCAGCGAGCGCGTGGCGGCGTGGCGCATGCGGTCGATCTGCTCGTTCACCGACGATTCCTTCTCGATGTAGGTGTCGGTGCGCGGCACGTAGGCTTCAGGCTGGTAGTAGTCGTAGTAGGAGACGAAATACTCGACCGCGTTGTCGGGGAAGAAGCTCTTGAACTCGCCATAGAGCTGGGCGGCAAGCGTCTTGTTCGGCGCCAGGATCAGCGCGGGCCTCTGCGTGCGCTCGATCACCTGTGCCATAGTGAACGTCTTGCCCGAGCCGGTGACGCCGAGCAGCACCTGATTCCGTTCAAACTGGCTCACACCCTCGACCAGCTCGGCGATGGCAGTGGGCTGGTCGCCCTTGGGCTCGTATTCCGACACCAGCTTGAAGGCGATGCCGCCCTCCGACTTCTCGGGCCGCGGCGGCCGGTGCGGCATGAACATTGGCAGGCTGCCCGACACCAGCGGGTGGCCGGCGATCATCGGCTGCTGGGCGAGCACCTCGCGCGCGCGCTCGGAGCGCTCGTGCGGCTTGGCCAGCAGAGCGTTCAGCGAGGCCGTCATATCGCCAATGTTGCGCGACGGCGGCCCGACATTGCGCAGGGCCGGCAAGGTCGAGGTGGTCGCGGGGATAAAGGGTGCCTGAGGCGCCTCTGCCAATCCGCGCGCGGCCGAGCGTTTGGTCTCCGGCGTGCCGCCGGCGCCCTCGACGGGCGGCGCGGGCGGCTTGCCCGACTTGCCGCGAGAGGGGCGCGGCTTCGGGGTCGTGTCCTTGGGGGTGCGGGGCATGCCAACAGTATATGGCGCCGCGGCAGCGCCGTCGCAACCGGCAAACTGATGCCCACAGAACGCTGCAATTGGCGCCTTGAACCGCAACCGGATCACGCTGGGCCGGTCGCCACAAGAAACGTCACCACAGGAAACGTCACCACAAGAAACAAGGAGACGGCCATGATCCGCGCAGCTCTTGTCAGTATCGCGGCCGTCGTATCGCTCGCTGCCGCAGCCGTAGCGCAAGGCCAGTTCGGCTCGGCCGCGGAGGCCAAGGCCATGCTCGAACAGGCGGTGGCCGCCGTCAAAGCGGACAAAAGCAAAGCGCTGGCAGACTTCCAGGCCCGCGCCGGCGGCTTCAAAGACCGAGACCTGTACGTGTTGTGCGCGGGTTCGGCGGCATAATCACGGCGCATGCGACCATCAAAGGCCAGCAGATCAAGAGCCTGGTCGACAAGAACGGCAAGCAGCTAGGCGAGGAGGTCGTCGCCAACGCCGCCGACGGCAAGCTCGCCGAAGTGTCCTACATGTGGCCGCAGCCGGGGGCCGACACCAGGCCGGTGCAGAAGGTGAGCTACGTCACCCAGCTCGCCGATCAGGTGTGCGGGGGTCGGGTATTACAAGTAGGGGGTGCGCCCGCCCGGGTGGGCAATCCAGTGTGGTTGGGCAAGGCGGCGCCTGGTTCGCGGGCGCGGTAGGGCCGTTAAGCCCGGCATCGCGAACCCCTGCGCGGTGCCTGCCGACGTGCTAGATGCGGGCGACGCGGGAGAACACCATGCCGAAGAAAACCGACAGCACGCAAGGGGCGCCCGCGGCACCGGCCGGCATCGGTGTGTGGATCGGCGCCGCCCTCGTCCTTGGCATGTTCGGCATGGTCGCCCTAATGGGCCTGCTGACATTCTACGCCGGCCTGCGCCTGCTGGTGACCGGCGAGCAGCACTGGGGCGTGGCGCTGCTGGTGACGGCGATGGGCGTGGTGTTCAGCGGCATCGGCCTCGGGTTCTTCTGGTTCCAGTACGTCAAGGCGCCGGTGCTGCGCGCACGCCACAAAGCCCTGGAGGCGCGCTAT
>DASTOW010000129.1:0-21616 GCA_035762425.1 Hyphomicrobiaceae bacterium | reverse complement strand
GTGCCGCGCGTCGCCAAAATGCGAAATCCAAGGTCGACTAGGTCGCGCATGGCGTCGACGATCGCCGCCTTGTCGGCCTCGCGCACGGAGACGAACACCGTGCCCTTGCGCGGCAGCACGGTGCCCGAGCCGAGCTGGCTTTTGGCGAACGCCATGGCGAAGTCGCGGTCGATGCCCATCACCTCGCCGGTCGAGCGCATCTCGGGGCCGAGAATGGTATCGACGCCGGGGAAGCGGGCGAACGGGAACACCGCCTCCTTCACGCCCACGTGCGACAGCTTCTCCGACTTCAGCTTGAACGAGGCCAGCGGCTCGCCGTTCATGACGCGCGCGGCGATGCCGGCGATCGGCTTGCCGACCACCTTGGCCACAAACGGCACGGTGCGCGAGGCGCGCGGGTTGACCTCCAGGATGTAGATGTCGCTGCCCTTCACCGCATACTGCACGTTCATCAGGCCGACCACGTTCAGCGCGAGCGCGAGGTCACGCGTCTGCGCCTCCAGCCGCTTCAGGATGGCCGGCTCCAGCGCATGCGGCGGCAGCGAGCAGGCGCTGTCGCCGGAATGGATGCCGGCCTCCTCGATGTGCTCCATGATGCCGGCGATGAACGTATCCTTGCCGTCGCACAGACAGTCGACGTCCACTTCGGTGGCGTCGGAGAGGTAGCGATCGATCAGCAGCGG
Source organism: Hyphomicrobiaceae bacterium (assembly GCA_035762425.1). Classification (GTDB taxonomy): domain Bacteria; phylum Pseudomonadota; class Alphaproteobacteria; order Rhizobiales; family Hyphomicrobiaceae; genus AWTP1-13. Next base: position 20,933 of record DASTOW010000129.1, on the reverse strand, counting down.
TCGCTTGGCGGACACCACCAGCTCGGAGGGGGCGTCGAGCGTCGCTGACAGCCGCGCCACGTAGCGGTCGATCTCGGCGCTGTCGGCGACGATCTCCATGGCCCGCCCACCCAGCACGAAGGACGGACGGATGACGACGGGGTAGCCCAGCGCATCGGCCACCGCGCGCGCCTGCGCCGGCGTGCGCGCAATCCCGCTTTCTGGTTGCGTGAGGCCAAGCCTCTCGATCAGCGCGCGGAAGCGGTCGCGGTCCTCGGCGAGGTCGATCGCATCGGGTGAGGTGCCGAGGATCGGCACGCCGGCCTGCTCCAGCGGGTGCGCAAGCTTGAGCGGCGTCTGCCCGCCGAACTGCACGATCACCCCGCGCAGCCGCCCCTTTGACTGCTCGACGCGGATGATCTCGAGCACGTCCTCCGCCGTCAGCGGCTCGAAATAGAGACGGTCGGAGGTGTCGTAGTCGGTGGAGACCGTCTCCGGGTTGCAGTTGACCATGATGGTCTCCATGCCGGCCTTCGATAGTGCGAAGCAGGCATGGCAGCAGCAGTAGTCGAACTCGATGCCCTGGCCGATGCGGTTGGGCCCACCACCCAGGATGATCACCTTGTCGCGCTCGGAAGGTGCCGCCTCGTCCACCGGCTCGTGCGTCAAGCCGCGTTCGTAGGTCGAGTACATATAGGCAGTCGGCGAGGCGAACTCGGCCGCGCACGTATCGATGCGCTTGAATACCGGCATCACACCGAGCGCCAGGCGCTGCGCGCGCACCTCGACCTCGCTCATCTTGGCAAGTTTGGCGAGCCGCGCATCGGAAAAGCCCATCGCCTTCAGCTGGCGCAGCAGGTCCGGCGACTTCGGCAGGCCGTGCGCGATGACGCGCGCCTCCACGTCGATGATCTCCTGGATGCGCGCCAGGAACCAGGGGTCGATATGGCAGGAGGCGTAGATCTGCTCGTGGTCGAAGCCAAGCCGCATGGCCTGCGCCACCTTGAGCAGGCGCTCCGGCGTCGGCACGCCGAGCTCGGCGCGGATGACATTCTTGTCGTCGCCGGCGCCCAACCCCTCGAAGGTGATATCGTCCAGACCTGTCAGGCCCGACTCCAGGCCGCGCAGCGCCTTCTGCAGGCTCTCCGCGAACGTGCGCCCGATCGCCATCACCTCGCCGACCGACTTCATGGCCGTCGTCAGGGTACGCGACGCGCCTGGAAACTTCTCGAAGGCAAAGCGCGGAATCTTGGTGACCACGTAGTCGATGGTCGGCTCGAAGGAGGCCGGCGTCGCTCCGCCGGTGATGTCGTTCTCCAACTCATCGAGCGTGTAGCCCACAGCGAGCTTGGCTGCGACCTTGGCGATCGGAAAGCCCGTCGCCTTGGACGCCAGTGCGGATGACCGCGACACGCGCGGGTTCATCTCGATCACCACCAGGCGCCCGTCGTCCGGGTTGACCGCAAACTGCACGTTGGAGCCACCGGTCTCCACCCCGATCTCGCGCAGCACCGCGATCGAGGCGTTGCGCATGATCTGGTATTCCTTGTCGGTGAGCGTCAGCGCCGGCGCCACCGTGATCGAGTCGCCCGTGTGCACGCCCATCGGGTCGACGTTTTCGATCGAGCAGACGATGATACAGTTGTCCGCCTTGTCGCGGACCACCTCCATCTCGAACTCCTTCCAGCCGAGCAGGCTCTCGTCGATCAGGATCTGGCCTGCCGGAGACGCATCGAGGCCGGTGCGGACGATCTGCTCGAACTCGTCGCGGTTGTAGGCCACGCCGCCGCCCGTGCCGCCCAGCGTGAACGCCGGCCGGATGATGGCCGGCAATCCGACCTTCTCAAGAGCGCGCATGGCCTCGACGAAGCCAGCCGCGCGGTCGTAGCCGACGATATGCCCCTGCGCGTCGCGAAGCGCGGGCGAGGACGCGATGGCTGCGCGCGGACTCTCCAGACCGATCCGGTCCATCGCCTCGCGAAACAGCTTGCGGTCTTCCGCCTTGTCGATCGCCTCAGCTTTGGCGCCGATCATCTCGACGCCGAACGCCTCCAGCACGCCATCGCGCGCCAGGGCCAGCGCCGTATTCAGCGCCGTCTGCCCACCCATGGTCGGCAGCAGCGCATCGGGCCGCTCCTTCTCGATGATCTTGGCCACCACCTCGGGCGTGATCGGTTCGACATAGGTCGCATCCGCCAGCTCCGGGTCCGTCATGATCGTTGCCGGATTGGAGTTGACCAGGATGATGCGGTAGCCCTCAGCCTTCAGGGCTTTGCAGGCCTGGGTGCCGGAATAGTCGAATTCGCAGGCCTGTCCGATGACAATGGGGCCTGCACCGATGATGAGGATGGATTTGATGTCGTCGCGCTTCGGCATGAGGCCGCTTCATATTGCAGCGCAGCACCTTTGGCTAGCGCTCACAGGTCGCTATGTCCAGGTTTGCGCGTCTCAACGTCAACGGCGCGGCGGGCCAATTTCGCGCGTCAGGGCCGCCCGCAGGCCGTCTGCGGCAAACCCTTGAGTGCTGAGGCGGGCGGGAACGATCAGGAAGGAATAGGGGGACAGATAAACCAATGTGGTCTTGCCGTTGGCCCGCCAGAAAATGAAATCTTTCCACAGCAGCGTGCTGTCGCCGCGTGCGGACTGCAACCGCAATCCATCGGGACGCAGCGTAAGTCGCGAGGGGAGGTGGGCAAGTGGCTGTCGGGCGTGGGTTCGGCGACCGAGCCAGGGCGCGAAAACCGCCCAGGCGAAAAATCCGGCGATGGCGCCGCTCGAGGCGACGGCGAGCGGCAACAACAGCTGCAGCCAGAAGGGGGCGTTATCATGCCAGAGGAAGAAAAACATGCCGGCACAGCTCGCTGATACGAACAGCGCGCAGAACAGCCAGCGCCCGCGAGTGAGAGCGAAGTGAAGCTGGTAGGCGGCGGCAAAATCGTCCCTGGTGGCCTGGAATTCGACTGACGGTTGAGCCTGGCTGTCCGCAGCCTCCATCATTCCCTCCCTCGCAAACCTGATCGCACTATGCGCCGACCCGGGGGGAATAGTTTGTCCACACACAGCCCTTGCGCGCGGCGCCTATCAGCCCGGGGGGACTGCGCCACCGGTTTCTACCCCCGGACGGCGCGGAAGGTCATTCGGCCCTGGTTGTGGCCGAAGTTGGGGCGCACGCGGTCGGCGATGAAGCCCTGGTCGGCGAGCATCGCCGTGAACTCCGGCTCCGCGTAGGTGGTGAAGCCGAGCTGCGCGCGCACCTTGCGGTAGTCCGACAGGGCCGTGCGCGCCAGTCCGCGCATCGCCGCCAGCAGGAACCCGCCCTTCAGACCGAACCACAGCAATGACGCCGCATCCCGGAGCGGGCTCGTGTCAGGCGGGATCACGTCGGCCACCACCAGCACGCCCGTCGGCTTGAGCTTGCGCCGCCACAAGCCCAGCAGGTCGATCAGCTGAGCGCGCGTGAGGTACTGCACCAGCGAGTTGGCCACCACCAGATCGAGCGAACGATCGGGCAAGGCCTCTGCCACCTCGGGATGGAGAACCTCGATGTTGGCAATGTGGCTGAGCCGCTGCGCCAGGTCGGAGCGCACGCCGGGCGCTGCCTCGCACAGGTAGAGCAAGCGACAATGCTGCGCTACGTCGGCCGCGTAATTCGCCTCGCCGCAGCCGTGGTCGAGCACCAGCGCGTTACGCGAGGGAATGTACCCGATCAAGTCGCGGCCGACGGCCTCGGCGTGCAGCTGCTTGTGCCGATCGTTGACATAGATGTCGTGCTTGCTGTCCCAGAACTCGACCCAACTGCGCATGCACCCGCCACTAGTTCTTCTTTTTGGAGAATTGTTCGCGCATCTGCTGACACGGATCGGGCCGCTCCGTGCGCGGCGTGAACAGCACGTAGTCCGTTGCGACCTTACCGTCGGGATCGCGCGACAGGTAGCCCGCTGCATGATTCTCGCCCGGCGTCACTTCCAGCAGCATGACCGATATCAGCTTGCGTCCCGGTGCCATCCGCCGCACGTACCAGGGCACGGCCCGGTCATTGCGCACGTGCCCGTTGCCGCCTAGCAGGAATGCCGAACCGTTCGCCTGCGCCGCATCGACTAGCGCGCGGGCCTGATGCGCGTCGCGAAAGCGCTGCGCAATGTTCATGTTGGCGAATGCAGAGGCGGGCATGACGCCGCAGTGGGATGCCACCAGTTCCTCGTTGAGTGCCTCGAGCAGCGGTTGGGGCATGTCCTCGCCGGTCTTGATCAGCGCCTGCTCTGCCTCGGACAGGCCGCTGCGGTCGCCGCGCGACAGCGTCCTGATGCGCGCACGCACCGGATCGCCGGGCAGCACCGGCATTTTTGCCCACAGGGCGCCGGCGTAGAGCGGCTCGAAAATTTCCGCCGGCGGCCAGCCACTGTCTTTCCAGCCGAGTTCCTTCAATAAATCGCTGGCCGTCGACAGCCGCCGGCTGGCCGCAGCCTGCTCGTAGAACCTTTCGACAAGCGGCTTCTGGTCGGCGCGGATATGCTCGAATACTGCGCCCGGGCGCAGCCCGTCGGTCGGCGCCCCGCTATCCCAGCGCGGCCACAGGATGTCCTCGCGCACCAAGTGGTGCTGCGGATTGTCGTGCACCTCGCCCAGTAGAACCAGTCCGCCCTCGCGAATGGTCTGCCACACCTCGGCAATCAGCTGCTGCAGCGGCGAGCGCTCGCAGCTGGCGGGCGCGATGGCAATTGGCGCCTCCCCCTTCAGCACCTGCCCCGTCAGCGGATGCGCGGGCTCGTTCGCGCGCCACACCTCGTCGCGGAACGACGGACCGCCCGGCCGGCTGCACGGCGCTGCTTGCGCATCGCTTGCGCAAGCGCCGATCAGGACCAGGATTAGCAGAAGACGCAGCACGATCACCGGCGAGCCCTATGTGCAACGGTCTGGTGCCAACACCTGCCGCACGGCCGCAACAAAGCCCGACCATGCAATCCCAGGTGTCGACTGCAACAACCGCACTGTCCTGTCAGCGCTCCGGCTTGGCCGGCTTGCCCTTCTGGGCGCGCATTAGGTTAACGAAGCGTGTGAAGAGATAATGGCTGTCCTCGGGACCCGGCGATGCCTCGGGGTGATACTGCACTGAGAACACCGGCTTGCCCTTCAGCCGCAGCCCGCAGTTGGAGCCGTCGAACAGCGACACGTGCGTTTCCTCTGCCTCGGCTGGCAGCGTGTCGCCATCCACCGCGAAGCCGTGGTTCATGGAGGTGATCTCCACCTTGCCGGTGGTGAAGTCTTTGACCGGGTGGTTGGCCCCATGATGGCCCTGGTGCATCTTCATGGTCTTGGCGCCGATGGCCAGGCCCAGCATCTGATGCCCGAGGCAGATGCCGAATACCGGCAAGCCTGACTCGACCAGCTTCTTGATCTCAGGCACTGCATATTCGCCCGTTGCCGCCGGATCGCCGGGGCCGTTGGCCAGGAACACACCATCGGGCTTGCGGTCCAGGATCTGCTCCGCGCTCGTCGTCGCAGGCACCACCGTCACCTTGCAGCCGGCCGTCGCCAGGCAGCGCAGGATGTTGCGCTTAAGGCCATAGTCGACGGCAACGACGTGGAACTCGGGCGACGTCTGCTGCTCGTAGCCCTTGCCCCACGCCCAGCGCATCTCGTCCCACGTGTAGCTCTGGCCGGCCGTCACCTCCGGCACCAGGTCGAGGCCCAGCAGGCCAGGCCAGGCTTGAGCTTGCGCCTGCAGCTTGTCGATATCGAACTTGGCCGACGGTTCGTGGGCAATGACGCCGTTTGGCATGCCCTTCTCGCGGATGCGCGCCGTCAGGGCCCGCGTGTCCACGCCCGTGATGGCGATGATGCCGCGGGCCTTCAGCCACTGATCGAGGTGCTCGGCGGCGCGATGGTTGGAGGGATCGGTGACACTCGCCCGCAGTACGCAACCGCGCACGCCGGAGCGCATCGCCAGGTTGGACGTTTCCGTGTCCTCGCGGTTGGTACCGACGTTGCCGATGTGCGGGAAGGTAAAGGTTATGATCTGCCCGGCGTAGGAGGGGTCCGTCAGGATTTCCTGATAGCCGGTGATCGCCGTATTAAAGCACACCTCGCCGACCGCCGAGCCGGTGGCGCCGAGCCCCTGCCCCGCGATCACCGTGCCGTCGTCAAGCACCAGCCGTGCGGTAAGCGGAGCTTCCGCCCAGGGTTTGGGGGACGATTGCGCAGCCATCGCCGTTCTCCGTCTAATGCCGACCTCTCCTAGGGTAAGCGTCGGGCGGGGTCAACGCGCCTGCCCTTGTGAAGCCTCGCGGCACGGCATAAATGGTGCACTTGGCGAAGAAAGGAAGCTGCCATGCGCGACCGGCTCACCCAGGCCACCAAGGATGCGATGAAAGCGGGCGACAAGCCCCGCCTGTCGACGCTGCGCCTGATCAGCGCCGCCCTGAAGGATCGCGACATCGCCGCTCGCGTCGACGAGAAGGGCCAAGCCTCCGGCCGCGACAAGATCACTGACCAGGAGTTCGCCTCCCTGCTGCAAAAGATGATCAAGCAGCGGCGTGATTCGATCGACGCCTTCAAGCAGGCCGGCCGCACCGAACTTGCTGCCCAGGAGGCAGCCGAGATCGCCGTGATCGAGGAGTTCCTGCCCAAGCAGATGGGAGACGCGCAGGTCGAGGCGGCGGTCAAGTCGATCATCCAGGAGGTTGGCGCCGCCACCCAGAAGGACATGGGCAAGGTGATGGCCGCCCTCAAGTCGCGTTTCGCTGGCCAGATGGACTTCGGCAAAGCCAGCGGACAGGTCAAAGCCCTGTTGAAATAGGGGCAATGCGCTTGGGTTGCGGGCGTGCGCACCAGCGCGCTGGGCCGGGATGACAGCCATATTGGTGTGATCCCCGAATTCGCGCCGGCCAGCATCCAGGAGCAAATTTCGCGGTCCATCTGTGGATATTCGGTAAGGGACTGGCGCGGCGGGGAAAGCGCAGGGCGGCCGCACCCCGAATCACATATGTGGGTGGCTCGAACGAGCCCTTACTGATTCGGAGCCGCATGCGCTTTCCACCATCCTTGCTCGATGAGATCAAAGCCAGGCTGCCCGTCAGCCAGGTGGTGGCACGCAAAGTCGCGCTCAAGCGCGCGGGCCGCGAGTTGAAAGGCTTGTCGCCCTTCAAGCAGGAGAAGACGCCCTCCTTCTTCGTCAACGACCACAAAGGCTCGTGGTTCGATTTCTCGTCAGGCCAGAACGGCGACATCTTCAAGTTCGTCATGATGACCGACGGCCTGAGCTTCCCCGAGGCCGTGGAGCGGCTGGCCGAGGCAGCGGGCGTGGTCATGCCCAAGCCCAGCGCGCGTGAGGAGGAATACGAGGACGGGCGCACGCGGCTCTACGCCGTGCTCGATGCTTCCGCGCGCTTCTTCGAGGCACAGCTCGCCGCTCCCGCCGGCCACGAAGCCCGCCGCTACATCGACCGGCGCGGACTGACTCCGGGTGCCATCTCGCGTTTTCGCCTCGGATATGCGCCGGGCAGCCGCTCGGCGCTCAAGGATCACTTGGCCAAGGCCGGCTTCAAGGCCGCCGACATGGCGCTCGCCGGCATGCTGATCTGCGGCGACGACATCCCGGTCAGCTACGATCGCTTCCGCCACCGCGTGATGTTCCCCATCACCGATCTCAAAGGCCGCGTGATCGCCTTCGGCGGCCGCGCGCTCGATGCGCAAGCACCCGCCAAGTACCTGAACTCGCCGGAGACGCCGCTCTTCCACAAGGGCCACGTCCTCTTTAACGCCGCCAACGCGCGCGCGGCGGCCTTCGACAAACAGCAGATCATCGTCGTCGAAGGCTACATGGACGTGATCGCCCTGTCGGAGGCCGGCTTCGCGCAGACGGTGGCGCCGCTCGGTACGGCATTGACCGAGGACCAGTTGAAGTTGCTATGGCGCCTCGCGCCTGAGCCGGTTCTGTGCTTTGACGGCGATGCCGCTGGCCGGCGCGCCGCCTTCCGCGCGGTGGAGACGGTGCTGCCGCACCTGCAGCCCGGCTTCAGCGTGCAATTCGCTTTCCTGCCCGAGGGCCTCGATCCCGACGACCTGGTTCGCCAGCAGGGGGCCGCGGCCTTCCAGGCAATCCTGGCGCGCACCTCGCCGCTATTTGATGTTCTCATGAAGCGCGAGGACGAGCGCGACCAGCCCGCCATCACACCCGAGCAACGCGCCTTTGTGGAGTCGCGTCTCAACGCGCTCGTGGCCCAGATCGGCGATGCCGGCGTACGCCGCCAATACGAGGGTGAGTTGCGTGAAACTCTGTATGCCAAGAACCGCAAGCTGGTGCGTGAAATGGCGCGCGGCGACAGCCGGGGCAGATCCCGGCACGCCGGCAAGCGTCGCGACAATACCCAGCTCGACTGGCGCGTTTCGGCGCGTGCCCAGGAGCGCACGCGGCTCGGCGCCCAGCCGCGCGCTGCCAATCCGCTGCCGCCGCCGGTGCGCAGCAACGAGCTTGCCGAGCGCACGCAGCCGCTGCCCATGCGCGAAACCCTGCTCATTCGCACGCTCCTGAACCATCCCTGGCTGTTGGAGGCGCGCTGCGAGGAGATTGCCGAACTGAGCCTGACCTCGCCACCACTGGCCCGCCTGCGTGACGGCCTGCTTGACGTGCTGGCCAGCAATACGAGCCTTGAAAGGGCAGACCTGCGCGCCCACCTGACCAACCTGGGCCTGGACAAGATTGTGGCCATGGTCGAGCGCGCCAACACCCACAAAAGCGACCGCTTTGCTGAGCCCGAAGCCGAGACGGCCGAGGTCGAGGCGGGTTGGTCCGACGTGCTTGCCATCCACGCCAGGCAGGTCGGCCTCAGGGAGCAGCTGCAGGCGGCCGAGCAGGCCTGGGCGACCGATCCCAGCGAAGAGACCTGGCAGCGCATTGCCGAGATTCAGGGGCAGCTGTCACGCGCGGCGGAGGCCGACGCCCTTCGCGGCGCCTAGGAGGGACTCCGCGTGCATCGGGCAGGAGCCCTCATGCAGAGACTGGACCGCGTTCAATAAGTGTTGCGTCCGCATCGTGAGCGCCTAGCAAAAAAACGCCGCTAGCCATGCGCTCAGGAGTTGTGTATGCCGGTGGTGGCCCCCAGATGGAGGACAACAGAGCGTTGCGCTCGTCCTCAGGCGATTGCGCCCATGGTGGGCCCTCAACGTGCAGCTAACCCGGCGGAACAGATCCGCCTACCGGGGCATTTCGCTTTTGCGCACGCGCGCAGGATCGGCATGCCGAGGACCATTCATATCGCGTGCTGTCCGTCAGCCGCGCGCACTGGAGCACCGTAATGGCGCAACCCGCAAGGACCGAAGACCAGGCCACCCCGCAAGCCGAAGCGCCCGAGAAAGACAGCCCCCTTCTCGACCTGTCGGATGCGGCGGTGAAGCGGTTCATCAAGACCGCCAAGACCCGCGGCTATGTCACCTACGACGAGCTGAACGCGGTGCTGCCCTCCGAGGAGGTCTCGTCCGAGCAGATTGAGGATACCATGTCGATGTTGTCCGACATGGGCATCACGGTGGTCGAGAGCGAGGACCAGGAGGAGGCGCAGGCCGCTCCCGAGGGCGAGGACGCTGCCGAGGAGGAAGAGCAGTCGCGCGCCGTCACCGCGCCGCAGCTGCCGGCCGTCACGCAGACCCGCGCCGAGCCGACCGAGCGCACCGATGATCCCGTGCGCATGTACCTGCGCGACATGGGCTCCGTCGAGCTGCTGTCGCGCGAGGGCGAGATCGCCATCGCCAAGCGCATTGAGGCCGGGCGCGAGGCCATGATCGCCGGACTGTGCGAGAGCCCGCTGACCTTCCAGGCCATCATCATCTGGCGGGACGAGCTCAACAACGCCAAGATCCTACTGCGCGACATCATCGATCTGGAAGCCACCTACGAAGGCCCCGAGGCCAAGGCCGCGCCGCCCATCCTGCCGAACCAAGATGGCGCACCTGTCGCTGCGGCGGCCAATGTGGCCACGTCCAGCAACGGCGCGGACGATGCACCCGATGGCGAGCCGCGTCCGGAGGGTGAAGGGGAGGACGAGGACGATTACGAGAACGCGCTGTCGCTGGCAGCCATGGAGGCCGAGCTGAAGCCGAAGGTCCTCGAGACCTTCGACAACATCGCCTTGACCTACAAGAAGCTCAGGAAGCTGCAGGACAAGAAGGTCGAGATGCAGGTGGCGAGCGAGCAGTTCAATCGCCAGCAGCAGAAGGGCTACGACAAGCTCCGCGACGAGATCATCGGCAACGTCAAGAGCCTGTCGCTCAACAACAACCGCATCGAGAGCCTGGTCGAGCAGCTCTACTCCATCAACAAGCGCCTGGTGGCGTTGGAAGGCCGCTTGATGCGGCTGGCCGACAGCTACGGCGTGCCGCGCCAGCAGTTCATCGACGAATACTTCGGCAACGAGCTCGATCAGGGCTGGCTCGACCGCATGTCGACCAACGGCAGCAAGAAGTGGGTGCAGTTCATCAAGCATGAGCGTGATCAGGTCGGCCAGATCCGCACCGAGATCCACACGCTGGCATCCGAGACGGGCCTTGAGATCACCGAGTACCGCCGCATCGTCAAGGCGGTGCAGAAGGGTGAGCGCGAGGCGCGCCAGGCCAAGAAGGAGATGGTGGAAGCCAACTTGCGCCTCGTCATCTCGATCGCCAAAAAGTACACCAACCGCGGCCTGCAGTTCCTGGATCTAATCCAGGAAGGCAACATCGGCCTGATGAAGGCGGTCGACAAGTTCGAGTACCGCCGCGGCTACAAGTTCTCGACGTACGCCACCTGGTGGATCCGGCAGGCCATCACTCGCTCGATCGCCGACCAGGCGCGCACCATCCGCATCCCTGTGCACATGATCGAGACCATCAACAAGATCGTGCGCACGAGCCGCCAGATGCTGCACGAGATCGGCCGTGAACCGACGCCGGAAGAGCTGTCCGAGAAGCTCGCCATGCCGCTCGAGAAGGTGCGCAAAGTTCTGAAGATCGCCAAGGAGCCGATCTCGCTTGAGACGCCGATCGGCGACGAGGAAGATTCGCACCTCGGTGATTTCATTGAGGACAAGAACGCGCTGCTGCCGATCGACGCCGCCATCCAGTCCAACCTGCGCGAGACGACTACGCGGGTACTGGCCTCGCTCACTCCGCGCGAGGAGCGCGTGCTGCGCATGCGCTTCGGCATCGGCATGAACACCGACCACACCCTGGAAGAAGTCGGCCAGCAGTTTTCGGTCACGCGCGAGCGCATCCGTCAGATCGAGGCCAAAGCGCTCCGCAAACTCAAGCACCCGAGCCGCAGCCGCAAGCTGCGCTCGTTCCTCGACAACTAAGTCCCGCAATTCCGGAGCGCCGCTGTGCGGCGTCCGGAATTGAGCTCCTCGCGGCAGCCATCGAGCGCGCCTTGCCACGCCGTGCACGCCAGGCATTGACCGTTGGTAAAGCAAACCCGCTCCGCATCCTGGCAGCCCGCGCAAATCCACCTAACCTGCGCCCCGGGGGGATTGGGGGGGATGATGCCAAATCCGCCGGCCGATGGCGCCGGCCCTGCCAACCGGAGCGAAACCGATGCGGCTTCCCCTGCTTCCCACGCAGACGTACACGCCCGCGCAGAAGCATCTCTACAAGGACATGCGCGAGGGTATCGAGCAGAACTTCAAGGGCTTCACGGCGATCAACCGGTCCGGCCAGCTGATCGGCCCGTGGAATCCCTGGCTGCGCTTTCCCAAGTTCGGGGGCCCGGTGTGGGAGCTGGTGAAGGCCATGTCCGTGGCGCCAGGTCTGCCGCGCCCCGTGCGCGAGGTCGCTATCCTGGTCACCGGTGCCAAGTTTCACTCGGCCTATGAGTTGTACGCCCACGTGTTGGCAGCCGAGCTGCGCGGCCTGCCCGACGAGAAGATCTCGACCATCGTTGCCGGCCAGCGCCCGAGCGACCTGACCGAGGACGAGGCGATCGCCTACGACGTTGCCTCCAATCTTGTCGCCGGCGGCGTGCTACCCACGCTCACCTACCAGCGGGCGGTCGGCGCCTTCGGCGAAGCGGGAGCGGCCGAGCTCATTTACCTGGTCGGGCTCTACTGCGCGGTGTCGGTCACATTGAACGGCTTCGACGTGCCCGTGCCGGAGGACGGCACCGACGGCACGGCAAAGCAATCCGCGCACTGACGCCATCCATCGCGGCGGCTGTCACCCGCAATTGGCGGCAGCGAATATTGAGGACGCAGGATATAATCGCGCATCCTGGATGCCGGCCTGCGGGCGCACGCCCTTGGCCGGGATGACATCATGGCCGCCCGATGCAGCCGCGCCTCACCGTCTGGTACAACACCCGTTGCCCGGTGTGCGACGCCGGCATCGACCGCCAGCGCACCAAACTGCGCGCCCTCGTCAAGGCCCGCGTCATCGAATTCCGCGACATCAACGAGGAGCCTGATGCGCTCAATCGCTACGGCGCCAGCCTCGACGACATCCGCCGCCGCCTGCACGCCACCGACGACACCGGCCGCCTGCTGATCGGCGCCGACGTCGCCATCGCCGTCTGGCGCTTGACGCCGGGCGAAGGTTGGCTCGCCGCCCTGCTCGGCAATCCCCTGATGCGCCCGCTAACCAGCTTCGCCTACAACCGCTTCGCTGGTGTGCTGTGGACCTGGAACCGGTGGAAGGGGCGCTGGTGAGCGCCGGGAGGGGCGGCAGCCCGCAACGTCGCGCCGGCCAAGTACCCTCAAAGCCCAGAACGCCATGGCGCGACACGCGATCGCAGTGTGCGGGCTCACGCCCTTGGGCCGGGCTGACGGCGCCCCTAGTGCAGCCGCATCTCCGGCGTCGGGCGCATCGATGGCGGCAGCAGCGGTCCCGGCTCGCCATCCGGCCCCACGACCGGCGTGGCGCCGGCGCGGACGCTGTCGAGCGCGGCGCGCAGATTGGCCGGCGCGTAGCGCTCGCGGGCCGGTGCCTTCCTGGTCTCCATGAACCTCGCCAGCGCGCTCCAGTGCAGCATCTCGCCGATCGGCTTGGAGTGCGGCGGCGTATTGGCAAGCCGCACGCCACGGCAGTTCTTCAGCGCGCAGCGGTTTATCAGGCGTATCAGCGGCCGCCACAGGCTGCGCCAGTACAGCCAGTTGCGCGGCTCATACAAGATACCGTGATGGTTCGGCTTCAGGCCGGCCGTCGACACCACCACCTCGGGGCAGTGCCTACGCAGGCGCTTGATCATCCAGTCGAGCGTCAGGTCGGACAGCCCGCGGCACTCGTAGCCGCCGCCGATATTGGCGTGCACGCCCGGAAACCACACCTGCTCCACTGTCGCGTAGCCGCGATGCTGCGGCTGGCGCCACACGGCGGCCTCGAACTCCATGCGGTGCTCGTCGATGGCCAGCGCATGGCAGGCGTGATCAACGATGGCACACACGTCGGTGTCGTGGAACTGGAAACAGCGTCGGCCGATCCAGTTGAGCCAGGTGCGCGGGATGCCGAGCGAGCCCACCGTATCGAACACGCCAAGGAAGCGCACGCGCACGTCGGGATGCGTGAGGCGGCGCAGCTGCTCCTTGTCGGCGGGGAAGCGCTTCTTGGGCCTCGTGCGATAGTAGGTCCAGGCGAACTCCTGGTTGCGCTGATCGCACATGTCAGCGCGCAGCAGGCCGCTGGCGGCCAGAAACCCGCATAGGCTGCGCGCCGTGTAGGCGCCGCGCGAGTAGCCGAAGATGTAGATGTCGTCGCCAGGCCGGTAGTTGAGCGACAGGAAGCGGTAGGCCTCCAGGATGTTGGTGGAGAGCCCCGTGCCGAGGATCCCGCCGGACAGTCGCTGCGTACGGCTGCCGCTCGTGCCAACGCCGGCGTCGTAATAGATGTGCGCCGGCACACCGACCCGCGGCTTGGGGTCGATCATCGAGGCGAGCAGGCCGATGTTGGTCTGGTTCTCGGCGCTGTCCGCGTTGTTCCACGTGCCGTCCAGGCAGATGACCAGGCTGGTCATACTCCCATCCCGAAATGTGCCGTTGGTATCGGCAGGATCGATGCACCGATTCGGCCCCAGCTGGCCGTACCTCGCCGCACGCGGCGCTTGTGCGGATGTTGATGGCCGTGGCATGGCGCATGCGCGCGTGCCGCATCGTCCACAGAAACTTATCCCGCGGCACCGGCGCGTGCTAAACGGCGGCATGACTGCAACTGTCATCTATGTCGACGCCGACGCCTGCCCGGTGAAGGAGGAGGCCGTGCGCGTGGCCGAGCGGCATGGCCTTGTCATCCACTTTGTGTCAAACACCTGGATGCGCCTGCCTGAGAGCCCCCTCGTGCACCGCATGGTGGTCGCCGATGGGTGCGATGCCGCCGACGACTGGATCGCCGCCCGCATCGGCCCGCGCGACATTGCGGTGACGGCCGATATCCCGCTCGCTGCACGCTGTCTCAAGGCCGGGGCGCGCGTCATCGGACCTTCGGGCAAGCCCTTCACCGAGACCAGCATCGGCATGGCGCTCGCCATGCGCGATCTCTCCCGCCACCTGCGCGAGACCGGACAGAGCAAGGGCTACAACGCCAGCTTCACCCGCCAGGACCGCTCCCTCTTTTTGCAGGCACTGGAGGAAGCCGTGCAAGCCATCCGCCGGCAAGCCTAGCCCGCCGCAGCGATCGCTCGCCATCACGGCAAGGCCACCGACCGTCAAGCCACGGTGTTGCCGGGCCGTTGCGCGCGTGCAGATGCACGAATGGCGCGCGGTGCGGCGACTGCAGGAACGTAGCCTCGCCCGCGCCTTGTCACGCCCAAGCGAGCCTGGGAACCACCTGCGCTTGCTGGCCGAGCCGTTGCTTTTCGGCTAAGCAAGCCGTTCGCAACGAGCGGAGGCGGCGGACATGGCGGCGGACGGCACCTGGAACCTAGTGATGAACACACCGATCGGCGAGCGCAAGGCAACCCTCACTCTTGAGGGCAGCGGCGCGCTGACCGGCTCCCTGGCCGCCGAGGGCAACACCACGCCGATTTTCGATGGCAAGGAGACGGGCAACGGCATCAGCTTCAAGGCCGCCATCAAGAACCCAATGCCGCTGACGCTGGAGTTCACCGCCACCATCGACGGCGCCAACATCGCCGGCACGGTCGGCGCCGGCGCCATCGGCAGCTGGCCGTTCTCGGGCACCAAAGCCTGACGCCGGCGCTGGCATCGCGTTGCGCGCGAATGCGGCATTGCCACGCTGCCAAAGTGCGGCAATGATGCGGGCGTCCAGTCGCCGCCCGCCATGACCGTTCTCAGCGTTCGCCACATCACGACCTACCGCTATCGCCAGCCGGTGTCCTTCGGCGGACACCGCATGATGCTGCGGCCGCGCGACAGCTTCGACCAGAAGCTCTTGGAGTCGCGCCTGGCCATCACGCCAGAGCCGATGGAGCTGCGCTGGATGCTTGACGTGTTTGGCAACTGCGTCGCCATTGCCAACTTCAGCGAGCGCGCCGACGAGCTGCGCTTCGAGAGCAGCATCTGGCTCGACCACACGCCGTCCAACTCACCTGATTTCCAAATCGAGGACTACGCCAAGACCTACCCCTTCGCCTATGCGCCGGAGGAGATGCCGGATCTGGCTCCTGTGATCAGCCCGCACTATCCGGACCCCGACCAGGACGTGCACCGCTGGGTGCGGCGCTTCCTGCGCAAGGGCCATGCGACCGATACCGGCACGCTGCTGATGACGCTCACGCATGCGGTGAAGGAAAGCTTCACCTACGAACGCCGCTCCCAGCACGGCACGCGCGAGCCGGCGCTGACCTTGAAGCTCGGCCGTGGCAGCTGCCGCGACCTGACGCTGCTGATGATCGAGGCCGTGCGCTCGCTCGGCCTCGCCGCGCGCTTCGTCTCTGGCTACCTGTATGTACCCTCGCGCGATGGTCCGACCCATGTCGGCGGCGGCTCCACGCACGCCTGGGCGCAAGTCTACCTGCCTGGCGCCGGCTGGGTTGAGTTCGATCCAACCAACGCCATCATCGGCAACCGCGATTTGATCCGCGTGGCGGTGGCGCGCGACCCGAGCCAGGCCATACCGCTGTCGGGCACCTTCTGGGGTAAGGCGGACGATTGCCTGGGCATGACCGTGGAGGTGCGTGTGCGTACGGTGGCCGAACCGGAGGCAACGTCAGCCGCCGCCGGAGCCTGAGCGCCCAAGGCGCGCACAGGCAGGAACACAGCGCAAATCCGCGCGTTATGGCAACGGTGCCGCCTGCGCATGGCATCGAACTTGCTTAACGTTCGCTATGTTCGCTTGCGCTGCCGCGTGCTTAAGTCCGCACATGAGGACATGGCAGGCGATGCGGGCGACAACGGCGGTATGGTGACACGAGCCGGGCACACATCATGCAAATCCGCGTTGGCTTCAAAATCGCCTACGACTGTCCGCGGCCCACGCCGATGCTGCTGATGCTCAGCGTGCACCCCTCTCGCTCGGCCGATCTCGTCACTCCGCACAAGCTTCTGTACGAGCCCGCCGTCGAGGCGCGCGACTATCGCGACACGTTCGGCAACATCGTCACGCGCATCGTCGCACCGGCCGGACGCATCACCATCTCTGCCGACTTCATTGTCAGCGACCCCGGCACGCCGGACATCGTCGAGCTCGATGCGGAGCAGCTGCCCGTGGAAGCCCTGCCCGACGACGTGATGGTGTACCTGATGGGCAGTCGCTACTGCGACACCGACAAGCTGATGCACACGGCGTGGTCGCTGTTTGCCAACGCGCCGCAGGGCTGGGGCCGCGTGCAGGCCATCTGCGACTACGTCAACGATCACCTCACCTTCGGCTATCA
The DNA here is from genome assembly GCA_035762425.1 of Hyphomicrobiaceae bacterium. Taxonomy (GTDB): domain Bacteria; phylum Pseudomonadota; class Alphaproteobacteria; order Rhizobiales; family Hyphomicrobiaceae; genus AWTP1-13. The sequence continues at coordinate 4,171 of DASTOW010000129.1, read as the reverse complement.
GCACGCCTCGGCGACGCGCACCGCGCTCGACGGCTACTACGAGAGGCGCGGCGTGTGCCGCGACTTTGCGCACCTTGCCATCACCTTGTGCCGCTGCATGAACATCCCGGCCCGCTATTGCACGGGCTATTTGGGCGACATCGGCATTGCGCCGGCGCCCGAGCCGATGGACTTCAGCGCCTGGTTCGAAGCCTACCTCGGCGGGCGCTGGTACACGTTCGATGCGCGTCACAACAAACCGCGCATCGGCCGCATCGTCATGGCGCGCGGCCGCGACGCGACCGACGTCGCCCTCTCCACCATCTTCGGCCCCGCCACCATGAGCGGCTTCACCGTCATCACCGACGAGGTTTTGTCCACCGAGGCGGCATAGGTTTTTCCTCCGTTCGCGGCGACGGAGCAGAGACCTTCCGGAATCGCACAGCAGGCAGGCATTTCCTGCTACAGCTCTTGACCGGCAAGGCTGGACCGACGATTGTCCGCGGCCCATGCCTAATAATTCATCAGCCACTGCCGCTCCCACAGGCGAGCCGGAATCGGCCTACGCCTGGATGCGCCTGCTCGCCTACGTGCTGATCGGCACGGTCGGCAGCGTCGGCATGTGGTCGGTGGTGGTTGCGTTGCCGGCCTTTCAGGCGGATTTCGGCGTCGCTCGTGCCGACGCTTCGGTGCCCTACACGCTGGCCATGATCGGCTTTGCGGCCGGCGCCGTCCTGATGGGCAATGTCGCCGACCGCTGGGGCATCTCGGTGCCCGTCATTGTCGGCGCTCTCATGCTGGCCGTGGGCTTTGTCGCCTCTGCCGTCGCGGGCAACATCTGGCAGTTCGCGCTTGTGCATTTGCTGATCGGCTTCGGCAGCTCGGCGACGTTCGCGCCGCTGATCGCCGACATTTCGCACTGGTTCGATCGCCGCCGCGGCATCGCCGTCGCCATCTGCGCGGCCGGCAACTATCTGGGCGGCGCCATCTGGCCGCCGCTCGTCAACTTGATGATCGCTGGCTACGGCTGGCGATCGACGCAGATGGTCATCGCCGTGGTCTGCCTGGCGACCATGTTGCCACTGACGCTGGCGATGCGCCGACGCGTAAGCGCTGCCGGCCTGGCCGCCGCCAACGGCAATGGCGGCAAAGGCATGGGCACGCTCGGTTTGAGCCCGAACACCCTAATGGCGCTGCTCGCCCTCGCCGGTATTGGCTGCTGCGTCGCCATGTCGATGCCGCAGGTGCACATCGTCGCCTACTGCGCCGACCTCGGCTACGGCCCGGCGCGGGGCGCCGAGATGCTGTCCGCCATGCTGGGCTTCGGCATCATCAGCCGCATCGCCTCGGGCTTCATCGCCGACCGCATCGGCGGGCTTTGGACCATGCTGCTAGGCTCGGCGCTGCAAGGCGTGGCCCTGCTGCTTTACCTGCTGTTTGACGGTCTGACATCGCTGTATGTCGTCTCGGCCCTGTTCGGCCTGTTCCAGGGCGGCATCGTCCCCATGTATGCCATCGTCGTGCGCGAATACTTTCCGCCGCACGGCTCGGGCACGCGCGTCGGCATTCTCATTATGTCGACGATCGTGGGCATGGCGTTGGGCGGTTGGATGTCGGGCGTCATCTTCGACCTGACGGGTTCCTACTGGCAGGCTTTTGCCAACGGCCTCTTGTGGAACCTGCTCAACGTCACCATTGTTGTATTCCTGCTGATGCGGCGAGGGCGCGTTCCGGTCTACGCCTGACCCGCGCAGCGCGCAGGGATGGGTGGAGGCGATGGCACGTGGCGACGTTGAGATTCTGGCTCCCGGCGACATGCCCTCGGAGTCGGCGCAGGAGACCTTCGAGCGCTTGGACAAACTCTCCAAGCTGCTCGATACGGCCATCCTCATTCCCGGTACCAACATCCGCTTCGGCGTCGACGCCCTGATCGGCCTCGTTCCCGTGGTCGGCGACATGATCAGCACAGCCATGTCCTCGTGGCTGATCTACGAGGCGCATCGCCTTGGCATCTCCCGCCTGGCGCTGTGGCGCATGATGGGCAACGTCGCCATCGACGGCGTGGTCGGCGCCATTCCGTTCCTCGGCGATGCGTTCGACGTTGCCTTCCGTGCCAACCGCCGCAACTTGCGCATCCTGCGGGACCAGCTCGCCCGCCGCCGCTAGGGTCTGCCGCAAGGGACGCTGTCATCGGGGAATTTCACTCGCGAAATTCCCCGATCTGGGTGCCAGCCGCGCTAGCTCGACGCCATGAACGCCGAGATATCTGGGGCCGGCGACTTGCATTCCACGATCACCGAGTCCTCAAGTGCTTGCACCCCGTGCAGCACGCCCTGCGGGTGCCGGCAGACATCGCCGGGCTGCATAATGAACTCCTTGCCCTCCATGGTAGCCTTGAGCTTGCCGCTGATCAGATAGACGATTGACTCATGCATGTGCGAGTGCAGCGGGGTGCCCACTCCGGCCGCATAGAAGATCTCCATCATGGTCATCTGCTCGCCCTGCATCAGCGGCTTGACCAGCAGCTCCCCGCCATAGACCTGCTTGCCTTCGAGCGTGCTGACCTTGAACGCCTTGGCGTCGAAACGTGGTGGAGCGGGCATGCGTGCCTCCGTCAAACCTCAATGCTAGAGTTCATGGATCCGACCGTAACGGCGTCAGGCCTTACCTTGCAACGCTCCACGAGACATTCGCGGTCACCATGAGCGCCCGCTCCGCACCGCCCCGCATCTATCTCGCCGGCCCCGAGGTGTTCTTGCCGAACGCCCGCGCCGTCGGCGCACAGAAGCGCCGCGTCGCCGCCGAGGCCGGCTTCGAGGGCGTATTCCCGCTCGACAACACGCTCGACCTTGCCGGCCTCGACAAGATCGAGCAGGCCCGCCGCATCTCGCTCGCCAACGAGGCCCTGATGCGCTCCTGCGCGGCCCTGGTTGCCAATCTCACCCCGTTCCGTGGTGTATCAATGGATGCCGGCACCGCCTTCGAGGTCGGCTTCATGCGCGCGCTCGGCCGCCCAGTGGCGGGCTACACCAACGCGCGCGATGACTACCGCGACCGGTCGCATGCCTTTCGGATCGGCACCGCCCATCACTTTGACGCAGATCGCCCGCACGTGGAGGTCGAAGACTTCGGCCTCGCCGAGAACCTGATGATCGAGATCGCCATCGCCCAGTCCGGCTGCTCGGTGGTGCGCAACTACGTGGCTGCCGATGCGGCGATGACCGACCTCGGCGGCCTGCAAAGGTCTTTGGCCGAACTGGCCAAGGTGCTAGCGGTGCCTTGATGGCAAGCTGTGGGTCGCACGGCCAGAACGGACCGTACACCGCGCGAATCACGCTAGGCAGGTATACGTCAGAGGACCAGGGAGAATGGCGATGGCGAAGAACAAGACGGCCGGCGACAATCAGCGTAAAGGCGCCGTCAAGGCGCGCTCGCAGATCAAGAACCCGGTCACCGGCACCTGGACCAAGCGCGACGACAAGTCGGGCAAGTTCATGGACGTTAAGGAAGACGTAAAGCCGTTCAAGGGCGTGCGCAAGAAATAGCCTCCGGGGGCGGCTTTCTCGATCATCGCACCCGCCGGGAGGGTGCGTTGCAGCGCCGCCATGGCTGCCGGCCGCGGGTTTTGCTATGGCCTAGGGGCACTCGCACCGAGAGGTCCCTGCCATGGCCGCCGCCGCAACGATCGCCCTCCTCACGCGCTACTACGACGCCTTCAATTGCGGCGATGCCGAAGGCATGATCGCCTGCGTCGCCGACGACGTCGTGCACGACGTCAACCAGGGCGCACGCCGCACCGGCAAGGCCGCCTTCCGCCAGTTCTGCGCGCACATGTCCCGCTGCTACAAGGAGCAGCTTGAAGGCATCGTCGTTATGGCAACGCCCGACGGTGGGCGCGCCGCGGCCGAATTCAACGTTATCGGAACCTACCTGGTTGCCGAGGAAGGCCTGCCGCCCGCCAAGGGCCAGACCTATCGATTGCCGGCCGGCACCTTCTTTGCCGTGCGCGCCGGCCTGATCACCCGCATCACCACCTACTACAATCTCACCGACTGGCTGCTGCAGGTAGCCGGCGAGGATGCCGCATGACGGTGCGCGTCGAGCCGCTGGTGGGCGATGCGCTGGCGCGCGGCCTGCCCGCCCTGGCGCGGCTGCGCATCACCGTGTTCCGCAGCTGGCCCTATCTCTATGA
>DASTOW010000128.1:0-5341 GCA_035762425.1 Hyphomicrobiaceae bacterium | reverse complement strand
AGCAGCATGAAGGCGATGATCGAGATCAGCGAGCCGAAGTGGTACCAATACTTCTTGGTGACCTGCCAAAGTGCGCCTTTCGGCACCATCAGTTCACCGGCGCCGCCCCACTTGCGGGCGTCGATCTCCACCATGACCAGGATGGCAAGGTAGTAGAGGACGGTCGGGATGGTCGCCATCAGGATCACGTCGAAGTACGAGATCTTGAGGAACTCAGCGATCAGGAAGGCGGCCGCACCAAGCACCGGCGGCGAGATGATGGCACCGAGACCGCCCGCGGCGAGCAGGCCGCCGGCCGCGTTCTTGTCGTAGCCAGCCTTCGCCAGCAGCGGGTGCGCGACCGTGCCGATGGTGACGGTGGTGGCGACGCCCGAGCCCGACGGCCCGCCGAGCAGGAAAGACGACAGCACCACCGCCCGCCCCGCGGAGTTGCGCCGGCCGCCCATGGCCGCGAACGAGAAATCAATAAAGAAGCGGCCGGCCCCCGACAGCTGCAGTACGGCTCCGAAGATCGTGAACAGGATGATCAGGCTGGATGACACGTCGACGGTGGTGCCGAAGATGCCCTCCAGCGTCATGTAGAGGTGCGCCACGAGATCATCGAGGTGATAGCCGCGGTGCGTCCACGGCGCAGGCAGGTATTTGCCGTAGATCGCATATAGTAGAAAGGCGATGGCGACGCCCGGCATGATCCAGCCGGTGGCGCGCCGTGTACCTTCGAGCAGCAGCACGATAAAAACCACGCCGACGTAGTAGTCGGTTGTGGTCGGCATGGTCGCGCGGTCGCCGAAGTAGGCGCCCTGCGAGAGCACATAGCCGATGGTGGCGGCGCTGCCTGCCGCAAGCAGATAGTCCCACCAGCGAATGCGGTCGCGGAACCGCCTGGCCATCGGAAACAGCAGGAAGCAGAGCACCAGCACCATACCGACATGGGCCGGCCGCAGCACGTGGGCCGGAACGATGTCGTAGGCCGCGTACAGGTGGAACAGCGAGACGAATACTGCGACGGCCGTGATGGCGGCGCCAACCCAGCCGCTCAGCCGGTTGAACGCCCCTTCCTCCTCCTCGATGAAATGCTCGAGCTTTTCGCGTTGGTCCTCGGAGAGGTCCTCCGGACGCACGACTGTCGGGCCGCTAGCCTTTGTGGGGCTCGTTTCCACGCGCACTCCCTCCCCGGGCGGCCTCTTCGGCCTCTGGCTTGTTGGCGGCATCGTACACGAAGCGGCTGCCGCTGGGTAATGACCCCACAAAGCCCTTGGCGAGGCGCCCTGCGAAAGCAAACTGCCGGACCTTTCGATCCGGCAGTCGCATAAGCAGGATGGGTCGCGCTATAGGCCTTCAGTCGACGTTGATGCCCTTTTCCTTGAAATACTTAAGAGCGCCGGGGTGCCAGGGTATGCCGGCCCGCTTGGTGCTTTGCAGGTCGGGCTTGATGTTGAGCGCTTCCTTGTGCACCAGGGCCAGGTCCTCGCGCTTCTCCAGCATGGTCTTGGTGAGCTTGTAGGCCAGGTCCTCCGGCGTGCTCTCATTGACCACCAGGATGTTCCAGACCGAGTTGTTCTGGTTGTCCTTGTCCATGCCCTTGTAAGTCGCAGCTGGGATGCTGTTCTCGGCGTAGAGCGGGCCGTACTTCTCGTTCATCTTGGCGGTCAGATGCGCAAAGTCGAGCAGCTTGATCTTGGTATTTGGCGTAGAGGCCAGATCGGTCACAGCCGCGGTCGGCAGCCCGCCCACCCACAGGAAGGCGTCGATCTTCTTGTCCTTGATGGCATTGACGCTCTCGGCAACGCCCAGGCGCTCCTTCTTGATGTCCTTCTCGTGATCGATGCCGGCTGCTTCCAGCACGCGGATGGCGAACACCTCGGTGGCGCTGCCCGGCGAGCCGGTCGATACGCGCTTGCCCTTCAGGTCCTCGATCTTGTTGATGCCGGTGCCATCGACGGTCACGACGTGCATGTGGTTGGCGTACATGACCACAAGCGCGCGGATCGGCAGTTTGGTCGGGAACTTGTCCTTGCCGTTGACGGCGTCCCAGGCCGCGTCGACCTGCGAGTAGGCCATGTCGGCCTTGCCCGAGCCGACCAGCTGCAGGTTGGCCACCGACCCGCCGGTCACCTGCGCGGTGACCGTCATGCCCGGATACTCCTTGCCGAGGATGTTGCCGAAGCCGCCGCCCAGCGGATAGTAGACGCCACCCGTACCGCCGGTGGCAATGTTGAGCTGCTGTTGCGCCTGCGCTGTCATCACGCCCATGGCGATGATGGCCGCTGCCGCCAGCAAAACCCTAAACTTCATGGTCGAGAACCTCCCTAGGTCGTAGATTCGCCCAGCGTTGAGCTGCGGCCCTTGCTTTGCCTATTAGCGGAAACGGCAATCGAGGGGAAGCAGGCCGGCGCACAAAGGCAAACTGTGGCGGTGCCGGACGGCCAAGGTTCCTGCACCGCACAAGGGCAAGCAGGCCATGCGTCAACCAGGCACCACCTCGCGCGCTAGGGGCTATTTCGCGATCGGCGCCGAGCGCGTGTCGAAAAGCCTCAACCTCGGCAATCTCATGCGCTCCGCCCACGGCTTCGGCGCCAGCTTCACGTTCACCATCGGTGCCACCTACCAGGCGCTGGAAGCCCGCGCCGATACCTCCAAGGGCTCGCAGCATCTGCCGCACTACGACTGGGTAAGCGTCGAGGCGATGCAGCTGCCGAAAGGCTGCCGGCTGGTCGGCGTCGAGCTGCTGGAGGAGGCTATCGATCTGCCGAGCTTCCATCATCCGCAGCAGGCAGCCTACGTGCTGGGGCCGGAGAAGGGATCGCTGTCACCGGCTCTGCTCGAGCGCTGCCATCACGTTGTGAAGATCCCAACCAGCTTCTGCATCAACGTGGCCATGGCCGGTGCGATCGTCATGTACGACCGCGTGCGCTCGCTCGGCCGGTTCGAGCCGCGGCCGCTCGGGGAGTAGCGCGCAATGACGATCGTCATCGCCGAGCTGCAGCATGGCGCCGTCAAGGCGAAGCTCTGTACCGAGATCATCTCCGAACTGCCGAGGTCGTTCGGCCGCCCGCAAGCAAACGCGGCCTACGTGCGCGATATCGCCGATCGCACCGTGTTCGGAGCGTCCATCACCAGTCAGGTACAGGGTTTGATCGCGCTGCAGGTGCAGTTCGCCAGTACCTGTAAGATCTGGTGGCTGGCTGTTCGACCCAGCGCACATCGGCGCGGCATCGGGCGCGCGTTAGTGGCGAGGAGCGTTGAGTTCGCACGCACCTGCAATTGCACACGCATGGCCGTGGAGACAATGAGCCCGCGCGACAACAGCGCCGAGTACGCCGTCGCGCGGCGCTTCTATGCCGCCATGGGGTTTGTACCGTTCGTCGAGTTCGAGCCCTGTCCCGGCGACTGGATGATGTGGATGGTGCGCGACCTTTAGCTCGATCAGCCCGAAGGCGTACCGAGCAGACGCGCGCGCAGATAGTCAAGCTGCTCGTAGTTGCCGTACTTGATGGTCAGCACACCGCTCTCGCCAGAGCCGGCCTTGATCTCGACCTTCAGGCCAAGGCCGTCGGCCAAGTCCTTCTCGAAGGCGCGCGTGTCGGCATCCTTGTCCTTGCGACGCGGTGTGGGAAAGGTGCCCGAGCCGCCATCCTGGTCGGCGCGCGGATTGTTCTGCACCAGCGCCTCGGCCGCGCGCACGTTGAGTTGCTTCTCGACGATCTGCTCGGCGAGTTGCACGGCATCGTTGCGGCCGACCAGTGCGCGACCGTGCCCGGCGGTGAGCTTTCCCTCCTGCACCATGGTTCGCACTTCGGCAGGCAGCTTCAAGAGACGCAGCGTGTTGGCGAGGTGGCTGCGGCTCTTGCCAATTACGTCGGACAGCTGCTCCTGCGTGTAGCCGAAGCGCTCCATCAGCTCGTTGTAGCCCGACGCCTCCTCGATGGCGTTGAGATCCGACCGCTGCACGTTCTCGACGATGGCGATCTCGAGCGCTTCCTGGTCGGTCAGCTCGCGGACGATCACCGGCACCTGGTGCACGCTGGCACGCTGTGCGGCGCGCCAGCGCCGCTCGCCTGCAACGATCTCGTAACCGCCGCGTCCGTCCGGACGAGCCACGATCGGCTGGACCAAACCCTTCTGGCGGATCGAGTCGGCAAGCTCCGCGAGCTCCGCGTCACGGAAGTCCTTGCGCGGATTGAAGGGACCCGCACGCAGCTGATCGATGTTGAGCAGGCGCTGCTCGCCTTCGCCCGGCGCACGCGGGGCCGCAGCGCTCGGTGCCTCACCGATCAGCGAAGCGAGGCCGCGACCGAGTCGACCCTTCTGCATGGGTACCACCATCGGGATTCCTATATTGCCTGGATTATCCGACATTCATTGTCCTTGCGGGAGACCGCAACTGGAGCCGCTTGCTGCCTAGGCAGCCCGCAGTTGGCGCTCGCGCTGAATCACCTCGGTAGCGAGTTTGATGTAATCCTGGCTGCCGTGGCAGTCGTAGTCGTAGATCAGGATCGGTTTGCCGTGCGACGGCGCCTCGGCGACCTTGACGTTGCGCCGGATCATGGTGGCGTAGACCTTGGGGCCGAAGAAGGCCCGCACCTCGGTCTCGACCTCTTTGGACAGGGCCGTGCGGGAGTCGTGCATGGTCAGCACCACGCCCTGGATTTCAAGGCCGGGGTTGAGGGTCGCCTTGATCTGGTCGATGGTCTCCTTGAGCTGCGAAATGCCTTCCAGTGCGAAGAACTCGCACTGCACCGGCACCAGCACTGCGTGTGCCGCTACCATCGCGTTCAGAGTAAGCAGGTTCAGCGACGGCGGGCAGTCGATCAGCAGGTAATTGTAGGGCACCTCATTTGGACGGGCCCGCTGGTCGGCGATCAAAGCCGTCACCGCATCGCGCAGGCGGAACGGGCGGTTGCCCGCTTCCATCATCTCGGCCTCCAGGCCGACCAGGTCAGAATTGGCCGGCACGATCGAGAGGTTCGGAACCAGCGTGCGGACCACCGCTTTGGCGATGCTGGATTTGCCGGACAGCACGTCGAAGCTGGTCACAGGCCTCGCTTCCTCGGCGATGCCGACGCCGGTCGAGGCGTTGCCCTGTGGGTCGATATCGAGGATCAGCACCTTCTCGCCGACGGCTGCCAGCGCGGTGCCGAGATTGATGGCGGTGGTCGTTTTGCCGACGCCGCCCTTCTGATTGGAAATGGCAAGGACGCGGAGCGTGCCAGTCACGGCTCTAATCCTTCGATTTGGGTTGCAGATCGCGAATGACGACAACGCGCCCGGTGGTTTCGGTAATGCTGGGAACCATCTCGACTGCGAATGTCCATGCCTTTGCGGCTGTCTCGACCTCCGC
>DASTOW010000127.1:0-26131 GCA_035762425.1 Hyphomicrobiaceae bacterium | reverse complement strand
GCCGATATGGTGCCGAGCGGAATGGCGATCAGCACGGCGATGATGCTGGCCATAAGCGCGATCTGGAACGACACCGGCACACGCAGCGCGATCTCCTTGTTGACGGATTCACCCGTCCACAGCGACTTGCCGAGATCGAAGTGCGCAAGGCCGACCATGTAGTCGGCAAACTGCGCGTACAGCGGCTTGTCAAGCCCGAGACGTTTGCGCTCAGCCTCGATCATTTCGTCGGACACGTTGGCGCCATCGGCGCGCAGCTTCACCACCACCACGTCGCCCGGCATGACGCGGATCAGGAAGAATACGGCCACAGCCACGCCGATCAGCGTGGGGATTACCAGCAGCAGGCGGCGAATGATGTACCAGATCATCGGTCTATTCGCAGTGAGAGAGAGAGCGAGCCGGCGGCACCGTTGGATGCCGCCGGCCATGCTAGGCCGTTGCTATTGCAGCCAGACGTCGCCCAGGTCCTGCCAGAGGTAGTGGCTGGGCGTCATATACCAGCCCTGGATCTTCTTGTTGTAGACGATGATCCGCTGCCACCACAGGATCGGCACATTGTAGGCCTGCGTCAGCGAATAGCGCTCCAGCTCGTTGACGAGCTTGGTGCGCTCGGCAACGTTCATGGTGCGCCGCTGCTTCTCGTACAGCTCGTCGATCTTGGTGTCGGTATGACCCGAGTACCCGCTCGGCGACAGTTTCTTGGTCAGGTACTTCGAGAACTGCGCGGTGGGATCGTCCATGAAGTCGGCCTGGAATTCGACCGCCACATCGAAGTCACCCTTGGCGACGCGCTCCTGGTAGAGCTTGGTTTCCAGCTGCTCATGCTCGGCCGTCACGCCGATCCTGCGCCACTGGTCGATCGAATAGACGCCGCCCGGCGTGTAGGGCTCGGGAATGTTGCGGTTGAGCAGCTTGAACTTGAGGTCCTTCACGCCAGCCTGCTCGAGCAGCTTCTTGGCGGCATCGCGCGACTTGTTGATGTCCTTGGCAAAGCCCGGCAGCTTGACGAGCTCAGACTCGGGCAAGGCCATCGCGAAGCCGGGCCGCATCGCGCCGCCGACGTACTTCAGGATGGAGATCTTGGACAGCGCGTCCGAGCCACCCCAGCGGTCGATTGCCATGGTCAGCGCCTGGCGCACCTTGACGTCGTCGAACGGCTTGCGCGTCGTGTTGAAGACGAGCATCAAGTTGTTGACCCAGGTGCCCTCGTGCACCGTGAGGTTGTCCTTCATCTTGTCAAGCAGCTGCGCCTTCTCAGACGGATTGCGGCCGCGGAACTCGGAGTCGAACTGGCCGCCCAGGATGCCCGGGACGACACCGCCCGACTTCACGAAGAAGATCTTGTAACCGTCGAGATAGGGCTTGCCCTGCTGGAAGTAGTTATCGAAGCGCTTGCCCTCCCAGCTCGATCCCTTGACGTGCTCGACGAAGGTGAAGGGACCCGATCCCATGATCTGGGTCTCGGGATAGCGCGGGTTTTCCTTCAGCTTGGCGGCGCTATAGATGCAGTTGAAGGGCGAGGCCAGCGCCTCGAGCACGCCGGCCATCTGGTTCTTCAGCTTGAAGACCACCGTGGTCGGGTCCGGCGCCTCGACAGCGAGATCGGCATAGTAGGCCTTGCGGATCGAGACCACCCCGTCCGGCGGGCTGATGATGCGATCGTAGCTGGCCTTGATGTCCTGCGACGTGAGCGGCGAGCCGTCGTGGAATTTCACACCGGAGCGGATCTTGAAGGTGTAGGTCATGCCGTCCGGCGCCACCGTCCAGCTCTCGGCCAGATCGGGAACGATCTTCGGGAACTCCTTGCCATCAAACTTGACGAGCAGCGAGTAGTGCGGCGCCACAGGGTGGACCAGCGCGAACGTGGTGCTGCCGTGGCAGTCGTAGTTCGGCGGCTCGGCCACCACGCCGAAATTGAGCAGGCCGCCCTTCTTCGGGGTTTGGGCCGCCGCCAACCCGCTGCCGAGCGACAACGCGGCTATGCTCGCGAGGGCCGTTCGCAGGATAGTTCGATTCATCTTTCTCTCCCTGGTAGTGAACTGCCTGGTTTGATGCGTGGGCTGTTATGCATGGATACAAGCTACCATATGGCCCGGTCCAAGTTCCCGCTGGGCCGGCACGGCCTGCTTGCATTCCTCGGTGGCCAGCGGACAGCGCGGATGGAACACGCAGCCTGCCGGTGGATTGAGCGGGCTTGGTAGCTCGCCTTTGATGATGGTGCGGGGCCTGGTGCGCTCGATGACGGGGTCGGGGATCGGCGCCGCGGCAAGCAGTGCTTTGGTGTATGGGTGCTTCGGATTGGCAAACAATTCGTCGGCAGCCGCGTACTCGACGATGCGCCCGAGGTACATGACGGCGACCTTGGTCGAGATGTGGCGCACCACGGCGAGGTCGTGCGCGATGAACAGGTAGGTGAGGCCGAGTTGCTGCTGCAGGTCCTCCAGCAGGTTGATCACCTGGCCCTGGATCGAAACGTCGAGCGCCGAAACCGCTTCGTCGCAGATGATCACGCGCGGCTCGACCGCGAGGGCCCGCGCGATGCCGACCCGCTGCCGCTGCCCGCCCGACAGCTCGTGCGGGTAGCGCAGCGCCATGTAGGGATAGAGCCCCACCAGCTGCAACAACTCGGCGACGCGCGGCTGGACCTTGGCCTTCGGCAGGATGTCGTGCACATACATCGGTTCGGCGATGATCTGGCCGACGGTCATGCGCGGGTTGAGCGAGGAGTAGGGATCCTGGAAGATCACCTGCATCTTTTTGCGCACCGCCGTCATCTCGCTGCGCTTCAGTTGCGCGATGTCGACGTCCTCGAAGCGGATTTCGCCCGCCGTCGGATCGTCCAGACGCAACACCAGGCGGCCGAGCGTGGATTTGCCGCAGCCGGACTCGCCCACCAACCCCAGCGTTTCGCCGCGCTTGACGTCGAGCGTCACGTCGTTGACCGCGCGCACCACCTTGGGTCGACGCAAGAAGCCCGCGCGCACGGGGAAGAACTTGCTGGCCCCGCGAATGTCCAGGATCGGCGCGTCGTCGCTGGATGACGTGACCCTCTCCGAGCCGCTGGCGCGCGCAGACGGCGGATCAAGCGTTTCCATGATGTGCTTGCGGAAGCAAGCGACGAGGTGGCCGTGTTCAGCCGCCTCAAGCGCCGGCACCTCCTGGCATGCGCCAATGGCAAAGCGGCAGCGCGGACGGAACCGGCACCCCTCGGGAGGTGCCAGCAGGTTGGGCGGTGCTCCATCGATGGTGGCGAGCTTGGCGCTGCGCCCCCGGTCGAGACGCGGCACGGCCGTCAGCAGGCCACGTGCATAGGGGTGCAGTGGCTGGCCGAAAACAGTCTCGGCGCTCCCGCTCTCCACCAGGCGCGCGGCATACATGACGTTCACGCGGTCAGCGTAGCGCGCCACGATGCCGAGGTTGTGCGTGATGATGACGACCGCGACGCCGAGGCGCCGCGACAGATCCTTCATCAGCTCGAGGATCTGCGCCTGGATGGTTACGTCCAGCGCGGTGGTCGGCTCGTCGGCGATCAGCAGTTTCGGGTTGCAGGCAAGACCAATGGCGATCATCACCCGCTGCCGCATGCCGCCCGACAGCTGGTGGGGATACTGCGCCAGCCGGCTCGCCGGATCGGTGATGCCGACCAGGGTAAGCAACTCGATGGCTCGGGCGCGCGCTTGCGCCTCGCTCATCTTGAGGTGGATGAGCAACGGCTCCATGATCTGCAAGCCGATGCGCAGCACCGGATTGAGGGAGGTCATCGGCTCCTGGAAGATCATGGCGATATCGCGGCCGCGCAGCTGGCGCATCTCCTCCTCGGACAGGCTCAGCAGCTCCCGGCCGTCGAAGCGGATGTTGCCCTGGATGCGCGCGGTGCCGGGCGGCAGCAGCCGCATGGTGGCGAGCGCCGACACCGACTTGCCCGAGCCCGACTCCCCGACGATCGCCACCATCTCGCCCGGGTAGACCGAATAGCTCAGCCCCTCGACGGCACGCACGGTGCCATGCGAGGTCACGAACTGCACGTGCAGATTGTCGATTTCGATCACGGGACGCGGCGCAAGGCTGCTCACGGCCGCTGTTGCGGGCTCTGCAAAGGCCTTGTGTCCGAGGCTCGAGACAACCTCGTTGTTCACTCTAACCGCCTCCCATCGCGACGGATGACCAGCTTGTTGCGGACAACCCTCCCGCTGGCTGTCGGTGGCATTTTGCACACCAACCCTTGCTATCCTACCAGGGCAATCCAGAGCAAGTGGTAAGGTTTTCGAGAAGCCAATTTAGTGAACAGTCAGGCAAATCTTAGAATGCCTGCAAACCCTGCAAAACCAATGTCATTATCGCCCCTGCGGCAATTGCAACCGTTCGCGGATCCTGCTTTGCTGCGCAGCGAAAAAAAAGAAAGCCCTGCAAAGGCTCGTTCACCGTCCAATGCTGCGTTGCAATCGCATGATGAGCTTGGGTTCCGTGCAACGTTCGGAGGCCCACATGGCCGACAGCATTCTCTACCACGCGGGCAATCGCCGCCTGCAGGATGACTTCGACAGCCGGCGTATTGCCGACCGCCTCGAAGCCAAATTGGCACGTTCATCCTTCACGGATGATGACAAGGCCTTCATCGAGAGCGTGATATATTTCTTCCTCGCCACCGCCGATGCGAAGGGCCGGCCCGACAGTTCCTTCAAGGGCGGGCCGGCGGGCTTCGTGCGCGTCACCGCCGCCAACGAACTGGCATTCCCCGACTACGACGGCAACGGCATGTTCAAGAGCCTGGGCAACCTCATCGACAACCCGCACGTCGGCCTGTTGTTCATCGACATGCACGGCAAGCCGCGTCGCCTGCGGGTCAACGGTAAGGCCAAGGTTTCGCGTGACGATGCCCTGCTTGCTCAAAGCTTAGGCGCGCAGCTGATCGTGCGCGTGACGGCAACCGCCATCTTCCCGAACTGCCCCCGTTACATCCCCAAACTCGATCTGGTCGAGCCCTCGATCTACACGCCCAAGCCCGGCTGCGATCCCATCGAGCCGGCCTGGAAGGGCTTCGACGCGTTCAAGGATGCCGTCCATCCTCGCCACCCGACCCATCGCGGCGAGGAACCCAAGCAGCCCGGCACATAGAATGCCCATTTGATCGCCACTTTGCTCAAATCGAACGTGCGATCGCGCGGGGGTGTGGCAGTTCTTGGCTAGCGCCAGCACGCGCAGTCTGCTGAGCTAAGCGCAGGCAGTTATCTGTCAGCTTGCGGGGGCGTTGGCGATGAAGCGCATTGTGCTGTGTTTTGACGGTACTTGGAACACCCTTACCAATCCGGATGAAGCAACCAACGTGGTCCGGGTGGGGCAGGCGCTGAAGCCCGTGGCTTCCGACGGCGTCCAGCAGATCGTCTACTACAACAGCGGCGTGGGCAGCGGCGGGTTCGTCGATCAGTTCCTCGGCGGCGTTTTCGGCGCCGGCCTGAAAAGCAACGTCAAACGCGGGCTGACCTTCCTCTCGTTCAACTATAATACCGGCGAAACGCCCGACGACCCGCCCGACGAGATTTACATTTTCGGATTTTCCCGAGGCGCCTACACCGCGCGTGCCCTGGCCGGCGTGATCGGTGCCATCGGCGGCATCCCCAAGGTGTCCAGCTTCGGCGAAGTCGAACAGTTCTGGACCCACTACAAGCAGAGCAAGGAGAGCCGTAAGGAGCACGACGACACAATCAAGCAGAAGCTCTATCCGCTACCCAAGAGCGGCAAGCTCATCAAGTGTGTGGCAGTGTGGGACACGGTCGGTTCATACGGAGTGCCCGCGGGAGCGGGCCTGACCGGGTTGGCGCGCACGCTCACCTCCTGGACGCGCAACTTCCGCGACAACGAGATCGGCAAGCGCATCGAGTACGGATACCACGCCATGGCGATTGACGAGCGCCGGCGTGCATTCCCTGCGACCGCGTGGGTGCCTCGGACGAGAGAGGCGGGTGCGGCGTCCGACCCGGAATTGGACGCCTTGCCGGAGCCGGAGGTCGAGCAGGTGTGGTTCGCCGGCGCGCATGCCAATGTTGGCGGCGGTTACGCGCAGACCGGCCTGTCAGATCAGGCCCTGCTTTGGATGATGGCGCGTGTGCAAGACCAGACGCAGCTCGAGTTCGACGTCGACTACATCCAGAAGTTTTTCCTGCCCTGCGCCGCCTGCTCATCCTATCGGTCATACAAGGGCTGGTGGCTGAGCAGCCTGTGGCCGTACGTTCGAGCCATGCCGAAAGTCGTCAAGAACGCCGCCGGCGTCGCCGGTCCGGCGCCGGGCGACACCGGCGCCATTTTGGACGGTCGCGTGCACTGGAGCGTCAAGGAGCGCCTGAACCGGCTGTGCTTGGTGGATCAAGACCGATACCGAAAGTATGCCCCCAAGAATCTCGCCGATGACGCCATCTTCACGGAGCACAACGTCACCGAGGACACGCTGATCGCGCTCTGCCGCAACAATCCGGAAAACGAGCGGCGGCAGAGTTGCGCGCTGCGTCGCAATCTGGACACGATGACCGGCGGACGGACCGATCGGCGGCGTGCCAAACGCATGCGCCGCCTGCGCGACAGCTGGACCGACATTCTTGCGGCGCAGGGCTGAGGCGCAGCTCGTGGCCTGTGCGCCTAGTCCTTCGCGCGCTCTACGTAGCTGCCGTCCTCCGTCATGATGACGACGCGCGTGCCGGCGGTGATATGCGGCGGCACCATCACGCGCTGGCCGTTGGACAGAATGGCCGGCTTGTAGGACGACGACGCCGTCTGCCCCTTCACGACTGGGTCGGCTTCCACGATTTCGAACGTCACGCGCTGCGGTAGCTCGGCCGACACCGGCACGCCCTCGTGCAGACTGAGGCTTACGGCCATGTTCTCCTGCAGATAGACTGCCGCGTCGCCGATGATATCTTTGGGCACGCTGATCTGGTCGAACGTCTCGGGCTCCATGAAATTGTAGCCCATGTCGTCTTCGTAAAGATAATTGTAGGTCTTGTCCTCGAGGTAGGCGCGCTCGACTTGGTCGGTGGTGCGGTAGCGCTCGGTGATCTTGACGCCGTCGGCGATGCGCCGCATGTCGAGGTGGGTGACGGGCGTGCCCTTGCCGGGATGGATGTTTTCGGCCTTCATGACGACGCACAGCTTGCCGTCCACCTCCAGCACGTTGCCTTTGCGCACCGAGCTTGCGATAACCTTCACCACCGTCCGACCTCCGTCGCATCCTGAGGGCTTGCATGAGCCTCATGCGCGCCGGTCGGCGGCAGGCTCGTCAAATCAGTTGGGCGCTTTCTACAGGCCTTTTCCGGCAGCGCCAAGGAGCAACTCCGCGCGTGCCAGCGGTGCCCCCGCATAGCCCCCCGCAAAGCCCCTGGTGGCATCCGGATACTTATGCTGACCGGAGACCATTTCTACTGGCACGTCGGGCGATCCAGGCCGCGCTGAGGCGCTGGTTCGAAGACCAAGATTTCGTGGAGATCGATCCCGCCATTCTGCAGGTTTCGCCCGGCAACGAGACACACCTGCACGCGTTTGCCACCGAACTGGTCGGACCGGACGGCAGCCGTCGTGCCCTCTACCTGCATACCTCGCCCGAATTTGCCTGCAAGAAACTGCTGGCGGCCGGCGAGCGCAATATCTTCACCTTCGCGCCAAGCTTCCGCAACCGCGAGCGCGGTGCCCTGCACCATCCCCAGTTCACCATGCTCGAATGGTACCGCGCTAATGCTCCGTACGAGCAGCTGATGGACGATTGCGCGCAAATGCTCACGATTGCAGCTACCGCAGCTGGCACCGATGTGCTCACGTTCCGCGGCCGGCTCGCCGACCCTTTTGCCACGCCCGAGCGCATCACGGTGGCCGATGCCTTCCAGCGCTTCGCCGGCATCGACCTCCTCGCTACCGTCGATGCCGAACGTGGCAACGCGGCGGCGCTGGCCGAGGCTGCCGAACGCGCCGGCATCCGCATCGCCGGCGACGACACCTGGTCCGACGTGTTCAGTCGCGTGCTCGTGGAGCGCATCGAGCCGTGCCTCGACAACGCCCGCGCCACCATCCTGTGCGAGTACCCCGCCTGCTCCGCCGCCCTGGCCCGACCCTCGCCCCGCGACAACCGGGTCGCCGAACGGTTCGAGCTTTATGCCTGCGGTGTCGAGCTTGCGAATGCCTTCGGCGAGCAGACCGATCCCGCCTGGCAGCGCCGGCGTCTCGAGGCCGAGATGGCCGAGAAGCAGCGCCTGTACGGCGAGCGCTATCCGATCGATGCGGATTTCCTCGACGCCCTCGCCCTGATGCCACCCGCCAGCGGCGCCGCGCTCGGGTTCGACCGCCTGGTCATGTTGGCGATCGGCGCCACCGACATCGAGCAGGTGCTGTGGACACCGATGGTCGAGCCTGGCGCCTGATATGATGGACCCCGCCGACCGGATCATCGATCTCTATCAGCGGCGTGCGCGCGCGTGGGACGAAGCGCGCGGCCAGGGTCTGTTCGAGCGGGCATTGCTCGAGCGGGCATGGCTCGATCGGTTCACGGCGCTGTTGCCGCCCGGCGGCACGGTGCTCGACGTCGGCTGCGGGTCCGGCGAACCCATCGCCCGCCATCTCATCGCCAGCCGCTTTGCCGTGACCGGCGTCGATGCCGCCGCCGCCATGATCGAGCTGTGCCGGTCGCGCTTGCCGTCAGCCACCTGGCTTGTCGGCGACATGCGCGAACTGGCACTCGGCAGGCGCTTCGATGGGCTCATCGCCTGGGACAGCTTCTTCCATCTGCGTCCGCAGGAGCAGCGGGCGATGTTTCCGGTCATGGCAGCCCACACCGGTGCCAACGCCGTCATGATGTTCACCAGCGGCCCGTCTTTGGGCGAAGCGATCGGCACCTTCGAAGGCGAGCCGCTCTATCACGCCAGTCTCGATGCCGCCGAGTATCGCGCGCTGCTCGATGCTCAAGGTTTCCAGGTTGTAGCGCACATCGCCGACGACCCTACCTGCGGCGGCCACACCGTCTGGCTGGCCCAGCGGCGGCACACGGGACTGGGCGCTCGCTAGAGCGCCCGACCCGCAATGGCCTACTTCAACGGCGAGTGCACGGCCGGCAGCATGACGGTCGAGTGCATCTCCTCCAGCATGCCAGCGCTGCTCTTGAGGAACGACTGCCAGCCCGGGTCCTTGCCGCTCGCCCCCCTGGCCGCCGCGCGGGCGTTGAGATCCGGATACGCCCACAGGTGGCAAATCTCGTTGGGCTGCCCCACGTCGCCGGTCCATAGCGCGACGATCTTGGAATACCTCTCGCGCACCTCAAGGGCCGCGGTGAACAACTCGACCCACCCCTTCATTTTGCCGGCGCCGGCGCGGTAGACCCGCAGCTCGTATACGTTGGGCGTGGTGGCCGGAGGCCTCGGTGGGATCACCGCATTGAGCAGCCGCGTCTCCTGGCGCACGATGTTGGGATAGATCCTCGACAGATACTCAGGCGCCCAGCGCGGATGTTTGGACAGCTTGGCGCGCATCTCGGCACGCTCGTTGAGGTCCTTGTAGCTCCACAGATGCAGGACCTGGTTGAGCGGGCCGATCTCGCTGACCCAGTAGCCCTCGAGCTTGCCGTAGTCGTCCTTGCGGATCTCCGTGGCGATCGTTGCGGCCGCGTTGGCGACGTCGGCAACGGTGCCTTGCTTGCAGGTGTAGGTACGCAGCTCGTAGAGCATCGGTCGTTTCCTTGCATGATGGGCTTGGAGCGCAGTTGCGGTCTTGCGAATATATCAGTCGTCCGGCGCCGCGCGAAGCTTGCGCGCAAGCGTGCTACTTGGCCGCTTCCTTCGCCTCTTGGGTCGGCTTTTCGGCCAAGCCAAGTTCCACTTCGAGGCTGCCGATCTGCTCGCGCAGCTTGCGTATCTCCTGACTGCGGCGCGCCATCTCCATTTGGATACTGCCCACCTCGCGGCTGACGGCGTTCCTGGCCGCCGCATCGCTCGATGGGCCCGCCTTGCGATAGGTGTCGAAGATGCGCTGCTGGTCCTGGCGGTTGCTATCCTCGAGCTGTTGCAGTCTGGCCTTGGATTGTGAAAGCGACACCATCTTGGCCGTCATCTGCGGGTCAGACTTCTTCTTCAGCTCCTCTTCCAGCTCGCGCATCCGCTTGTGCAGATTCTCCTCGGTCTCCGGCCGGCCCGGGATCACTTTGGGCAGTACGCCGGCCGCCGCTGCCAGATGGAAATAGAAATCCCCCGTCAGTGCCGAATGGTCCCAGGGCACCTGCTTGCCGCTGGTCGCCGCCAACACCTCCTTGCGCACCTCGATCATCACCGAGGTCAAATTACGCTCGGGCATCCCCACGGCCTTCACCAGCGCACCCGTGAATGGTGAGTTGCGGCCCGCCCCGTCCACCGCCACGTTGCCAGGCTGGGTCGAGTAGGCGATGAACGTGCCGACCCCTGTCTGCACCTGCGCCAATCCCTGCCCGACGTTGGCCGAGCGCGTGCCCATGCTGCGCGCGAGATTGCGCGCCAGCGGATTGTCGCGGCACGCGTCGAGGAACACGATGTTGGTCTTGCCCTCGCGATCGAGCTCGACCTGCCTCAGTACGAAATCGAGGCTGACCGCATCGAAGTCGAGGTCACGCTCGCCCTGCAGTCGTGCGTCCACGGGCACCAGGTAGTTGCGGCCGCCGACCTGCAGGCCGTGTCCGGCGTAGAAGAACACGGCTACGTCGGCCTTCTCCAGGGCACGGGCGAAGTCGCGCACTTTGCCGTCGAAGGCGGACTTGGTGAGATCGAGGCCCAGGATCACTTCGAAGCCAACCTGCTTCAAGGCCTCCGCCATGTCCGAGGCATCGTTGGTCGGATTGGCAAGCGCGCCGGCCTGTACGTAGGCCGAATTGCCCACCACCAGGGCCACCCGTTTGTCGGCGGCGGCTGGCGATGTGACGACGAGCGCGGCGACGGCGGCAAGCAGCACGCGGTAACGCAGCATGAGAACCCCCGGTTCTTGGACGCCGCCTCTAAACCAGGAGATTTCGGCCGCAGCAAGACGCGTTACGGGCAGCTCCTACGGCACGCCGAACTGAGCCTCGAAGATGCGCTTGACCTCGGCAATCGCGGCTGCGCGTGCCGCCGCATTGGTGCCGACGTGCGCCTCCCCCTTCTTAAGGGAGGCGATGTTCTTGCGCAGCTTGACCGGAGAGTGGGGCATATCGAAACCATGATGGGCGTCGGCATAGACGACGGCCCGGAAGCCCTCACGGCGGGCCAGCTTCTTACACGGCCCGGGCTTGGTCCAGTCGTCCTCTTCCCCCAGTAGGAGCGTGAGCGGCACGCCGGGGTGCCAGTCGGGCAGCTTGGCGATCTGGCGGCACCCGGGATAGAGGCCGATCGCCACCTTGAACTGCGGCCCCTGCATAAAGCCCTTGCGCACCGTCCACAGCAGCGTCATGGCTCCATGCGACCAACCCATCACGCCGAGCCTGCGGGCATCCACGTATGGCTGCTGGGCGAGCCAATGCGCGGCAGCCGCGGCGTCTTGCGAACGCTCGGCGGGAGAGATCTTTCGCTCGTTGCCTGAACAGATCTGGCGCACGCCGCGCGCGGTGAAGCTGTCGGGCAGCAGCACGACGTAGCCCGACGCCAGCAGCCGCTCGGCCCAATCTTCCTCGCGGTCCTTGATCTCGCCGTCGCCGTTGAGGAGCCCGCCGCAGCCGTGCAGTGCAACCACGGCCGCAAACGGCCCCTCGCCCTTCGGGCGGTAGAGCAGCGCGGTGAACGGCCCGTTGTGGGCAATGTCGGACGTAATGCGCACCGTTTCCGGCTCGGCAGCCTGCGCCGGTGCCGAGGAGCAGGCTGCGGCGGCCGCGAGGATGGCAATCAGGCCGCACAGGTAACGGGTTGCGCGCATGGGGTGCATGTTCCTCAGCCAGTGCAGACGTGAGCTACTTGCCATGGGCTTCATCGTGCGCACGCACAATGCAAACAAAACCTGAATGACTATGGCAAAACCCTACATCAAGCCGTGCGAGCGCCAAGGGCCTTGGCCGGGCTCGAGGTCGTCAAGTGGCCCAGTCTGGCAGGCCCGGCTCGGCAACGGCGATGAGCCCCGCCCGGCTTCAGCGCTCAGCAAAGCCGATCGCCATAAGCGCAGCCCGTCCGCTACTGCCTTGCAGCAGAGCCAGGAAGGCGTCCGCGCCTGGTCCTGCGCCCACGCCCTTGGCAGCGACATAGCGCGTACGGTGATCGAACGGGGGCGGCAGGCGTCCGGCCAGCACCACATCGGCATTCGCCACGATCTCGCTCGACTGGCTGACACCGATCTGGAAACGCCCCTCGGCCACCGCTTTGATGACGTCGCCTCCGAACGGCAGAACCGTCACTCGCGCGCCCAGCTCGGCGGCGATGCCGAGACGATCCAGGACGCTGGCAAAGTGCGCCCCAGCTGTGGCGCCACGCGCGGGATCAGCGTAGGCAATAGAGGTCGCTGCCAGCAGGCTGCGGCGCAGCGCATCGGCGGAGGACAGGTCCGGCATCGGTGCGCCCTTGCGCACTGCCAGCGCCACGGCCGTGCCACCGAGCTCAATGCGAGTTGCGGGTTCTATCTTCGCCGCTGCCGCAAGCGCGCTGATGCCAGCTTCGCTTAGGATCACCACATCGCCCCGTTCGCCGGCCAGGACACGGTTGCGCAACGCGCCCACCGTATCGAACTGCGGCTTGAGCGTGTGGCCGCTGGCGGCCGAGAACTCGGCCTCGAGCTGGCGCACCGCGCCCTGTACCGCGCCGGCGGCCAGCACACGCACATCCTCTGCCCGCGCCGGCAAGGTGGCGAGACAGAGCAGCAGAGCTGCAGCGGAAGACAGCCTTCGGACCTGCATGATGGCGTTTCACTTGGCGCGCACCGCTCGACGATACAGCAGAGCGCGGCTAGTTGCCGATCAATCCATTGAAGGGATCGAAACTGGTCTGCTTGGAACTCTTGCCCTTGCGCACCTCTTTGGCGGCCGTCTCTTTTGCGGCCGTCTCGCTGGTGTTGCTGGCCAATTCCATCGGCAGCGGCTTGCCGTCCAGGGCAGCCATGACGCGCCGGTCGTGACCATAGATGTCGCCGAAGTACTTGACCTGGCCGTCGTCGCCCACCACCGCCGTGAAGTAGGTGACGTGCACGGGGATCCTGCGGGTCAACTCGACCTCATTGCTGCTGCCCCCGGCCGCCAGCAGGCGCTGCACGTGAGCCGCTGGCCAACCCTTGTCCTCCTCGAGCAGCAGTTCGGCCAACCGCCCCGGATTGTCGACCCGCATGCAGCCATGGCTGAAGGCGCGCACGCTCTGCTTGAACAGCTCGCGCTGGGAGGTGTCGTGCATGTAGACGTCATGCTTGTTGGGGAACAGGAATTTCACGACGCCGAGCACGTTGGACGGCCCGGCCGGCTGGATGAAGCTGAACCTGCGGATGTCGACCTGATCCCAATTGACCGAATTCGGATCGACCGGCTTACCGTTCAGGCTGACCCGCAGGTTGTGCTTCTGCAGAATCGAGGTGTCGGAGCCGAAGAACCCGAAGAAGCCGCCGCCTCCAGAGCGCAAGTAGGGGGCGATCTCCTTCACCTTGATGCCGTTCGGCACGCCCCACTCGGGCTGAAACACGATGTAGCGCATGTTCTCGGAAAACAGCGGCGTCTGGTTCTCAACCTTGCCAACAACGATCTTGGCCGTGTGGACGACCTGGCCGTTCTTCAAGACCCGGGCGGTGAACTCCGGGATGTTGTCCCACACATGGAAGGTGCCCAGGTCCTCCGGCAGCCAGCGCCAGCGTTCCATATTGGCGATCAGGCGCTGCGCTTCCGAGCCTGCAAGGGCCGGCTTGGGCGGCTCGTTGCCGTTCAGCACGGAGCGCGTGCGGTTGCCGATCACCCCGTCCGGCGTCATCTTGTTCTCACGCTGGAAGGTGGCGGCAGCCTCCTTCAGCGCCGGATCGTAAAAGGTCTCGCGACCGACTTCGGCCGACACCTTGAGCCTCTGCCGCAGCAGCGCGATGTCAGGATGGGTCATGCCGGGCTTGAGCACCGGACCGTTGGCCGGCATCCTCACTACGGCCTCGGCAAGCGGCTCAGGCCTGCTGACGCCGCCGCGCAGCTTGACGAGCGCCTGGCGCAATTTCTGGAACTGCTCGTGCTTGGGATGCAGGCCAACCAAATAGGTGGCGACGGCGTCGGTCGTGGCAACGGCTTCCAGCACGAGCTTGGGATCGACGACGGGCGGCTTCAGATCGAAGTTGGCGCTCAGGGAGGGCGGATCAAGGCGTCCGCCGCGGGCATGCCGCGCGTATTCGAGGACAGCCAGTCCGACCACGATTTCGGCATCGGCCAGCGCGGCAGGCGAGGCGTCGGCAGCGATTGGGCGCGGCAGCTCGAAGTCGGCCAACGCGAGGCCCCAGTCCTCGATTCTGCGAATTTCGGCAATGGCGTCCTGTGCGCGCATATTGAGGCCGCTGGCGCTCACCCAAAGCGGCTCGCCGCTGCGTGCGGCGTAGAATGCCACCAGCGCGGCGCGGTCGCCGCGATGCACATCACGGCGGGCCGGTTCGGCAAGGCGACGGCGCACCTCGGCGATGATCGGATCAACCGGGGCCACAACCTGCTGCTCGGCCGCCTGCGTACCAGTGTCCTGGGACGGGGATGTCTGCGACCAGACCGGCGTAGCGGCCAACAGGGCCACGCCCACTGCTCCAACGACGCGGACGGCCGCGGGCAGTGCATACTTCGTGAGCATAGATGACGGTCTCCCCAGATTCCCTGCAAAGCTAGCGGCTGACGCCACCCCTGACCAGCCGCCCCCGCGCAGATCGGAAAATGATCTAGCAGGCGGGCAACACTGTAGGAATACCGATCGTGCGAGTCCGGCGCTGCACCATCCTGGCCTCCTTGTCGCACGCCAGCGCTGTCACCGGCCGCTGCCCGCGACGTATGCAATTTTGGCTGATCCCGTAAGGAGATCGGCCCTGGCTAGCCGGCGGCGGTCAGGCGCGGCACCTTGGCGGCTACCATGGGTCCGAGCCACATGCCGAGCAGCATGGCCGCCACGAACACGAGCGTCGACGGATTGAACAGCGCGAGCGCGGTGATCGCAGGGCCGGGGCAGTAGCCGGCCAGCCCCCAGCCGACGCCGAACATGGCCGCGCCGGCCACCAGACGGCGATCGATGGCGGTCGGCGCCGGAAGGTGAAATGTCGTGTCATAGGCGGGCTTGGGCTGCGCCAGTACCAGCCGGTAGCCGAGCCAGGTGATCGCCACCGCAGCGGCCATGACGAACGCCAGGCTAGGGTCCCAGGTACCAGCCACATCGAGGAAGTTGAGCACCTTGGCCGGGTTGGCGAGACCCGAAATGACGAGGCCGAGGCCAAACACGACGCCCGCGATCAGGCTGGCTAGAGCACGCATCACTCAAGCTCCCACCAGATGGCGCATGACGAACACCGTGAGGAATGCCGTCGCCATGAACATGAGGGTCGAGGCGATCGAGCGTGGCGAGCGACGGGCGATGCCGCACACGCCATGCCCGCTGGTGCAGCCGCTGCCCAGCACGGCACCCGCGCCCACCAGCAGCCCTGCGAGAGCCAGCAGGGGCAGGTTGGAGGCAACGGTGTGGGCGATGGCCGATCCGCTCCCCACCGTATAGAGCATCGGCGCGAGCAGCAGTCCCGCCACGAACGCGGTCCGCGACGGCGCCTCGCCGTCTTGATATGGCGGCAGCAGCCGCGAGACGATGCCGCTCACGCCGGCCACCCGCCCCGTGGTGGCCATCATCAGCACGGCGGCAACGCCGATCAGCGCGCCACCAATCAGCGACGAAACGGGTGTGAAGGTGGTCGGATCCATGGCCAATCCCGAACGGTGAAGCGACCGCCAGCATATAGTTTGCGCCGCGCTGCGCACCAATGGCTGAGTGCTGGTCAGCGTGTCACCGGCCAGACCACCGGCACCAGCGCCAGGGCGATCACGTAGATGAGGACGGTCAGCGGCAAGCCAACCCGTGCGAAATCGGAAAACCGGTATTTGCCCGGCCCGTAGACCATCAGGCACGATGGCTCGAGGGGGGTTAGGTAGGAGCAGCTGGCCGCCACCGCCACCATCATGGCAAAGCCGCGCGGATCAACGCCGAGCTGCAGCCCGGTGTGGATAGCGATCGGCAGTACCACCACGGCGGCAGACTGGTTCGACATCGGCTGCGTGAGCCCAACCGTCAGCAGAAAGAAGCAGCTCAGCAGCTTGTAGGGTCCGTCCGAGCCGACCAGCTGGATCAGCTGGGCCGCCAGGTATTTGCCAGTGCCGCTGCTATCCATCGCCGCTCCCAGCGACAGCAACGCACCGATCAGCACGATGGCCTTCCACTCGACCTGCGCGTAGGCCTCGTCTGGAGAGATGCAGCGTGTCAGCAGCATGGCAAAGGCGCCGCCAAGCACGGCCACCGGCAGCGCGGTGAAATTGAAGGTGGCGGCGATGATGGACAGCGCGAAGATCGTCACAGCCAAGGGCGCGCGGCCGTAGTTGTAGCGCGATGCGTCGACGCCGCCGAAGATGTTGAACAGGTTGCCCCGCTCGAGCGCTGCCACATCATCGGCGGTGCCCTGCAGCAATAGCACGTCGCCCAGCCGCAGCCGCGCCGAACTCATCGTCTTCGGCAACTGCCCGGCGCGATGGATGGCCAGCACCTGCAGACCGTAGCGCTCCTTGAATTCGAGATTGCGCAGGCTACGCCCGATCAGCGGCGAGCGCGGCAGCAGCACGCCCTCCACGATCTTCAGCTCCTTGGGGTCGACCTCCCGGCCCGAATGCATGGCATCGGCCCTGAACTCCAGGCCGGGCCGATCCTTGATCTTGAGGAGGTCGGCGCGCTTGCCTTGCACGATCAGGTGGTCGCCGGGCGCGAGCTCCAGATCGGCGAGCCGCTTGTCGCCGCGTACGGTCTCCTCCCCGCGCAGGGCCTTGATCACCTTGAGCCCAGCGTCCTCGGTGAGCTTGGCGTCGGCCAGCGCCTTGCCCACCAAGGGACCGTCGTGCGCAACCATCACGTCGGCCTGGTACAGGCGCTCGCCGATTTCCTGCGGCGCCTTCTGGTCCTCGCGCTCGGGTATGAGGCGCACGCCGATCAGCCACACGTAGAGGAGGCCAGCGATGGCGATTGGGATGCCGACCGGCGCCAGCTCGAACATGCCCATGGGAGCTTGCTGGCTCTGCACCAGCAGCTCGCTCACCACCAGATTGGTGGAGGTGCTGATTAGCGTGACGGAGCTGGTCAGGATCGAGGCGAACGCGAGGGGCAGCAGGAAGCGCGATGGGCTCAGTTGCATCTTTGCGGCATAGCCCAGCACCAGGGGCACGAAGAATGCGGTGGCCGCCGTGTTGCTCATGAAGGCCGACAGCAGCGCCACCGAGAACATCAGGACCGGCAGGAACAGGACGACGCTGCGCCCGGCGACTTCGAAGATGTGCCGACCGGCGATATCCACCACGCCGGTATTAACGAGGCCCGCCGTCATGATCAGCAGGCCAAGGATCATCATGACGGTGTCGCTGCCGAAGCCGGCAAACGCCTGGGACGGCTTGAGCAGGCCGGTGGCGATCAGCGCCAGCATGATGCCAAGCGCCACCACATCGGCCGGCACACGATCGAAGGCGAATAACGCGATCGCCCCCATCAGGATCGCAAGGCAAATGGCAATCTCGGGTGTCATTCTGCCGGCCATCCCTCTGCTGGCGCGCTATTGCCCAGCCAACGCGGCTCAGCTCCAGCTGGTTCCGCTTGGCCTGGCCTGGTCTGGCTGACCAACGCCACGAGCTGCCGCGGCGCAAGGCCCCGACAGCCCGATTGAAGCCTCGCACAAGTTGTAGAGATCAGCCCTTTTTGGTGCCGGTGGCGGGCTTGGCGAACATCTCCGAAATGATGCTGTCGTACCAGGCGACGCTCTCCGCATAGTTCTGCTTGCGCACGTCGGCTGCCTCGCCCCGCTGCGATACGAACGAGCCGGACGGATCGAGCTTGCCGTCCTTGGCGGCGTAATTGGCGCCGATCTTGACGTCGTCGTCGGGCGCCAGCAGCGACCAGCAGGTGTTGCGATAGCGGGCCGGGAACTTGTCCTTCTTGGTCAGCTCGGCGATGATATCAGCCGCCACCACCTTGGCCTGGCTGTTGGCCGAGAACGCCGACTTTGGCATCTCGACGGCAACCGAGGCGTCGCCAAGCACGTAGATGTCCTTGACCTCCTTGGCCGAGAAATTCTCGGGATTGATCGGACACCAGTCGCCCTTGGCGACGCCCGCCTTGTGGGCGATCTCGCCGGCGCGCTGCTGGGGAATGATGTTGGCGACGTCCGCCGTCACCTTTTTGCCGGCCTTGGTGACGATCTCCTTGGTCTTGGGATCAACGCGCGTCACCGCGAAATCGTCGATCTCGGTGGTCAGGTTCAGCTCAATGATGTCCTTGTAATACTTGTCGAACGCCTCGGTGAACACCGGCTGCTTGGAGAACGCCTTCTTGGGGTCGAGGATGATCAGCTTCGACTTCGGCTTCTTGGTCTTGAGGTAGTGCGCGATCATGCAGGCGCGTTCGTATGGGCCCGGCGGACAGCGGAAGGGATTGTTCGGCGTGACCATGACCACCACGCCCCCGTCACGCATAGCCTCAAGCTGCCTCTTGAGTAAACGCTTGCCGTCGAGCGCCGTGTTGTAGGCATGCGGCATGACGAGCGCCGCCTCGCGCGAGTAGCCGGGGACCGAGTCGAACTTGATGTCGATGCCGGGCGACAGCACGAGCTTGTCATAGGGGAGCGTGCGGCCACCGACCTTGACCGTCTTGCCGCTGCTGGCGACGTCGGTCGCGGTGCCCTGCACCACTTTGATGCCGAGCGCCTTCAGGGCCTGGTAGCCGTGGTTGAGCGATTCGATCTGGCGAAAGCCGCCCAGATACAGGTTGGAAAAGAACGAGGAGCTGTAGATCGGATTTGTCTCGATCAGGGTGACGTCGAGGTTGGGCGCATCCTTTTTGAGGAAGTGCGCCGCCGTCGCCCCGCCCGCACCACCTCCGACCACGACCACCTTGGGCGCGCTCTGGGCGATCGCAAAGCGCGACACACCTGTCGTTGCCATGCTAGCCGCGCCGGCGGCGCCGATCAGCTTTCCGAAATCACGTCGTGTAATGCGCATTTTTTCCTCCGCTGTGCGACCGGCTCAACGCGCGGCCAAAAAGTGTTGCCGTTCTCAATGGTCACGTACAAACCCAGCCTTGGCCACCAGCGGCTCCAGCTGCATCCAAAACAGGTCGCTGCCCTGGTAACCGACGATGCGGCCCACCTCCTGGCCGTACGCAAGCATCACGAAGGTCGGCGAGTAAACGATTTTCTCGAGCTTAGAAATTTCAGGATGGCCGCGCATGTACGTGACCAGCGGGGCGAATTTTCCCTCCTTACTGGCCCTGTAGGAATGGCCGACCTCCGCCTCCCAGCGCGCACAGTAAGGACAGCCCGGGTCCTGCACCATTACGAGAACCGCCGGCGACGTGCGCAGGTCGGCGGGCGCGGCATTTGGCGCTGGGCCAACAAGCAGTGACATCGCCAGCGCCGCAATAAACAGAATTGCCAGGGCAGGGGGGCGGCGCAGGCCCTGTTTGAGCGTTGCTTGCATGCTTTCTTATATGTTAGGTGCCTGGATGATTGGCAAACCCGGCGCGCATCCTTACTTGAGCGGCAACTGTCCGTATCCGGTGCGCCGGCCGGCAAGTGTTGGGATCGAGAGACCGCGGACATGACCAAGATCGGTTCACCAGCAGTCTGCAATCGGCGCCGCTTCGTCGTCGCAGCCGCCGCAGCTACCGCGGTGGCGGTGCTGCCGAATCTACCCGCGCTGGCCCAGGACCAGCCCGAGGCGAAACCCTGGGACGCGCTGGTCAAGAAGATCCTCGGCGATGCCAAGCCGGTCGAAGGCAAGCTTACGATCGACATGGCCGAGATCGCCGAGAACGGCAACACGGTGCCCTTCACGGTCGCCGTTGACAGCCCCATGTCGGACAAGGACTACGTGAAGGCCATCCATCTGATCTCGACCGCCAACCCGCGGCCGGAAGTGGTGGTCTTCCGTTTCACGCCTGCCGCCGGCGTCGCCAAGGCCGAGAGCCGCTTGCGCCTCGTTAGCACGCAGGACGTGATCGCCATTGCCGAGCTGAGCGACGGCAAGTTCCTGATGACCCGACGGCCGGTGAAGGTCACGGTCGGTGGTTGCGGCGGCTAGAGCTGAAAGATCAGAGCGATGCAGAACCCCCGAGTAAAGCTCCCCGAGAAGGCCAAGCCGGGCGAGGTCATCCAGGTCAAAACCCTGATCTCGCACGTCATGGAGACCGGCCAGCGCAAGGACGCGGACGGCAAGACCATCCCGCGCAAGATCATCAATTCATTCAGCGCCAAGTTCGAGGGCCAGGACGTGTTCTCGGCCGAGATGTTTCCCGGCATCTCTGCCAACCCCTACTTGTCTTTCTTTTTCAAGGTACCGGGCCCTGGTGAGTTCGAGTTTACCTGGGTCGAGGACGGCGGCGCGCGCGTGGTGCAGAAGGAAAAGCTCAACGTGGTGGCCTAGCCCGGCCCCGCGCTCGCCCCCCACACCCAGGGCCCGGTCGGCAATGCCCTTGCCGCCGCGCGCGCAATTCAGTACCCCTGCAAGTCATGTAAGCTAGCAGGGGATGGGGTGGGATGTCCGACGAGCCCGTGTGCGCACAAAAGAGCCCTTACCAGGTGCCTTTGGAAGCGGGCAGAGCCTACTTATGGTGCACCTGCGGCCGCTCGGCCAAGCAGCCGTTTTGCGACGGCTCGCATAAGGCTACGCGCTTTGAGCCCCTCCGCTTCGTCGCAGAATCTTCGGGGGTCTTCAACCTTTGCGGGTGCAAGGCAACGGACGATCAGCCGTTTTGCGACGGTACCCATAACGTCCTCTAGTGCCCGGTCTTGCGGCACCCCCCGAACTCATCGATAGAGAAAATGACACAGAGCCGCGGCGTCCGCGTTGTGGCAAGGCGGCTTACTCTGCTAGCCTGAGTTGCGGCAGATAAAAGCGGGTTGGGGCGAGACTGTATGGAATATCTGGCTCAGCAGCTCATCAATGGGCTGACGCTCGGGTCGATCTACGGACTGATCGCCATCGGCTACACCATGGTGTTTGGCATCATCGGCATGGTGAACTTCGCCCACGGCGACGTCTTCATGGTATCGACATTCATCGCCCTGATCTTCCTGCTGGCACTGACCCAAGTCTTGGGATTGGGGTCGCTGGCGGTTGCCCTGTTCATCGTGCTGATACTCGCCATGCTGCTTACCTCAGTGTGGTCCTGGGCCATCGAGCGGTTTGCCTATCGACCATTGCGCGGCTCCTTCCGCCTCGCACCGATGATTTCGGCGATCGGCATGTCGATTTTCCTGGCCAACCTGGTGCAGGTAGCGCAGGGCCCGCGCAACAAGCCGTCTCCCTCGATGCTGAGTGATGTCATCATCCTCAGTGACGGCGGAGGCTACACGGTCACGCTGTCCTACAAGCAGATCCTGATCGTGGCGGTCACCGCCGTGCTGCTGACGGCCTTCTGGTACGTCGTGCAGCATACGTCCCTGGGCCGTGCTCAGCGCGCCTGCGAGCAGGACCGGCGCATGGCGGCACTGCTCGGCGTCGACGTCGACCGCACCATCTCGCTGACGTTCGTGATGGGTGCAGCGCTGGCGGCGGTCGCCGGCCTGATGTTCATGATCTACTACGGTGTCGTCAGCTTCAGCGATGGTTTCGTGCCGGGCGTGAAGGCATTCACCGCTGCCGTGCTGGGCGGCATCGGCTCGCTGCCGGGCGCCGTGCTCGGCGGCATCCTGATCGGCCTCATAGAGACGCTCTGGTCGGCCTACTTCTCGATTGACTACAAGGACGTCGCCACCTTCAGCATCCTCGCCATCACGCTGATTTTCCTGCCGTCCGGCCTGCTCGGCAAACCCGACGTAGAGAAGGTGTAAGCAACGATGGCCGTGGCCCCCGCCGAGCTTAGCTCCACCAAAGCGCGGCCCCTCACGGCAGCCCTCAAACAAGCCCTCGGCGCCGCCCTCCTGGCGTTCGGCCTGTCCGTGCCGATCCTGGCCCTGCGCACCGAGCAGGACATCTCCAACCGGCTGGTTCTGCAGCCGCGCTGGGGCTACGTGCTGATCGCCGTGCTGCTCGCCTTCTTCGGACGGCTGCTCTACCTGACCTACGCCGCAGCCACCGCGAACCGCGCACCGCGTGTGCGTGTGCGTGCGCTCACCACCCGCACGGTTTCTGCCGGCTTTGCCCAATTCGTGTCGGTTGTCGGTCTGCTGGCGCTGCTGCTCTACCCCTGGATTGCACTGTCGATCGTAGGACGCGCGGGCGCCATCAAGTGGATCGACAATTTCGGCATTCAGATCATGATCTACATCATGCTGGGTTGGGGCCTGAACATCGTGGTCGGGCTCGCCGGGTTGCTCGACCTCGGCTATGTCGCCTTCTATGCAGTGGGCGCCTATTCGACCGCCCTCTTGGCCCACACGTTCGGCTTGAGCTTCTGGATCTGCCTGCCGCTGGCCGGCATCCTGGCGGCATTCTGGGGCGTCCTGCTGGGCTTCCCGGTCTTGCGATTGCGGGGCGACTATCTGGCGATCGTTACGCTCGCATTCGGCGAGATCATCCGTCTCGTGCTGATCAACTGGGTACCGGTCACCAACGGCTATGCGGGCATCAGCGGCATTCCGCGGCCAACCTTCTTCGGCTTGCCCTTCAACGCCAGCGATCAGGGATTTGCGGCCTTCTTCGGCCTCGAATTCACGCCGCTGCACCGGCTGATCTTCCTGTTCTATCTGATCCTGGCTCTGGCCCTGCTGACCAACTGGGTGACGCTGCGGCTTAGGCGCCTGCCGGTCGGGCGGGCTTGGGAGGCGCTGCGCGAGGACGAGATCGCCTGCCGGTCGCTCGGCATCAACACCACCAACACCAAGCTGACAGCCTTTGCCATCGGCGCCGGCTTCGGTGGCTTTGCCGGCTCGTTCTTCGCGGCCAGGCAGGGTTTCATCAGCCCGGAATCCTTCACCTTCATCGAGAGCGCGGTGGTACTGGCCATCGTCGTGCTGGGCGGCATGGGCAGCCAGATCGGCGTGGCCATCGCCGCCATCGCCATGATCGGTGGCACCGAAATCCTGCGTGAACTGGACTGGCTGAAGGACATCTTCGGCCCGGCGTTCGATCCCACCCAATACCGTATGCTGATATTCGGGCTCGCCATGGTGCTGGTGATGATCTGGAAACCGCGCGGGCTGATCTCCTACCGCTCACCGTCGATCTTCCTGCGCGAGAAGAAAAAGGTGCGCGCCGACCTCGTCCGGGAGGGCCACGGCTGATGTCGACGACGGCCGCCCCCCTGCTCCACGTCGAGCATCTGACCATGCGCTTCGGCGGGCTGGTGGCGATCGACGACCTGTCGTTC
The DNA here is from genome assembly GCA_035762425.1 of Hyphomicrobiaceae bacterium. Taxonomy (GTDB): domain Bacteria; phylum Pseudomonadota; class Alphaproteobacteria; order Rhizobiales; family Hyphomicrobiaceae; genus AWTP1-13. Next base: position 2,651 of record DASTOW010000127.1, on the reverse strand, counting down.
TCGGCGGCGCGCGGCGACATCACCGCTATCATCGGACCCAACGGTGCTGGCAAGACTACCGTCTTCAACTGCATCACCGGCTTCTACAAACCAAGTTGCGGCCGCATGCTGCTAAGCCACGGCCAGGCGCTGGCAGATACCGACATCGATGCGCTGACCGCCTCGGGCGCGCGTTGCCAAACGCTGCCGACCGGCTCGGCCTTCCTGCTGGAACGCATGCCCGACTACGAGATCGCGGCCCAGGCCCGCGTCGCCCGCACCTTCCAGAACATCCGCCTGTTCGCCGGCATGACGGTGCTCGAGAATTTGATCGTTGCGCAGCACAATCCGCTGATGGTCGCATCGGGTTGGACGGTTGGCGGACTTTTCGGCTTGCAACGCTACCGGGAAGCCGAGGCCAAGGCCGTCGATCGGGCCCAGCTCTGGCTCGACAAGATCGGCTTGACGGAGCGCGCGGACGATCCCGCCGGCGACCTGCCCTATGGCGCGCAACGGCGGCTTGAGATCGCCCGAGCCATGTGCAGCGATCCCGTCATGCTGTGCCTGGACGAGCCGGCGGCCGGCCTCAATCCGCGCGAGTCGTCGGATCTCAAGCAGTTCCTGCGCTCGATCCGCGCCGAGCACGGCACCTCGATCCTGCTCATAGAGCACGACATGTCGGTGGTGATGGAGATTTCCGACCACGTCGTCGTGCTCGAGTACGGCCGCAAGATTTCCGACGGGCCGCCCGAGCACGTGCGCAACGATCCCAAGGTGATTGCCGCCTATCTCGGCGTCGAGGACGAGGAGGTGGAGAAGGTGGAAGCGGAGATCGCCACATGAGCGAGCCGCTACTGTCCGTGCGCGGGGTCAAGAGCTTCTACGGCAACATTATGGCCCTGAAGGGCGTGGCGCTCGACGTCCACCCCGGCGAGATCGTCACTCTCATCGGCGCCAACGGCGCTGGCAAATCGACGCTCATGATGACGATCTGCGGCAACCCGCGGGCGCGCGAAGGCACCATCCACTATCGCGGCCGGGACATCACCAATCTGCCCACGCACGAGATAGCCCGGCTGCGCATCGCTCAGTCGCCGGAGGGCCGTCGCATCTTTCCGCGCATGACCGTGCGGGAGAACCTGCAGATGGGCGCCGAGCTCGATGACGGCGCGCACTTTGCCGAAGACATCGAGCGCGTGTGCAGGCTGTTTCCGGTGTTGGCACGGCGTCTGGAACAGCGCGGCGGGACGCTATCGGGCGGCGAGCAGCAGATGCTGGCGATCGCGCGGGCGCTGATGAGCCGACCCGAGCTGCTGCTTCTCGACGAGCCCTCGCTCGGCCTGGCGCCGCTGATCGTCAAGCAGATCTTCGAGGTCATCAAAGAACTCAACAGCCAGGGCATGACCGTCTTCCTGGTCGAGCAGAACGCGTTCCACGCACTCAAACTCGCGCATCGCGCCTACGTGATGGTCAGCGGCAACATCACCATGACCGGCACCGGCCAGGAACTGCTGGCGCGGCCAGAGGTGCGCGCGGCCTATCTGGAAGGCGGGCGGCATTGAGGAGAAACACGGCATGCCGGAGCTGATCTACGATAGCAGCGGCGAGGGCGCCTGGTGGATCTTCGTGCTGGTGACACTCGTCATGGGCGGCGGCGCTGCTTATGTCTCGGGCAAGGCCATTGCCCAGACCTGGCGCCCGTATTGGCACGTGCCGCTGTACATGCTGCCGCTGGCACTGTGTGTTCGTTTCTTCCATTTCGCGCTGTTCCAGGAGCCGTTGGTTTCCCTCAAGAGTTTTGCTGTCGATTTCCTGGTGGCGCTGATCGCCGCTTCTTTTGGTTACCGTTTGCTGAGGGCCGGCCAAATGGCCCGGCAGTATGGCTGGCTGTTCCGCCGGCGTGGCTTGCTGAGCTGGCGGCGTGTTGAAAAAAGTACCTAACTTGAGCAGCCGACTGCATAATCCCAAGGCACCCTGATAGGACGTGACTCCGCCGCACTTTCGTTCAATTATTCCATAAGGCGGACCTCCGCCCGCAGTGTCGATCACTGAGGAACCACGGGAGACCACGATGAAAAAAGCGTTTTGGCCGGTGCTGGCCGTCGCCGCGAGCCTCGCGAGCGCGAGCAGCGCCATGGCACAGATCAAAATCGGCGTTGCCGGCCCGCTGACGGGACCCAACGCGGCATTCGGCGCCCAGCTGAAGAACGGCGCCGAGCAGGCGGTGGCTGACTTGAACGCCAAGGGCGGCATTAACGGCCAGCAGATCCAACTGGTGTTCGGTGACGACGCCTCCGATCCCAAGCAGGGCGTGTCGGTCGCCAACAAGATGGTCGGCGACGGCGTCAAGTTCATTATGGGTCACTTCAACTCCGGCGTGACCATGCCTGCCTCCGAGGTCTATCAGGAGAACGGCATCTTCATGATCAGCCCATCCGCGACCAATCCGAAGATCACGGAGCGCGGCATGTGGAACGTGTTCCGCACGTGCGGCCGCGACGACCAACAGGGCGAGGTGGCGGGCAAGTACATCGCCGACAAATACAAGGGCAAGAAGATCGCCGTCGTCCACGACAAGACGACGTACGGCCAGGGGCTCGCTGACGAAACCCGCAAGGCGATGGCCAAAGGCGGCATGAAGGAAGCGCTCTACGAAGGCATCAATCTCGGCG
>DASTOW010000126.1:0-5213 GCA_035762425.1 Hyphomicrobiaceae bacterium | reverse complement strand
CCAGCTGTTCGAGCTGGAGGACTTCGGCGAAAGCGACGCAGTCGAGCATCACCGCCGCCTCGATAAGGAGCTGAAGAAGTAGGACTGACGTCAGGCTCCACGGCTTGGCACTGCATGTCCCGAGCCCGAGGCCGCGCCTTGCTGAGGCGCGCCGAGGCCATCCGGGACCCTTGCCCTAATTTGACATCAACGGAGACACACCAATGCGAATTCTGGGAATGCTGCGCGCCGACAAGCACAGCGAGGCCGGCGCACCGCCGAGCCAGGAACTGATCGAGCGCATGGGCAAATTCGTCGAGGAGGTCACCAAGGCCGGCGTGATGCTGGCGAGCGACGGCCTGCATCCGAGTGCCAAGGGCAAGCGCGTGCAGCTCGCCGGTGGCAAGTTCACGGTCATCGACGGCCCCTTCACCGAGTCGAAGGAACTCGTCGCCTCCTACGCCCTGTTCCAGGTGAAGACCATGGACGAAGCCATCCACTGGACCAGGCGCTTCCTGGAGGTGCTGGGTCAGGGCGAGTGCGAGCTGCGCCCCATCTTTGAGGCCGAGGACTTCTCCGAGGACGTCTTCACGCCAAAGGAACGCGCCCGCGAGGAAGCGACCCGCGCCAAGATGAGGCGCAACGCCGCCCGCACGTAACCACGCCTCTTGGCCCACACGACCGGACAGCCGGGGCGCACGCCACGGCTGTTCGCTTTCGCAAGGCGTCAGCATCCCGCAAGCCAGCCCGCCACTGGAACCAATCCGGCCCGGGCCCGTTGAGCTTGGTCGTCGCCGATTGGCCTGGACTCGTCGGGCACCGGGCTTGGCAGTCGGATCGGCGAACCGTATCGGTTTGGCTTTAGTGCAGCAGCCCGACAGAAACTCCTGAGCAGCAGTCGGGCGTCGATCGTGAACCAAGTCGAAATCGCCGAGCTTCAGCACAAGATCAAGGCGCTCGAGGAAGAAGTGACGCGGCTACGTGCCGCCGGCGATCGCAGCAACAATGACGATGCAGCCACCGCACGAGAGGACCGCTACCGTACCCTTTTCGACTCGATCGATGAGGGCTTCTGCATCATCGAATTCTTTGACGGGCCGCACGGGCCCCTCAGCGACTACATTCATATCGAGGCCAATGCCGCCTACGCCCGCCACACGGGCATTCACAACGTGGTGGGCCAAAAAGTCCGCGCGATGGTGCCGGACGAGGCGGCCGGGTGGGTCGAGCTTTATCGCGACGTACTCCTGACGGGCAACCCGATCCGGTTTGAGCGCGAGCTCGTCGCCACGGGACGCTACCTGGAGCTTGCCTCCTTCCGCGTCGAGCCGGCCGCTCACCGCCAGGTGGCCGTACTGTTTCAGGACATCACCGCACGCAAGCGCGCAGAGATCGCCCTGCAGCAGCTTAACGAAACGTTGGAAGCACGCGTCGCCGAGACGCTGGCCGAGCGCAAGGTGCTGGCCGACATCGTCGAGGGCACCAACGCCTTCGTGCAGGTCGCCGATCAAGGGTTTCGCTGGATCGCCATCAACGGCGCGGCCGCGCGCGAATTCCAGCGCATCTTCGGCGTACTCCCAAAAGTTGGCGACAACATGCTGACGCTTCTGGCGCACATGCCGGAGCACCAGGCGGCTGTTCGCGCGGTCTGGCAGCGCGCGCTGGCGGGCGAGGAGTTCGTCGAGGTCGCCGAGTTCGGCGATGCTGGTCGCGATCGGCGATACTATGAGATGCGCTTCAATGCTCTGCGTGACGCCGACGGACGGCGCATCGGCGCTTACCAGTTCGTCTACGACGTTACCGAACGGCTGGCCGAGCAGCAGCGCCTGCGCCTCACCGAGGAAGCGCTGCGACAATCCCAGAAGATGGAGGCGGTCGGCCAGTTGACCGGCGGCATCGCCCACGATTTCAACAACATGCTGGCCGTCATCATCAGCAGTTTGCGTCTGACACAGCGGCGCATGGAGCGCGGCGACCTGAACGTCCAGGAATACATTGCAGGCGCCATCGGTGGCGCGGAGCGAGCTGCGAATTTGGTGGCGCGTCTGCTTGCTTTTTCACGCCAACAGCCCTTGTCGCCTCAGCGCATCGATGCCAATCAGCTGCTCAGCGGCATGGAGCAAGTGCTGCGGCGCACGATTCCGGAAAGCATGCAGATCGAGTTTGTTCGCGCGGGCGGGCTTTGGAGCATCAATGCCGATCCGAACGGATTGGAGAGCGCGCTCGTCAATCTGGCTGTGAACGCGCGCGATGCGATGCCCGATGGGGGTAAGCTCACGTTTGAAACAGCCAACACCTACCTGGACGATCCCTACGCAGCCGCACATGCCGACGTAAAGGCAGGCCAATACGTGCTGATCGCCGTCACTGACACCGGCCACGGCATGACCGCCGACGTCATTTCGCACGCATTCGAGCCGTTCTTCACCACCAAGAGCGCGGGCGCCGGCACGGGCCTCGGCCTCAGCCAGGTCTACGGCTTCATCAAACAATCGGGCGGCCACGTTAAGATCTACAGCGAGGTCGGCGTCGGCACGACGGTTAAGCTCTATATCCCGCGTCTGGTCGAGAAGCACGTGACGAGCCCGGTCGCGCTGAGCAAGGCTGGGCCACCAACACCTGGCAACGGACAATTGGTTGTGGTGGTCGAGGACGACGACGACGTGCGCCGCCTGACCGTCGATATTGTCGTTGAGCTTGGCTATTCGGTGCTGTCAGCCAACGGTGCCGTGCAGGCCCTCAAGGTGTTGGACGAGCATTCCGAGGCCATCCTGCTGGTCACCGACGTCGTGATGCCCGGCATGAACGGCCGCAAGCTGGCCGAGGAAGCACTGCGGCGGCGGCCCGAGCTGAAAATCCTGTTCACGACCGGATACACGCGCAACGCCATCGTCCACAACGGAACCCTGGATGACGGGGTCGAGCTGATCGTGAAGCCCTTCACTCTCGAGGGCCTCGCGGCGAAGATCGCGAAGGTGTTGTCCGCCAAGCGCGCCGATTAGCCGCTCGCAAAACTCCCACCCGGCTGGGCGCTACACGGCGCGCCCCATCTTGCCCCTGCCCGAATGAGATGTTCTAAGCGGGGCCGTGACAGCCACCGCAACCCACCAAGCCATCGACGCGGTCTTCCGCATCGAGCAGGCCAAGCTGATTGCCGGTCTCGCCCGCATGGTGCGCGATGTCGGCCTCGCCGAAGAGCTGGCGCAGGATGCGCTTGTCACGGCACTCGAGCAGTGGCCGAGGGCGGGCATCCCGGACAAGCCGGGTGCCTGGCTGATGGCCGCGGCCAAGCATCGAGCCATCGACCGGCTGCGGCGCAAGAAGCTGATCGAGCGCAAGCACGATGAACTCGGCCGCGACCTGGAGATCGAGGGCGAAGGAGCCGAACCCGACCTCGATGCTGCGCTCGATGACGACATCGGCGACGACCTGCTGCGGCTCATGTTTACGGCCTGCCATCCGGTGCTCGCCACCGAAGCGCGCGTGGCCCTGACCTTGCGCCTGATCGGAGGCCTGACGACCGACGAGATCGCGCGCGCCTTCCTGGTCGCGGAGCCCACAGTGGCTCAGCGCATCGTGCGGGCCAAGCGAACACTAGGCGAGAAGCAGGTGCCGTTCGAGGTTCCCCGCGGCGCCGAACTCGGCCAGCGCTTGGCCTCGGTGCTGGAGGTGATCTACCTCATCTTCAACGAGGGCTACTCGGCAACGGCCGGCGACGATTGGATGCGGCCGCAGCTGTGCGAGGAAGCGCTGCGCCTCGGCCGCATCCTGGCCGCACTGGCGCCCAGCGAAGCGGAAGTGCACGGCCTTGTCGCTCTAATGGAGATCCAGGCCTCGCGCCTTAAGGCGCGCGCCAGCTCCTCGGGACAACCGATACTGCTGCTGGACCAAAACCGTGCGCGCTGGGACCAGCTGCTGATTCGCCGGGGTCTTGCTGCCCTCGCGCAGGCCGAGGCGCAGGCCAAGAAAATTGACGAGCCACTCGGCCCCTACGCCCTGCAGGCGGCCATCGCCGCCTGCCACGCGCGTGCGCGAACCGGCGAGGAAACTGACTGGGCGCGCATCGTCGGTTTGTATGGCAAACTGAGCGAGATCACGCCATCACCCATTGTCGAGCTCAACCGCGCTGTGGCGCTCGCCATGCTGTTCGGTCCGGCGGCGGGGCTCGAGGTTGTCGATGCGCTGAGTAACGAGCCGGCGCTCAAGGCCTATCACTTGCTGCCGAGCGTGCGCGGCGACCTGCTCTGCAAGCTCGGCCGCCTCGAAGAAGCGCGCACCGAGTTCGAGCGTGCCGCCGCCCAAACGCGCAACGAGCGTGAGCGCAACCTGCTGCTTGCCCGCGCCGCCGCCTGTACCCGCACGCCCTGATCTGGGCACGGGCGCTGCGGGTTCACCCGAGAGGTAAATGCGGGTTCACCCTGATGCCGTTGCCCGGCTGCGCGTGGGAGCATTCCACCGAGCACGAGATCGGGCGAGGCACCCTGTGACAGACCTCCAATCGGCCCGCACACCGCCGCAGGCCCATCCGGGCGTCGCTGCGGCCGACGCCGCCTCCGCTGCGCACACGCCGGCGTGGCCGGACGGCATGATCTTCATTCCCGGCGGCACGTTCCGCATGGGCTCTGACACACATTACCCGGAGGAAGCGCCAGTCCATCGCGTCACGGTGGACAGCTTCTGGCTCGACCAGACGCCCGTCACCAACCGCGACTTCCGCAGGTTCGTGAATGCCACCGGATACGTGACGTTCGCCGAGATTCGGCCCGACCCGAAAGACTACCCAGGTGCCTTGCCGCACATGCTGAAGGCCGGCTCGCTGACCTTTGCGCCGCCCAAGCAGCCGGTCAGCCTTACCGACTGGAGCCAGTGGTGGACCTTCAAGTTCGGCGCGGCTTGGCGCCACCCGTACGGTCCGCGCAGTTCGATCAGCGGCCTCGACGACCACCCGGTCGTGCACATCTCCTACCGGGACGCAGAGGCCTACGCCCGCTGGGCCGGAAAGGAGCTGCCGACGGAAGCGGAATGGGAGTACGCCGCGCGCGGTGGCCTCGACGGCGCGGAGTTCGCGTGGGGCGATGAACTGGCGCCCGGCGGGCGGCGCATGGCCAACACCTGGCAGGGTGCCTTCCCGCACGAGAACCTCGCGCCAGATGCCCGCAAGCGCACCACGTGCGTGACGGCCTATCCACCCAACGGGTACGGACTGTTCGACATGATCGGCAACGTCTGGGAAT
>DASTOW010000125.1:0-3222 GCA_035762425.1 Hyphomicrobiaceae bacterium | reverse complement strand
CGTCGACCTCGGCGGTCTCCAGCGCCGGCCAGGATCGGACAGCCGCGTGCTCGATCTCCAGTAGCGCTTCGGCCGAAGAGCTGGGCGCCGCGGCCACCGGCGTTAGCCCTTTTCGCGCAGCAAACGCGCCTTCTGCCGGTTCCAGTCGCGCTTGGCGACGTCAGCCCGCTTGTCGTGCAGTTTTTTGCCCTGCGCCAGCGCCAACCGCAGCTTGGCCCGGCCGCGCGCATTGAAGTAGAGCTCCAGGGGCACCATGGTCATGCCCTGCCGCTCGATGGCGACGGCGAGCTTGTGGATCTCGCGCTTGTGCAGCAGCAGCCGGCGACGTCGGCGTGGCTCGTGCTGGAAGAAATTGCCGGCCGCCTTGTACTCGGGAATGTAGGAGTTGATGAGCCAGATGCCGCCGTCTTCGACGCTGGCGTAGCTCTCGGCGATGTTGGCCTGGCCGGTCCGCAGCGACTTTACCTCCGTGCCGAGCAACTCGAGCCCGGCCTCGAAGGTATCGCCGATCGCGTACTCGAAGCGCGCCTTGCGATTCTCGGCAATGCGCTTGCGGCCGTCGTCCTTGCTGGCCGCCATGGCCGCGCTCGCTTCGTTTGAGTGCTGGCCAATCGCGCCTATTCGGCCGCCTTGGCCTTCAACGCGCCGATGCGGGCAAGGGCCTCGTCCACCACCTTCATGGTGGGGTCCGTAAGCGGTGCCAGCGGCAGGCGGCACTCGGGCGAGGCGATGATGCCAATCCGCCAGGCCGCATATTTGACCGGTGCCGGATTGGTCTCCACGAACAGCGCGTCATGCAGCGCCATCAGCTTGTCCTGGAGGTCCAGCGCGGCGGCGAAATCGCCCTTCAGACAGGCGTTCTGGAACTCGGAACAAAGCTTGGGCGCCACGTTGGCGGTCACCGAGATGCAGCCGTGTCCGCCATGCGCCATGAAGCCGAGCGCGGTGGCATCCTCACCCGACAGCATGTTGAAGTCTTTGCCGCAGGCCAGTCGCTGCTGGGAGGCGCGCGCGACGTTGGCAGTCGCGTCCTTGACGCCTACGACGTTCTTGAGCTGGAAGCAGCGCGCCAGGGTTGGCACAGAAATGTCCACGATGGTGCGAACTGGCACGTTGTAGACAATGATCGGCAGGTCGACGGCATCGCTGATCGCCTTGAAGTGCCGGTAAAGGCCGTCCTGCGTAGGCTTGTTGTAGTATCCCGTGGAGTGAAGCACGGCGTCGGCGCCGGCTTGCTTGGCGTGGCGCGTGAAGTCGATGGCTTCTGCGGTGGAGTTGGAGCCGGCACCGGCGATCACGGGCACGCGCTGCCTGGCAACCTTAATGCATAGCTCCACTACGTGCTTGTGCTCGTCGTGGCTTAGCGTCGGGCTCTCGCCGGTGGTGCCGACCGGGACCAATCCGTGCGTGCCCTCGGCGATCTGCCACTCGACGAGCTGCTCGAAGGACGCATCGTCGACCTTGCCGTCCTTGAAAGGCGTGACCAGTGCCGTGAACGAACCCTTGAACATGCGTTGCTCCCCGAAAGGCCAGGCGCTTGGCTCAATGCCGCGGGCGCGCCGCCTTGACGCCACACCTTGGCTTGTTAGCTTTGCACGCGTTAACAACTTGCGACTTGATAGACCTCGCCGATGTAAACGCAAGACGAAACCGGCGGCAAATCCCATGCTAATACGCATCTTGGCACGCTCGGCCTGCCTGACGGCGCAATCTGCAAGCATTATGCCGGTGGCGGGGAAACGGGGCAAGGCGGCCTTCAGCGTCGCCGTGCAGCCATTTTCGCGCCTTGTTTGCAGTGAGATTGGCACGCTTACTGAAAATCGACGTATGATTCTTAGTCTAACCTGAGACGGGCTCAGCGATACGGACGGGAATGCAACCACTATACAAGAGCGCGGCCATGCTGGTGGCCGCATGGGCGTTCGCGGCAATAGGCCCGGCAACCGCCCAGGAATCGCCGGCCAAGCCGGCCGTCAAGAAGTCAGCCGCCAAAGGCGGCAAGGCTCAGGCCAAGGCCAAGCCAGAACCCAAGAAGGCCGCAAGCAAGACGCCGGCGAAGGCCACCGAGGCCAAGGCGGCAGAGCCTGCCCAAAAGGCGGAACCGGCGCACAAGCCGCTCGAGGATGAGCTCGCGCATATCGCCCGCTATGATGCTGCCATTGCTCCGGTCCGCGATCTCGCCGTGTCGAGCGAAGAGGCTGCGAACGTTCGTGCGGCGCTGAAGGCAGCCTCGGCAGGCGATCTGGACGATGCCCGCGCGGCGCGCGACAAGCTTGGCGACCCGGCCGCTCGCAAGCTGGTCGACTGGTATCTCTATCGGACCGGCTACGGGACGGCGGCCGAGATACGTGCATTTCTCGACACGAGCCCGGCCTGGCCAGATCGGCGCCTGCTCACGCAGCGCGCCGAAGAGGCGCTGTTCAACGGCTCCGCCAGCCCCGCCGAGATCAAGGGCTTCTTCGGCAACAAGGAGCCGGCGACGGCGGTCGGCTTTGCCGCGCTCGCCTCTGCCTATCTGGCCGACAAGGATGAAGCGCGCGCCAAGACGCTGGCAGCCAAGGCCTGGACCGAATATCACCTGCCCGCCGGCCAGGAGGCCGCGTTCCTGCGACGTCTGGGCTCGCTGCTGACCGAGGCCGATCATAAGCGGCGCCTCGATCGGCTGCTGTTCAACGACAGCCGCTGGCTTGGCGAGCGCAACGAGCGTGCCCAGTACATCCGCCGCATGCTGCCGCTGCTCTCGGCTGACGAAAAGAAGAAGGCCGAAGCGCGCCTCGCCGTGTTCACGCAGGCCAAGAATTCGACCCAGCTGATCGCCAAGCTCCCGGCCGAGGCACAGGCCGAATGGGGCGTGGCGATGCAGATGGCGCAGGCCCTGCGCCGGCCGAAGAAGGATGAGGAAGCCTTCAAGATTCTCCTGGCCGAGCCGACCGCGACCGTGCTCGTCAAGCCCGACGGCTGGTGGCAGGAGCGTCGCGCCAGCGCCTACGCGGCGCTCAGGACGGGCAAGCCGAATCTGGCCTACGACCTCGTGCGCGACCCCGGCAGTCTGTCGGATAACGCCGGCAAGGATGCGGCCTTCCTGGCCGGGTGGTTGGCGTTGCGGCATCTGCGCGATGCCAAGCTGGCGCTTGGTCACTTCCAGATGTTGGCCGACACGGCCGATGGTCCACTGAGCAAGGCGCGCGGCTACTATTGGCTGGGACGCACGCATCAGGCACT
>DASTOW010000124.1:0-6791 GCA_035762425.1 Hyphomicrobiaceae bacterium | reverse complement strand
TACGTCGCCGCCAAGTGGTGGCTGGGGGTCTAGCGCTCGCACCAGCGACAAGGCAGAATTGGAAGCGCCGCCGCACCCGCGACGGCGCTTTTGCTTTGCGGTCCTTCTCCAGCGCAACACCAAACCTCAGGCGACACGTCCCGTCGGGTTGGCCTGTTGGCGGCCGAGGGGTTCCGGCTAGGATGCCATCCAAGCATCGCAAAACACGTGTTGATGTGCATTGCCCCGATGACCGGCCTTCTGCGGGTGGGCCGCCTAGAGGACTACAATGATGACGCCCTGTATCGCGCCCGCCGCCGACGATCAGGACGCCTACACCTTCGTTGATCACCGAGAAGACCCAGTGGCAATCATCGGGTATGTGGCAAGGCGGCTGGCGCCCGAGCACATGCTGATGGCACGCGTGGATGAGGATCTAGAGCACCTGTTCGCCAACTATCGCGGGCAGGAGCATCGCATCCCGCTGACGCTCTGTTGGCACGATTAGTACGTCGTGATTTCATCGTTGGCTGAGCTCTTGCAGGATGACTACCGGTTCTTTGTGCTCGCGTGGTCGCTCGCCAGTGACACGCATGGGCTGCTGGTCGTGCCCAGCTCGAGTGCGCTTGCCTGGGTGCCGCTACCCGAACACCTCATACCGCTGCAGCTCGGCTTCGATTACTTCGGCAAGATCAAGATCCCCTACCTGAACCACGAAGATTCCGCTCCTGACTTCGCGCGCGAGAGCGGGGCGCACAACGAGATGCACGACGCCCTTCGCCAGCTGTTCTCAGGCTTCGTCTCCGGCAAAGCCGATCCCGGGGCATCGGAAGCCCTCGCCAAGGCCGTCGTGACGCACTCAGTCTCGAACGGCTTGTCGCCATTCCTGGCGACGCGTCCGAGGCCGAAATAGTGGCCGAAATCCACAAAGGCATGCAGGAGTTGGTGCAGGATCCCGAGCTGACAGAGGGGCGTCGCCAAATCGACAACACCTTGCAGGAACTCCGCAAGCTCACCGGCGCACCGCCCGGCAAGCCAACCTAGCAGCGTCGCCGTAGAACATGGGACCGCCACCAGCCTGCGCTCACGACTTGCGTCCGTAATTTAGCAAGCCGGTCGTCGCCTTGGGCGGATGGGCGCGGATGGCATCTTCGTTGGGCTCGGTGCCCCAACCCGGCCGATCCGGCATCACCAGATAGCCGTTTTCGATGACGGGAACATGCGTAACGAGCTCGTCGTCCCAGGCCAGCCGGTCGATATCCGTTTCCATGATGCGCAAGTTCGGTACGGCCGCCGCGAAGTGCGCGTTCATCATCGTGCACAAGTGGCCGTAGAAATTATGCGGCGCCACGTTGACTTCATGCGCCTCAGCGGCGGCTGCAATTTTCATCGACTGCCACAGCCCATTCCAGGGCGTGTCGATGATGGCAACATCCATCGCCTGCTCGCGGAAGTAGGGCAGGAACTCCCGCAGCGACAGCAGCGTCTCGCAGGAGGCAATCGGGTGCGGGCTCTGTCGGCGGATGTAGCCCAGCGCGGACGGGCTGTAGCTGTCGATCTCGATCCAGAATATGTCGAGGTCGGCGATCTCGCGCAGGATCTTCAGGAAGCCTTCGGTCTTGGCGTGGAAGTTGAGGTCGAGCAGGATGTCGACGTCAGGCCCGGCTCCGTCACGCATGGCCTCAAGATGCATGCGCAGATTGCCCAGCACGGTCCGGTCGACGTTCAACTCCGGATAGAACGGTGAGCCAAAGCCCGGTCGCCAGCCCCGCGGCCTGCCATCCTCATAAAGGAAAATGTTGGTCTTGAGCGCGAAGAAGCCCTTCTCGCGCACCTCGCGGCCAGCCGCCTTGACCCCGTCGAGGTCGACGATCGCCGGCTTGTAATGTGCCGAATGGTTGATGCGCCACGTGGCGCAGTGCGACCAGTAGACCGGGATGCGGTCGCGGATTTTGCCGCCGAGCAGTTCGTAGCAGGGCACGCCGAGTGCCTTGGCCTTGGCATCGATAAGCGCATTCTCGATGGCGCCCATGGCCTGCGCCACGATGCCCCCGGCGGCCGGTCGCGTAGCGCAGTACAGCTCGGCATAGATGCGCTCGTGTGCGCTGACCGGCTGCCCCACCACCTTTGTGGCAAGCCGGCCGATTGCCGCCGCCACGCCCGGCGAGCCGAAGCCCTCGTCGAACTCGCTCCAGCCGATGATGCCCGCGTCTGTCGACAGCTTGACGAAATGGTAATTGCGCCAGCCCGCATCGCAGACCAGCGTCTCAATGCCCGTCACCTTCATCGCCTGCTCCTGCACCCGGCTGCACGCTAATTTGCAAGGGAACATGGCCGCGCCGATGCGTGCTGTCGAGTTGCTTGCGCTGGCGGTAGCGGGGCCGTCGATGCCAGATTGCCCCCTCGTGACGTAAATGACATGATGCCTCTGCAGGCGGCGCAATGCCGGCGAGCCAAGACAGGCGAGCGCCCGAATTGGGTGCCGTGAAGGGAGAAATGCCGATATGACAAGGGGCCGCAAGCTCAGCACCGTTGCCGCTGCCGGAACGCTCTCGCTATGCGCAAGCCTGGCGTGCGCCCAGGACGTCAAGCTGCCCGAATCCATGACCTTCACGGCCTACGATACCGGCTCTTCCGGCTTCAATATCGCGGTTGCTGTCGGCAAGGCACTGAAGGACAGGCACGGCTCGGATGTGCGCGTGCTGCCGGCCGGCAACGACGTTGCCCGCCTGGCGCCGCTGAAAGCCAACCGCGCGCAGGTGTCCGCCATGGGCATCGGCACCTACTTCGCGCAAGAGAGCGTGTTTGAGTTCGCCGTCAAGGAGTGGGGACCGCAGCCGCTGCGGCTGGTGCTCTCGGTCACCGACTGCAACGCGGTCTCGCTCGGCGTCGCCAAAGACACCGGCGTCAAAGAGGTCAAAGACTTGAGAGGCAAACGCGTCGGCATGGTGGTCGGTTCACCGGCGCTCAACCAGAACGCCTTCGCCGTGCTGGCGTTCGGCAACCTGACGAAGAACGATGTCAAGTTGGTGGAGTTTTCGGGCTACGGCGCCATGTGGAAGGGCATGGTCAACAATGAGGTCGACGCGGCCATCGCCTCCACCATCTCGGGCCAGGTCAAGGAGGTCGAGACCTCGCCCCGCGGCATCATCTACCCGCCGACGCCGGCCGGCGATAAGGAAGGCTGGGCGCGCATCAACAAGATCGGCCCCTACTACTACCCGCACAAGACGACCTGCGGCGCCGGCATACCGCAGGGCGGCTCCGTCGAGCTGCCGTCCTACCCCTATCCCATCTTCATGGTCTACGCCTCGCAGCCGGCCGATTTGGTCTATAGCCTCGCCAAGGCGATGATCGTCAGCTACGACGCCTACAAGGATGCGGCTCCCGGCAGCGCCGGTCTAGCCGTCGATCGCCAGAACCTGACTTGGGTCATCCCCTATCACGAGGGGACGGTGAAGGCGCTCAAGGAAGCCGGCGCCTGGAAGGCCGAGCACGAGGCCCACAACCAAGCGCTGCTCAAGCGCCAGGACACGCTTGCGGCGGCATGGGCGGCCTACCTCAAGACCAACCCGCCCGACGACAAGGACACCTTCACGAAGGGCTGGATGGCGGCGCGCAAGGATGCGCTGAGCAAGATGGGCATGGATCCGATCTTCGAGTAAGCGCGCGGGGTGCATCGGCGGGCTTGGCTCACGACACAGGTGGGCCGGGCCTCGCGAGCCAGCAAGGAGTGTCCCGTGGCGCCACTTGTCGATCCTGCCGCCGCATCCCGCCCGCGCCAGGTCGAGTTCGACGACCCCCACGCGCATTCTGGACCTGCCGAGGCCGAGACCACGCGCGTTCGCACGCTGACGGGCATGTGGCGCTGGCTGCTGATCCTCGCCACTGCTGCCACCATCTTCCTGTGCATCAACCAGCAGTTCACGCTGCGCTTCTTTATCGGCTACACGCAGCTCAACACCGAGTATTTTTATCTACTGATTGCCTGCATGCTCCCCTTCACCTTCCTGATCTTTCCCGTGAGCGACGCCGCCCCGCTCGACCGCGTGCCCTGGTACGACGTCGCCCTGTTTCTCGCGACGCTCGCCGCCTCGGCTTACCTGATGGCCAACGTGCGCAAGGCTGCGGAGCTGGGTTGGGAGTTCGCCGGCGCGCCCATGCCGGTGATCATTGCCGGCTTTGCCCTGTGGGTGCTGCTGATGGAGGGGCTGCGCCGCACCGGCGGCTGGAGCCTGCTGTTCTCCGTGCTGCCCTTCACGGTCTATCCGCTGTTTGCCGACCAGCGCTGGCTGGGACCGCTGCGCGGTCAGCAGTCGACGCTCGAGCAGGCCACCGCCTATCACACGCTGTCCAACGAGAGCGTGCTCGGCATTCCGATCCAGGCTTTCGCCGACACGGTGATCGGCTTCCTGGTGTTCGGCACCGCGCTGATGATGACCGGCGCCGGCAAGTTTTTCATCAATCTGGCTTTCGCGCTGTGCGGCACGTTCCGCGGCGGCGCTGCCAAGGTCGGAATCTTTGCCAGCGGCCTGCTCGGCATGATGTCGGGCAGCATCGTCTCCAACGTGCTGACCGCCGGCACCATGACTATTCCGGTTATGAAACGCACGGGTTTCCGCGCCTCCTATGCGGGGGCCATCGAGGCGTGCGCTTCAACCGGCGCCGTGCTGGCTCCGCCGGTGATGGGCGCCACCGCGTTCGTCATCGCCCAGTTCCTCAACATCAGCTACGCCGAGGTGGCCGTCGCCGCCATTATTCCGGCGCTGCTCTATTACGTCGGTCTGTTCATGCAGGTCGACGCCTATGCCGGGCGCAACAATCTGAAGGGCATCCCGCGTGGCGAATTGCCGAGCATCGCTACGACCCTGAAGGAGGGATGGTACTACGTCTTCGTGATCGCGTTGCTGATCGTCATGCTCTTGCACTTCAAGCGCGAGAGTCACGCGCCGTTCTACGCCACCGCGCTGCTGCTGGTGCTGAACCAGCTCTTCTCCAAGCAGACGCGGTGGACGCTCAACTCCATCCCGCGCTTTCTGGAGGTCAACGGCCGTACCTTCGTCGAGCTGATCGCCATTCTCGCCGGCTGCGGCCTGCTGATCGGCGCCTTCTCCATGACCGGCGTGGTCTCCTCGCTGGCCAACGACCTGCTGCGTCTCGCCGGCAACAACGTGTTCCTGCTGCTTGCGATGTGCGCCGTCACCAGCCTGGTACTGGGCCTCGGGCTCACCACTACTGCCTGCTACATCTTCCTCGCCATCCTGGTCGCCCCGGCACTCGAGAAGCTCGGCTTGAACAAGATGGCGGTGCACATGTTCATCTTCTACTGGGGCATGCTCTCGTCCATCACACCACCGGTAGCCATTGCTTCGTTTGCCGCCGCCGGCATTGCCGGCGCTCCAGCCATGAAAACGGGCTGGGAGAGCATGCGGGTCGGCAGCATCATCTATTTCATTCCGTTCTTCTTCGTGCTCGCTCCCTCGCTACTCCTGCAGGGTGACAACCCCTACCTTGAGGCGGTCGGGCTTACAGTGCTTGCCATCGCCGGCACGCTGTGCATCTGCGGCGGTATTCAGGGCTTTCAGGCCGGCATCGGTGACTTGCGCCGGGCCGGCCTGCTGGAATGGCCGATGCGCATCCTTCTCATCGTCGGCGGCTTCATCCTGGCGACACCCGGCGGTGGCATCCTGCCGTTCTCGCAACTGCAAGTGACCGCAACCGGCTTGGCCCTGGTGGTGCCGGTGCTGGTGCTCGGCATGGTCCTGGTGCGGCGTGGCGAGCCAGCCCAGCTACGCGCCGCCGGCACCTGAGGCAACGACCTCGCCACGCTAGGCTTGACCTCGTCACCACGAGCACCGGCGGCCGGCCTTGCACCGTGCCGCCGCATGACGCACCGAGGTTACTGTGCGCCCTGCTGGTCCTTCAAACGCCAGAAGGACCACTCCTTGTTCTCGTTGTAGGGTAGCTCGTCGAACCACTCAGGTGACCGCTGCGCGGGGGTGGTGGTGTCGTCCTTGCCGACGGATCTCAGGATGCGCTGAATGTCGGTGAGAACACCGGAGCTCTGCAGGAAGTAGTCGTGACCATACCCGGACACGATCCTGTCAAGCCGCCACCAGCGCTCCCTGCCGGTGGCATCTATGACATGCACATTTTTCACCTCGACCAGCAAGGGCTGGCCGTTGTCGTTGAGCTGGCCAACGCGGCCTGCGCCGCTGCGCAGGATCTTAGACCCCAACAGGGCCGCGTCCGTGAGTGACGCGTAGACCGTAACGCGATCCGCATACGGGGCGATGCGGCGTATTTTCTGGTCGAACACCGGCATGGCCACGTCGGGGGCTGCGAACATGATCTGGCCGATGCGGATCGCCTGCCGCCGGGCAGCACCCTGCCTTTCCGTCTCAAAAACAGACCGCAGCGCACTGAGGGCTCGTAGTGCAGACTGCGAGCCCATGCTGTGCACAAGAATATCGACTGCGTCGATATCGGCGTCGCGCATCAGCAGCTTCATGAACGACTGCAGAAACGGCTCGGCCTGCTCGGCCTGATCCATATCGCCAATGTAGCCGAACATGCTCGCAGCTGAGGGCCAGCTGTACATGTAGACGCGCCCGGGATACCCGGTCGCCGATACGAGCTGCGCCACCGTAAACAGGGCGTCCTTGAAGGCCGTGTTGTAACCGTGGATGAACACCAGCGCGCTGCTAATGTTGTCTCCGCTGACGCTCACTCGCCCGGGGCGCGCCCGGTCAACTGCTCCGGTGCGCGTACGGTCCATTCTTCCGGCGGACCTGGTCGGCATCTGCGCGCTC
>DASTOW010000123.1:0-2819 GCA_035762425.1 Hyphomicrobiaceae bacterium | reverse complement strand
GGCAGCGTGATCTCGACACCCCCGCCGGCCCCGCTCGCGCACCGGAACCCCGCGACATATGTCTCGGCGGGAAAGCCGCTGTGACCCGCCTTCCCCTGTCAATCGGCGCGGAACTTTGACCCCAGATCGGCGTCCAATCTTGACCCCTCCAGTGTGTGCGTCTTCCGCTGCTCAAGGCCGGAGTTGCGGAGCGTAGCGGAGCAACGGAGGGCTTGAGCAGCGGGTTGCGCTTGGACGCCGATAGGGGTCAAGGCGTGGCGCCGATCCGCACGGCTGACGTTAAAGTTAAACGCGGTGTTTGAAGCGCCAGCTGTCGTTGCCGGTCTCGATGATGTCGCAGTGGTGCGTGAGGCGGTCGAGCAGCGCCGTGGTCATCTTGGCATCGCCGAACACTTGCGCCCACTCGGCGAAGGCGAGGTTGGTGGTGACGATGATCGAGGTGCGTTCGTAGAGCCGGCTGATCAGATGGAACAGGAGCTGGCCGCCCGTGAGTGCGAAGGGCAGGTAGCCGAGCTCGTCGAGGATCACGAGGTTGACCCGTGTCAGCGCATCTGCTGTGCGCCCGGCACGCCCGAGCTTGGTCTCGGTCTCGAGCTTGTTGGCGAGGTCGACGGCATTGAAGAAGCGCGCCTTACGGCCCGCCCGGATCACGCTCCGGGTGATGCCGATGGCAATATGGCTCTTGCCGGTGCCGGTGCCGCCGACGAGGACGACATTGCGCTTCTCTTCGAGGAAGGCGCCGGTGGCAAGATGGGCGATGAGCTCGTCGTTGATGGGCGTGCCGGTGAAGTCGAGGTCATGGAGCTCCTTGGCCAGCGGCAACTTGGCGACACCCATCTGGTAGTTGATCGAGCGTGCCTGCTTGGCGGCAATCTCGGCCTTGAGCAAGGCGCCGATCACCTTCTCGACGCCCTGCTGGCGCTTGACGCCCGAGGTGACGATCTCGTCGTAGGCGGCGCGCATGCCGGCAAGCTGCAGCGTCGTCATCATGTCGAGGATCTCAGAGCGCTCCATGGAGGCCCCCCATGGCCGGCGGGGCCTCGGCGCGCAGCGCATCGTAGCGGGCGCAATCGGCGATCGGCGGCAGCTTGAGCGCCAGCCGCTCGGGGATCGCGATCGGGGTCGACGGCGCAGGCTGCTGGCGTCGAGCCAGCGCATTGAGAACCACGTCGGCGCTGGCCAGGCCGGCGATGAGCGCCTCCGCGCACGCCGCCTCCACTGCGCTGAGGCCGTCGGTGAGCACGGCGGTCAATACCTTCACCATCTGCCGGTCGCCGTCGTCGGTGCCCGCGAGCCGGCACCGCACCTTCTCGATGGCGCCGGGCAGCGGCCAGTCCTTGAACGGCGCTCCGTTCCTCAGCGCTCCGGGCTTCCTCGCCAGCACCGGCACGTAGTGCCAGGGATCGTAGGCGACCTGATTGCGCCCGAAGCGGCGGGCGTGCTCGCCGACCACCACGCCATCTTGTTTGATGACGATGCGGTCGGCGTAGGCATGGATGTCCACGGGGCGGCCGACCGCACGCGAGGCGACCGAGTACTTGTTGCGGTCGAAGCGCACGAGGCAGGTCTTCGACACCGCGGCGCTCACCGTGTGAAAGCCGTCGAACCGGCCCCGATAGGGCATGAGGGCAGCCCGCTCGGCCTCGAACATCTCGAACACGGTCTTGACCGCCCTGGACCCGTCGTGCCCCGGGTCCGGCTGCTCGGGATGCGCCTGCTCCCGCGCATAGGCGATGCACTTCTCGGCAAGCCAGCCGTTCAAGTCCTCCAAGGACTTGAACGAGGGGCGTGGCGAGAAGAAGCGCTTGCGAACCACGCCGACCTGGTTCTCGACCTGGCCCTTCTCCCAACCAGCCGCCGGCGTGCAGGCCGTGGGCTCGACCAGGTGGTGGCTCATCAGCTGCAGGAAGCGGCGGTTGAAGGCCCGCTCCTTGCCGACGAACACCGCGTCGACGGCGGTCGCCATGTTGTCGTAGATCCCGCGCCTGGGCACCCCCTTGAAGAAGGCGAACGCCTTCTCGTGCGCGTCAAACACCATCTCCTGGGTCTCGCGCGGGTAGCCGCGCACGAACAGCATGCGGCTGTGACAGAGGCGGACCTGCGCCACCTTCACGGTCACCGCCACCCCGTCGAGCATGACGATCTCATGGCTCCAGTCGAACTGGTAGGCCTCCCCCGGTGCGAACACGAGCGGCACGAATGCCGCCGCGATCCGCTCGCCCTCGCGCACCGCCCACTGTCGCGCGTACCGACGCACGTTGTCGTAGCCGCCCGCATAGCCCGCGGCCTTCAGCTCCTCGAACATGCGCTGGTAGGTGAGCCGCTCCCGCCTTGCCCTCTTGCCGTTCTCGGCCAGCATCGCCTCGAGCGCCGGCACGAACGCCCCGAGCTGCGGCAGCGGCTGGGCTGCGCGACGATAGCGCCGCTCCGTCGCCGCGCCCGTCTCGCCCGCCCGCACGATCTCGCGCACCGTGTTGCGGGCAAGCCTGAGCTCGCGCGCGATCGCCCTGATCTTCCGCCCCTGAACGAAGTACGCCCGACGAACCCTGCCGATCGTATCCACCGTGATCATCCCCCGTCCGCCCCTCGTGCGACTCACGCACAGGGCGCCATCTTCACCAGCCGGGGGTGGGGTCAAAATTGCACGCCGATCACCCCCAAATGGGGGTCAAAATTGCACGCCGGCGCACAGCCACGACCTCGGAGACGCGCACACCCCCGGCATAGGTGACCTCGATCAGCACCCGGTCGCGCTTCGTCCGCGCGGCACGGATCATTCTCGAGGATCAAGGCGCCGTCGGCATGAAAGCGATGCGCAA
>DASTOW010000122.1:0-13656 GCA_035762425.1 Hyphomicrobiaceae bacterium | reverse complement strand
CCGGAGTTGATGGACGGCGACGAAGTCGCTGGGTTGGCGTAACATTCTGGTGTCGAAGCAGAGCGTGCGCGTCGCCAGAGCCGGCCACCGTCCATCACATGCACGCTATGCCCATTCTGCCCGCCCTGTCACCGGTCGCGGTGAAGTCACTCACAGTCACGTTCGATGCTGGCCGTCTGTCGTCGGATGGCGGTCTTGTCGTTCTTCGCGAGATCGTGCGCAAATTAGCCGACCGTAGACAAGCGCGAGGCTAAACCACCCGTAGACAACGCCGTGGGCAAGGCGCCCGAAGTCTCTAAAAATACAGCAATATCAAGGAGTTATGGCGGAGGGAGTGGGATTCGAACCCACGATACGGTTGCCCGTATACACGCTTTCCAAGCGTGCGCCTTCAGCCACTCGGCCATCCCTCCGGGTCCTGCCGGCGATCGGGCGCGAATATAGATGCCGGGGGCTTCAGCGCAAGCCTTCTGACAACCCCCGCCTCGCCAGCCTTAACAGCCGTTGCGGGGGGCGGCCGGCTGCGCTATGCCCCGCTCCAAGGTCACTTGGTCCGCCGAAGCGTTGCGGTGCACGAGCTATGACGGTCTGGGCTCTTCGCTTTTTTGCCAGCGTCCTGCTGCTGGTCGCCGTCATTGCCGCGGTGGCTGATGGCACGCGAACGCTGGCTGCCGAGCGGCTGGTGCTGACATCAGCCGGCGAGCAGTGGAGCAAGATCGCGCCGAACTCGTTCAGGTACGTACAGACCTACGTGCAGCGCACGACGCATCCGCTCGTGTGGGAGACGGGGGTGCGCACCCTGCTGCTGCTGCCGACCTGGGCGCTGTTCGGCGGCCTCGGCTTCCTGCTGGCCTACATCGGGCGGCGGCGGCGGCGCGTGAACGTGTTTGCCAACTAAACTGGGTTGTTGCGCGCTACTTCTTCGAAGGCCCTGACCCGCCTACGGTGGCAAAGGATGTCTTGGGCGCCGTGACGACATCGACGGCAATGCCACCGACCACCAGTACGGCCATCACAATCACCAGATAGCGCATGGCACGGGCATGGCGGCCGTTGATCTCGACCATCTCGGCCTCTGTCACGGCAGGGCTTTCCTCGACCGGCGTCTTGCGGCCGATGAAGCCCAGCACGCGACCCTGGATCGATCTTCGCACCAGGCCGCCGTCGACAATGCGGACGCCGGCGCGCTCGGCAATCTTGGCGGCGATCTCGGGAAAGGGCAGGGCACTGTCGACGTTATCCTCGTTGACATTGCCAAGGCGCACGTTGCGCCCATCCTTGGTGACAATGCGCGTGGCGCGCAGCAATACGGGAGCCCAGGTGCGCCCGAACAGGACGCAACGCGTCTCGATGCGGTCAATCTGGTCGTAGGGGATTTCCGTATTGACGAAACGCAGCATGGGGGTTGCGCCGCTGCCCTGCGGCAGCGTTAGCTTGACGGAGGTCTCGCCAAGCTCCACGCGCGAACGCAGGGACTGGTAAAGCTGCACGGCCAGCAGGCCCATCAGAAGGGCGAACAGGGCGCTGAAGATGATCAGGCCGATGGTGTCGAACCACAGCCCGTGGATGAGGCGCGAGACCAACATGGCCGGCAGGCTCGCGAAGAACGGAAGAAGGATGAGAAAAGCCAGCGAAAGGAAAAACTTACGACCGAACCCGGCCTCGTAGAGGGTACGTTCGGGCCGCCCTGCCGCTGCCGTCATGAGTGATCTCCCTCGCCAAACCACCGCCCAGGGGGCGGGTTCTGCCCCTGCAAATAGTTCCCCGCAGACACTATATCAGGGAGCGAAATCCCAACGCTACGGTGACCCCCATGTTCTTCTCCCGCAAGAAGCTCGAGATTGCCACTGCCGAGACTGCGCTGAAGGGGCGCACGACGGCGATTCCGACGGCCAAGTCGCATTTTATCAGCGACCGTCCCCTGAAAGGCCCCTACCCGGAGGGAACGGAGCGCGCAATGTTCGGCCTTGGTTGCTTCTGGGGTGCCGAACGCAAGTTCTGGGAGCTCGGCAACGGCGTGTGGGTGACCGCTGCCGGCTATGCCGGTGGCCCGACACCCAATCCGACCTACGAGGAGGTCTGCTCAGGACGCACCGGACATAACGAGGTGGTGCTGGTTGTGTATGACCCCAAGGTCATCAGCTACGAGATGCTGCTCAAGACATTCTGGGAGAGCCACGATCCAACGCAGGGCATGCGCCAGGGCAATGACGTCGGCACGCAGTACCGTTCCGGCATCTACGTGACGAGCCCCGAGCAGCGGCAAACGGCGGAGACCTCGAAGGCGGCCTATCAGAAGGTGCTGAGCGCCAACGGCTACGGGCCCGTCACGACCGAGATCGTCGACGCGCCGGAGTTCTATTTCGCCGAGGACTACCACCAGCAGTACCTGGCGAAGGTGCCGCATGGCTACTGCGGGCTCGGCGGCACCGGCCTGTCGTGTCCGGTCGGCGTGGGCGTGCAAGTCGCCTGACTCGAGGCCGCAAGCCTCGATCGATTAGGGATAGCCGGCGCAAGCCGGCTATTTTTTTTCAGTCGTTTTTTTCGCTACGTCGGCCGACTTCTTCGGTACGGGCGTCTTGGCCTTCTCGGCGGGCTTGTCAGAAGCTGTAGTCGATGCCGCCGCAGCGGGGTCGCCGCTTGCCAGAACGGCTTTGCATTCGCCCGGCAGCTGGTCGAGGGTGATACCGGGCTTGGGCGGTGCCGGCGGGCCGGCCGGCTTCTCGGGCCGCTTCATCAGGGCGATCCAGCGATCCACCTCGGCGCCGCAGCCGTCCTCGCTCGCCGGCGCGGGTTGGTGCTCGCAGTTGGCGCTGCCGGGCGGGCAAACGATGCGGATATGGAAGTGATAGTGGTGGCCCCACATCGGCCGCACCTTGGACAGCCACGCGCGATCGCTGTCCTTGGCCGTGTCCTCGCACAGCGCCTTCTTGATGGCCGGATGCACGAAGATGCGCTCCACCGCCTTGTAGTTGGCGGCGCGCTTGATCAGGCGCATGTGCTCAGGCTTCCAGATCTCGCGATCGACCGACACCTTATCTGCCGCCAGCATGGAGGTAGCGGCCAACTCTTCGCGTTCCTTCTCGGTGAACCGGCGATTGGGCATCGGCGTCAGCCAGATGTCGGCATCGAGCCCGACTTGATGGCTGGCGTGTCCGGTCAGCATCGGCCCGCCGCGTGGCTGCGACAGATCGCCGACCAGCAGGCCGGACCAGCCGTCACCGGCCTTGGCCTCTGTGGCGAGCTTCTCGACCAGGCTGACCAGCTCGGGATGGCCCCAATTGCGATTGCGCGACAGGCGCATCGCCTGCCAGGCCGGACCGTCAATGGGCAGGGCCGTACCGCCCGCGAGGCAGCCCTTGGCATAGAAGCCGATGGACTTGGCCGCCAACGGTGCTGGCGACTTGGCTGCCCCGAACAGCACCTTGGCCGGCGTGGCCGGAGGCTTGGCCACCTTCGGCACCGGCTTTTTCTTGGCCGCGTCCTTCGTCTCGGCCACGACGTCGTTGGAGGACTGCTGAGCGTGCAGCCCGAGCGGCACTCCGATCGCCGCCATCAGGCCTGCACACAGTATCAGTGTCGGAGTTCGCATCGAGCCCCCCTTCTACCGACCACCAGTCTAACGCGAATGCTGCGCCAGACCAAGGAGACGCCAAGATAGCGTGAGCGGGAGCGCGCGGGATCGCAGGTCCGATGCCGGATTCCCGATGCCACATGCCACGGCGCCACATTCTCGCGACGTTCAGGAGCCTTGGTTACTCACGCAGACTTTATGAAGGATGAACATGACCCGGGGCTTTAACGCATCGCTCGCAACCGCTGCGGCGATGACGGTGATAGTGTCCGCCCTTCCCATGTTGGCGCAGACCTGCGATGGCGTGCTGGTTGCCGTGGGCGCAGACGAGCGGCGCTGCATGAAACCTGGCGCAGGGGAACGGTTCAAGGACTGTGCGGACTGCCCTGAGATGGTGGTGGTTCCGGCTGGCACCTTCACGATGGGTTCGCCGGCAAACGAGCCGGAGCGCGAGGCAGAACGCGAAGACCAGGTGCAGGTGACAATCGCCCGGCCGTTTGCGATCGGGGCGTTCGCGGTCACGCGCGGTGAGTTTGCCGCGTTCGTTGCGGCGACTGGCTACAGTCTTGACGAAGGCTGCTGGTTCTGGACCGGGACCACGTGGGAGGAGCGGCCCGAGCGCTCATGGCGATCGCCTGGCTTTGCGCAGGACGACCGTCATCCTGTGACCTGCGTCGACTTGAAGGCGGGCAAGGCATACGCGGTCTGGCTGTCAGCAAGGACCGGCAACACCTATCGGCTACCCTCCGAGACGGAGCGCGAATACGTCACCCGCGCTGGTACAACCACGCCGCTGTGGCTCGGCTCGACACTGTCGACGCAGGTAGCCAACTACAACGGCAGGCCGAGCGGCGAGTGGCGACAGGCGACGGTGCGGGTCGACAGCTTCCGGCCCAACCCATGGGGCCTCTACAATGTGCACGGCAACGTGTGGGACTGGACCGACGATTGCTGGAACGAGCGCAACGCGGGCAATCCCGGCGACGGCAGTGCCAGGACAACCGGCGACTGCACCTGGCGCGTGGCGCGCGGCGGCGCCTGGAACTACACGTCCAACTACCTGCGCTCGGCGTTTCGCTACTGGAACGTGCCCAACAACCGCAGCGGCGTGCAGGGCCTGCGAGTGGTGCGGACGCTTTGAGCTGGCGGGCCCAATGGCCGACCTAACACAAGGGGATGAGATGATCCGCGGCCTAAGCCACATGACGTTCATCGTGCAGAACCTCGATCGCATGCAAGCGATCCTGACGACCGTTCTGGGAGCGCGGAAAGTATACGACAGCGGCGAGGAGACGTTCTCGCTGTCGCGCGAGCGCTTCTTTCTGATTGGCGAAGAGCCCGGCGATGCGGATGCACCGGCGCCAATCTGGGTCGCCATCATGGAAGGGGAGAGTTTGCCGTCGCGCACCTACAATCACGTGGCCTTCAAGATCGCGGAGGCAGACTACGCAACGCTTCTGGGCCGCATACGCGCCCTCGGTTTGGAGGTGCGCGAAGGTCGTTCACGCGTAGCGGGCGAAGGCTGGTCCATCTATTTCCACGATCACGACAATCATTTGTTTGAATTGCACACGGGCACGCTTGGCGAGCGTCTGCAGCGCTATGCGAGCGGCCGGTCGGACGACAGCTGATCCTAGGCGCGACGCAGGCCTTCAACGGCGGCGGTAACAGCGCCGACGGCGAGCGCCAGCGAGATCAGCACGTTCCAGCCCGCAAACGACAGGCCAAGAAAGCGCCAGGCAGCTTCATCACAGCGCACGACGCGATTGTTCTCGATGCTCTCGAGCAGGCCGCCGGCTGTGGTGCTCAGGCCTTGCGCTGCACCGCAGGTGTCGGGACCTGGCCAGAACTTCCATTCGACGCCCGCGTGATAGACGCCGAGGCCAGCATTAGCCAGGAAACCTGCCGCCACGGCGAGAAACAGAACGGCGGCCAGCGCGCGTCGATCTGCGGCCACCAGCACGAGCGCGAGGAACAGCACGGGGATTCCGACATAGTAGGCGTAGCGCTGCTGCAGGCAGAGCGGACAGGGCGCGTAGCCGCCGATGTACTGGAATCCGAGCGCTGCCAGGATCACCGCCACGGTTGCGAACAGAACCAAGCCGCCCATGCGATAAGCCGGCAACTGCAGTGGATCGGACGAGCTGCGGGTCAGCATTGGGGCGCCTCAGAACAGATATTTGACGGCGACAAAGCCGCCGACCAGCGCGACCAGGAACGCGGTGGTCACCAGGGTTAGCCGGCGCTCGATGAAGTCGCGGATTGGCTCGCCGAACCAATATAGGAGGGCGGCGACCATAAAGAAGCGTGCCCCGCGGGTCAGGATCGACGCGCCGATGAACACCCAGATGTTGAAATCAGCAGCGCCGCTGGCGATGGTCACTAGCTTGTAGGGGATGGGTGTCAGGCCCTTGATCAGGATGATCCACAGGCCCCACTCGTTGTAGGCGGCACGGTAGGCCTCGAACTGGGCGCCCAGGCCATAGGCGGTGATCAGCCACTGGCCAAGCGTCTCGTACAGGAAATATCCGATCGCATAGCCGGCCAGGCCTCCGAGCACCGAGGCGACCGTGGCAATGGCGGCGTAGAACCAGGCCTTGCTGCGATTGGCCAATATCATCGGCACCAGCATCACATCGGGCGGAATGGGGAAAAACGAGCTCTCCGCAAACGACACGCAGAACAGCGCGTGCGGCGCCTTGGCATGGCTCGCCATGCGCATCGTCCAGTCGTAGAGGCGTCGCATCATGCCGAGTGCTTTCCGGGCAGAGCGGGGGCGCGGCTGCCGTCATCTGACAACGCCGCGTTATAGCAGTCCGAGCGCCAGCTGCACCGGGCGGAACGAGCGGCGATGGTGCGGCGTGACGCCGTAGCGGGCAATGGCCGCCTGATGCTCGGGCGTGCCGTAGCCCTTGTGCCGGTCGAACCCATAGTTCGGATAGGAACGGGCCAACTCTGTCATCATTGCGTCGCGCGCCACCTTGGCGACGATGGAAGCTGCAGCGATCGACAGGCATTTGGCATCGCCCTGCACGATGGTGCGGGTCGGAAAATCCATGATCGGCGCCTTGTTGCCGTCGATCAAAACCAGCTTGGGCGCACAATCGAGCCGGGCCACCGCTTGG
This sequence comes from Hyphomicrobiaceae bacterium, assembly GCA_035762425.1. Taxonomy (GTDB): domain Bacteria; phylum Pseudomonadota; class Alphaproteobacteria; order Rhizobiales; family Hyphomicrobiaceae; genus AWTP1-13. The sequence continues at coordinate 6,957 of DASTOW010000122.1, read as the reverse complement.
GCCATGGCCCACAGCGAAGCATTAAGGATGTTGTCAGCGTCGATGCGCAGAACGTCGGCAACGCCGATGCCGACGCGCGCCACAGCGAGGATGCGTTCGTAGATGCGCCGACGGTCCTCAACATCGAGGGCTTTGGAGTCGGCGATGCCGTCCGGGATGTTGTCAGGATCGAGCACCACGGCGGCCGCCACGACAGGACCGGCCAGCGGTCCGCGCCCCGCCTCGTCGACGCCGGCTACCGGCCCGCCGCGCAGCTCAAGCTCGATCGCCTCCAGCTCGAAGGTCGCCCTCATCGCGAATCGCTTCCCCTATCGGGGAAAGCTTTGCGGCAAGGCGGGCGCCTGTCAAAGGAGCGGTATCTGCTTTCCCTTGGCCACGGGCTGCTGGAACAGATCGAGGCGCAGCTTGGTGTTGCGCTCGTTTAGACCTAAGCGCTTGGTGGTCATGCGAAATCTGAGTCCGATCTGGTCGGCGTAGGGACCCTTGCCGCGTTGCCGGGTCCGCCACTCCGGCGTGTAGTCCTTACCGCCATGCATCGAGCGCAGGATGTTGATGACGCGCTCGGCGCGGTCTGGAAACTCGGTGCGCAGCCACTCCCGGAACAGCTCCTTCAGCTCCAGGGGCAGGCGCAGCAGAACGTAGCCCGCTTCGCTGGCGCCAGCATCACGCGCCGCCGCCAGGATGGCCTCGATCTCGTGGTCATTGAGGGCCGGGACGATGGGTGCGGTCATCACGGCCACGGGCACGCCGGCCTCGGCCAGGGCCCTAATGGCCTCCAACCGTTTGGGAGGTGTGGAAGCGCGCGGTTCCATCTTGCGAGCGAGGCCACGGTCGAGCGTTGTCACCGATATCGCCACCTTGACGAGGTCCCGCGCAGCCATGCGGGAGAGGATGTCGATATCGCGCACCACCAGCGCGGATTTGGTGACAATGCCGACGGGGTGGCTCGTACGGTCGAGCACCTCGAGGATCGATCGCGTGATGCGCCGCTCGCGTTCGATGGGCTGATACGGGTCGGTGACGGCGCCAAGCGCTATGTACTTCGGCATATAGCGCGGATGCGCAAGCTCACGCTCCAGCAGCTCGGCGGCATTGATCTTGGCGTACAGCTTGGTCTCGAAATCGAGGCCGGCGGAATGGCCGAGATAGCAATGCGTCGGGCGGGCGAAACAATAAATGCAGCCGTGCTCGCAGCCGCGATAGGGATTGATCGACTGGTCGAAGCTGATATCGGGGCTGTCGTTGCGGGCGATGATGCTCTTGGCAACCTCCTCGCGCACGTCGGTCTTGACGGCCTCCAGCTCGCCGAGGCTCTCCCAGCCGTCATCGAACGCCTCGCGCAGCTCGGTCTCGTAGCGGCCGACACGGTTCGAGCGCGCCCCGCGGCCGCGCCGGCGTTCTGCATCCACGAGTGTTGGGTCGTCGGTCACGCGCGACGCTGCACTTAGGGTTCGCTATTGGCTTTTCGACAGATTATGCGAGCAGCAAGAACAAATCAAGAACTTATCACATGCACAAGCGCCAGAAACGAGTTGACGTTGGCTTAGATGCTTATCATTCTCATTTGCAGAAATTGGACATCGCGCAGCTGAGGGAGTATCAGAATGGTTGCGAGTTGGTGCAGTGGTGCCATGGCGGTGCTCGCCTGCTTGATCGGCGCCGGGGTTTGGATAAGCCCAGCATCTGCAGAGAAGCGCTTTTTCACAGTTCTGGCGGTGGAACCCAAGGGAGGCGCGACGGTCGAGAAGGAGCCGTTTCCCACCGAGCCGCTACCCGCGGGCGGAGGGTATGTAATCGCGCAGCCGGACGAGAAGAACCGGCGCTGGGAGGTGAGCGCCTATGTGTGGCAACCGTCCCAGATCATCGTCAACCAGGGTGATGAGGTGACGCTCGAGTTTGTCGGCATTAATGGAGCCGCCCATCCGACGACCATCACAGCGTTTGGTCAGGCATTCACGGTGAAGCGCGGGCAGGCGCATCGCGTGAGCTTTGTCGCCGACAAGGCGGGCATCTTCGGTATCACCTGCAGCACGCACAAACCGTCGATGGCAGGTGAGCTGATTGTGATGCCGAAGCGATAGGTTCAGCTCGACACGACTAAGGTGCCAGCTTGCGCACCTAGTCTCGTCGTAGGAATGCAGCGCCGGGCTTATAGAGGTAGCTGCCGAAGCCGGCCGCGCCGGCGGCAATATTGTCCGGGTTGGCGCCGCCGACTGCAGCTCGCACTTACTTGAGCGGAAGGATCACCGAACTGCAACAATGGTCGGCGCGTTCACGCCGAAATCGGCCGCATTCTTGCCTATCCAGTCTCGCGCAATCTGGCTGCTTTGATCGGTGCCCGACTTGTCCTCGCAAACAGTGACAGACACGCCGCCCTCGCTGGTGCGAATGAGCGAATAGCAGACAAATCCCTGCACTGGACGGATGAGAGCTTCGACTTCCTGCTTGCGCGCCCCCAGCATATCAAACAGCTGTTTCGCGGAAGGGCCCGAGAACGTCCTGACGGCTGCGTGCATGGTACTCCTTCCTGCTATTGTTGTGAGATACGCAGGCAGCGCCCTTTCATTGCCGCTCACAACGTCGGTTCCTCGTACCGGCTTCGCGCGGCCAAAAATTCGTGACCAATCTTTGCGCGCTCGCAGAATGGAGCATCGCCGTCATTGCCAGTCTGGGAGGATCAACCCGATGGCCGCCAAAGAGCCCGTTGATACAAGAGCCGTTATCTTCGCTGTCTTCTCCGCGCTCTTCATCTTCGCGGTCGGCGTTGCGAGCGTATACACGACGATGCGTTAGCGCCGCTTCGCCGCGCTCGATCAACGACTGCCCGTCATTCGCGGACTGTCTAACGGGTAGTCGCCTTGTCGTAGGCCGCAACTACGGCCTTGGCGCGTGCCTCGATGTCCGCGAGCGCTGCGCTGGGCTTGTAGAGGTAGCTGCCGATGCCGAAGCCGGTGCAGCCGGCGGCGATGTAGGCGGCAAAATTGTCCGGGTTGGCGCCGCCGACCGCATAGAGCGGAATGGCAGGCGGCAGCACTGCCGACATGGCCTTGACGCCGACCGGGCCGACGAGCTCGGCCGGGAAGATCTTGAGGCCGTGGGCCCCGGTGCGGATGGCACGAAACGCCTCGGTGGGCGAGAACGCGCCGGGATAGGACCTCAGGCCCCGCGCAAGCGTGCGGGCGATAACGGCCTCGTTGCAATCCGGCGATACAACGAAGTCGCCGCCGACGTCGGCGACGGCGTCGACCTCCGCCTCGCTCAGAACGGTGCCGGCCCCGATCGAGGCCGTGCCGCGTAGCGCTGTGGCGGCGGCTTGAATGGACTCAAATGGGCGAGGCGAGTTGAGCGGCACCTCGATCAGCGTGATTCCGGTCCGTGCCAGGGTCTCGCAGACGGCGACCGCCTCGTCCGGCTCGATGCCGCGCAGGATGGCGATGATATGCCGATGGGCTGTGGTCATGATGAGGATCTAGCGCTGTTGGCGTGCCGTCTTCAGTCCGGCGAGGGTTGCTTCGGTGCCATCGACGATGCGGGCCTTGCCGCCGATCGCCGACACGCCCTCCCGATAGAGAGTGGCAAGACTTCCGTCGCCGACAATAGCGATTTCGCCCGCGCCAATCCAATCGCGCTGGGCGCCGATTTCCGAGCCGATAAGCAGGCCCGATAGAAAGCCGGCGCACCAATCCGCAGGACGCGCTGAGAGCAGGGAGGCGGCGCGCACCTTGAACAGCGTAGCGGACAAAGCCTGCGGCGACGCGGCGCCGGCGTCGAGGCCGGCCGCAAAGCCCCTATCGCGATGCGGGCCGTCCAGCGGGCCGGCCAGGGAATGGCGCAGCACAGAGTGGGTGCGCAGCACCTCGAATAACTCGCCGGTCATGGCGGTGGCGAAGCGCTCGACACGACGTCCAGCGAGGCGCACCCACTTCGAGTGCGTTCCCGGCATGCACACGACACCGTCGAACCCCGCCCACAACGTGCCGAGCCCCAACAGCTGCGTTTCCTCCCCACGCATCACGTCCTCAGCGCCAGCCTGCCGCTGGCAGATGCCGGGAAGGATGCGCGCCGCCCACCGCGTTTCGGGCATCGGGGGCGCGACGGATCTCGAGGCGAGGTCGCCGAGGTCGGCCGGGGCATCGAGATAAGGCGCCTCCGTCCAGCCCTGGCGCGCGCCAGCCATGCCGCAGATGAGGACGTCGATCGGCGGGCCGGTGGGTACAAAGCGGTCGGCCAGCAGTCCGGCCAGAACGCCGGAGTAGGCGTCGGGCTGCAGCCTGCTCATGCCCTGATCCGAAGTGCGCGCGAAGACCACCTCGCCGCTGGCGCCGACACCCCAGACGCGCAGATTGGTCGTGCCCCAATCGACGGCAACCCACTCGGCTTCGTTGGTCACGCGGTCTCCTGAGTGGCGAGATCCCATTGCATTGGCAGTGTCCGCGGGCGGGCCGGCTTGGCAAGATTGCCCCGACTGACAGGCCCTGACTCTCACTGCGCCGTGCAAACCAGGTGCGCCCACGCGAGCGCCACTTTTTGGGCAAATGCACGAATTGAGCCCTACGCTGTGTGCGAATTGTCTCCCCAATGTGCCTTGCGAGCCACAAACTCATCAATTGGCCAAAGGGGCAACGAAGGTTGCCCTTTTCTTGTGATTGGATGTCAGTCTCCACCAGTCGCTCGGTTTCAAGCGCGTCGCCTTTGACGCCACGCTCGGTAGCGACGCTCGACACCGCGGCCGCTAGTCCTCCAATCGCTGTTGGGGTTGTACGGCTTGGCGCGCGCTCTTGTGCCCAGCCTTAGCCATTTCCTCCGCATATCTGCACGATGACGGCCCCGGTGGAGGGGAAACTCCTACCAGGGCCGTTGTGGGGCCACGCAATACCTTTGCGCCGCACACTGACGAGGGGCCGCCCCAGGAAACTGCGTTCGAGGTTCACAACCGCGCCACCGGGTAAGCCCAAGGGCCTTTTTTCACCTGCATCCTTGCCCCCCCTGCCCCTACACCTATAGTGCGCCGCAGCTGGCCTGTGCTGGGGCGCCATGATCTCCGTCGTCATCCCGACCTTGAACGCCGAGGCGACCCTTGCCGCCACGCTCACGGCGCTGGTGCCGGCTGCTGTCGATGGTTTGGTGCGCGAGGTGATCGTGGTCGACGGCGGCTCGACCGACAAGACCGCTGCCATTGTCGAGGATGCCGGTGCGCAGCTGATCCGCAAGAGCGGCGGACGCGGTCATCAGCTCACCGTAGGCGCGCTCCGTGCCAAGCAGCCGTGGCTGCTGTTTCTGCACGCCGATACGGTGCTGGAGGCCGGCTGGGAGCGGGCAGCCAATCTCTTTATGGAGCGCAGCGACGGCAAGCCCGATCGCGCCTCGGCCGGCGTATTCCGCTTTGCGCTCGATGATATCGGCGCCAAGCCCAGGCTGCTCGAGCGGCTGGTGGCGGCGCGCTACGCCCTATTCCGCCTGCCTTATGGCGATCAGGGGCTGCTGATCCCGCGCACACTCTATGACAAGGTAGGTGAGTTTCGGCCACTGCCGTTGATGGAGGATGTCGACTTCGTGCGCCGTCTCGGACGCCGGCGGATGACCCTATTGTCCGCTCGCGCCATAACCAGCGCCGACCGCTACCAGCGGGACGGCTATGTGCGCCGCTCCTTCCGCAACCTGATGTGCCTGACCCTCTACTTTGCGGGTATACCCACCAACGTCATCAACCGTCGGTACGGCTGATCGGCCGGCCCTGCAGGCAGCCCTTTGACCCGTGCTGCGACGCACACGAACGCAGCATCAAAAATCCGTGACAGTGCTTGCGTATTGCATACCAGGACTCAATCGCCGCATATGCTCGCGCAGCCTGGAAGGCCAGGCACGTGTGCAGGGAGGACATCATGCAGAGCATTTCACGCCGGGGCTTCGTGATCTCGGCGACGGCGGCGGCTGCCGCTTTCGGTCTCGACGGGCCGCTGGAGTTCCTCACTCCGGCGTTCGCGCAGAAGGCCGACAAGGGGTTCGTCAAATTCAAGGTCGGCGATATCGAAGTCATCCAGATGTACGACGGCGTCTGGGAGAAGGCGCACGATCCAGCCTTCGTCAAGAATGCCTCGCTCGATGACGTGAAAGCCGCGCTGAAAGCCGGCGGCGCCACCGATGCGCACGTTCCCATCACGTTCACGGTGACGGCCATCCGCACCAAGGGCAAGCTCGTGCTGTTCGACTCCGGCACCGGTGCCCAGCTAGCCCCAACCGCGGGCCTCATCACCAAGAACGACACGTGGAAGGCAGCCGGCATCGATCCAGCCAAGGTCGACACCATCATCATCACGCACTTCCACGGCGATCACATCACCGGCCTGATGGCCAAGGACACCAACGCGCCGATCTTCCCCAACGCCACGATCTACGTGCCCGCGGCTGAGTACAAATTCTGGACCGATCCGTCGGTGACGGCGGGCGCCGCCAAGCGCATCCAGGCCGTGTTCCCGGGCTGGAAAAACATCAAGCAGTTCGAGGGCGACAAGGACGTCGTAGCAGGCGTCAAGCCGATCAACACCAACGGCCATACGCCGGGCCACACCAGCTACCAGATCGGCTCCGGCAGCCGGCAGCTGATCGTGCTGGGCGATGTCACCAACATTCCGGCGCTCAACGTGCGCAATCCCGGCTGGCATCTGGCGTTCGATGCCAACCCGACGCAGGCCGAGGAGAACCGGCGCAAGATCTTCGACCGCGCCATCGCCGACAAGGCGACCGTCACCGGCTACCACTTCGGCATGCCGGGCGCCGGCAAGATCAAGAAGGACGGCAAGGGCTACGTGTTCGAGCCTGTCAAGGCGACCTGACGGCGTCTGCGTCGATGCCGGCCCTGCCGGTGCGGCCGAGAAAAACACCGAAGGCGCCGCGCCGTCGCGCGGCGCCTTTTCGTTACCGCCTCGTCATCATGGCGAAGGCGCCGGTGGCCGGCGC
>DASTOW010000121.1:0-20752 GCA_035762425.1 Hyphomicrobiaceae bacterium | reverse complement strand
GCTTGCATCCATGCCGGAATGTTCAGGCCCTCGGCGGCCGGCAAGCGCTCGACGGTCATGCCCAGGCGGTCGAACTGCTGCTGCATGTGTGCGCGGCGATCAACCGAACGGTCGAGGTTGATCAGGAAAACCTTCTCCGCCTGCTGGACCATCGGATGTCCGCTCCTGCCCTGAACGCGTTCACTCACACCGAGACGGCATCGGGCGATGTGAAGCGTCGCGACCAGGAACAGAGCGCCGAGCCGATCCGGCAGCGCTAACCCATCCCCTGGTGGCCATCAATCAATGGCCGGGAGTTATGCAGACTTTTCATGCAAGACACCGCTGGTTCGCAGTGCCAGCTTCGGCTCGACAGAAATTTTTGTGACCGCGGGTCGGTGCCGGCAGATTTCTGTTGACACGCCGACGCGCGATTCGTTTGCGGAGCCGCTTACGGCTTGGCGCCGGCCTGCTCCAGCATCTTGGCGATCTTTGCGTGACCCTTCTGGCGCGCGAGTGCGAGCGGCGTGTTGCCTTGCCGGTCGGGGAGGTTGAGGTCCGCAGCAGCCTTGATCAGCACATCCACCGTCGCCTGGTGACGCTGGCCGCCGTCACCCAGCACGACAGCCTCGATCAGTGCCGTCCAGCCGAGATTGTTGACATGATCGAGTGGCGCACGCGCCTTGATCAGCGCCTCGCACACTTCGGCATGGCCAAGGTGCGCCGCCGCGATCAGCGCGGTGCCGCTGTAGGGGCTGGTGATGGCGCGCGCATTACCACCGGCCGCCAACACAGTTCGCAGCGTGTCGAGGTCGTTCAACACAGCCGCGATGGTGATGACGTCGTAGCTCTGGTACTCCAGCGCATTGACGTTGGCACCTGCTTCGATCAGCGCCCGCACGGCGGCATCGTCCTGCCGGAAGGCCGCCACCATCATCGGCGTGCGGCCGTTGCCGTCGCGGGCGTTGACGTTGGCGCCCTCCTTCACCAGTCGATCGATCTCGCCGACGTTGCCGGCGGCTGCCGCCGCATGCAGGCCCTCATAGGCGCCAATTTCGGCCTGGCTCGGCGGATTCTGTGCCGCAGCCTGTGACGCGCCGATCAGGAGGATGCCGACGACCACAGCGCCACACAAGCCTATCCCCCTCGGCGCATGCATTCTTGCAGGTGTTGCACGCGGCATCGCTGCTTGGTTTTTGATCATGGTTCCTTCTTCTCGCGGGCGGCCGTCTTGACTCCCATGATCTCAGGGATGGTTACGGCCAGACTTTGCTCGACAAGTGCGCGCGTGGCGCTCTTGAGTTTTTCGTTTTGGGCGACCTGAGGACTGGCCGGCCACCAACTGCGGTCCAACGTGCGATGCGGGCCGTTGATGACCCTTCCAACCAGGGACGCACCGATTTGAAATTCAGCTCTCTTCCAGTGCAACCTCGCAAATGTCCGCCCGTCGTAGACGTGGACAGTGGTTATTGCAAAAAGATGGACGTTGTCGGCGTTGATCAGGCCGCCGACTTCCACGATGCCAAGGCCGCTCACACTTTGGTTGGAGCTGCCAAACGGCACGCCGGCTCGGGTCACGACGATGTAGAGATCGCATGTCTGGGATCCGGCAACACTGCGAACGATGCCTTGTAGCAGCGCGTCGGAATCGGTGAACGGGCTCGGCTTTTCATAAGGATCAAAAGCCTGCTTCGGGTGGCTGATCCTCTTGACGGCGAAGCGTGCGCTCAGGAGAGAGCTCACTCTATTCGCGACGGCGTCGTCGATGCCCCAGACTTCGATCGGCACTTCGTTCAGCTCGTTGCCGAATGCCGTGATCCCGATCTTCTGCACCGCGAATTTGTGCCCGACGGCGGAGATGACCCCGACGAGCTTGGCGTCCGCGATCGTCTTCGAGGCTTCCGGCGACGGCAGTCCAAGGCTGTCAGCACAACCACCGACCAGCAACAGCAAAGCCATGACAATGGACCGATGCATGAGGCCCCCCAATCATGTCAGCCAGCCCGCACGCCATGCTTCTCACACGGCGCAGGCGTGCGCAACGTAGGCACGCGCACGTGTCATGCCTGCGGTCGACGATGCAGCAGCATGGTCCCGCGACAAGGAACCGCGGTGGAATTTGCGGCTGTGGATTGCGCCAAAATTCCGCTTGGGCGTGCCCCTCGCGCTTCGCCGGGCAGCCAGCTCAGCCCCAGTCCTATGGTGGGTCATATTGTGGGTCAGACTTAGATTTCCAAGCGGGCTTGAGGGCCACCGCCCGCATGCGCTAAAAGGCGCTCCAAATCCCCATTGACCTGCAACTCGAGGCGCCCGTGGCGAACCCCCAATACGTCTATCACATGCACAAGCTCTCCAAGACCTATCCGGGGGGCAAGCAAGTGCTCAAGGACATCTCGCTGTCGTTCTTCCCGGGCGCCAAGATCGGCGTGGTCGGCCTGAACGGCGCCGGCAAATCGACGCTGCTCAAGATCATGGCGGGCCAGCTCGAGGACTTCGTCGGCGAGGCCTGGGCGTCGGAGGGCGTCAAGGTCGGCTACCTGTCGCAGGAGCCGGAGCTCGATCCCGACCAGGACGTACTCGGCAACGCCATGGAGGGCGTAGCCGAGAAGAAGGCGCTGGTCGACCGCTACAACGAACTCGCCTCCAACTATTCGGACGAGACCGCCGACGAGATGGCCAAGCTGCAGGACGAGATCGAGGCGGGCAACCTGTGGGACCTTGACACCCAGGTCGAGCAGGCCCTCGACGCACTGCGTTGCCCGCCCGGCGATGCGGATGTCTCCAAGCTATCAGGTGGCGAGAAGCGCCGCGTGGCGCTGACCCGGCTGCTGCTCGCCAAGCCCGATATCCTGCTGCTGGACGAGCCGACCAACCATCTCGACGCTGAATCCGTCGCCTGGCTGGAGCGCTACCTCAAGGAGTACGCCGGCTGCGTGATCCTCGTCACCCACGACCGCTACTTCCTCGACAACATCACCGAGTGGACGCTCGAACTCGATCGCGGCCAGGGCGTGCCCTACAAGGGCAATTACTCGGGCTGGCTGGAGCAGAAGGCCAAGCGTCTCGAGGTCGAGAAGGGCCAGGAAGAGGCCAAGCAGCGCACCTTGAAGCGCGAGCTGGAATGGATCAGGTCATCGCCGAAGGCCCGGCAGGCCAAGTCCAAGGCGCGCATCGCCGCCTACGACAAGCTGGCCGAGGAAGCCGCCCGCGACGAGGTCGGCAAGGCGCAGATCAAGATCCCGCCGGGCCCGCGGCTCGGCGGCAACGTGGTCGAGTTCGAGGGGCTGAGCAAAGCCTTCGGCGACCGGCTGCTGATCGACAACCTCACCTTCAAGCTGCCGCCGGGCGGCATCGTCGGCGTGATCGGCCCGAACGGTGCCGGCAAGACCACCCTGTTCAAGATGATCACCGGTCAGGAGAAACCGGACGCCGGTACCATCAAGCTCGGCGAGAGCGTCAAGCTCGGTTACGTCGACCAGAGCCGCGACCACCTGAACGACAAGAAGACCGTGTGGGAGGAGGTGTCGGGCGGCCTCGACATCATGAAGCTCGGCGACAAGATGGAAATGCCGAGCCGCGCCTACGTCGGCTGGTTCAACTTCAAGGGTGCCGACCAGCAGAAGAAGGTCGGCTTGCTGTCGGGGGGCGAGCGTAATCGCGTGCACCTCGCCAAGATGTTGAAAGAGGGCGGCAACCTGCTGCTGCTCGACGAGCCCACCAACGATCTCGATACGGAGACCCTGTCGGCGCTGGAGGCGGCGCTGGAGGATTTCGCGGGCTGCGCCGTCGTGATCTCGCACGACCGCTTCTTCCTCGACCGCATGGCCACCCACATCCTGGCCTTCGAGGGTGACAGCCACGTCGAATGGTTCGAGGGCAACTTCCAGGACTACGAAGAGGACAAAAAGCGCCGCCTCGGCGACGCCGCCGTCGAGCCGCACCGCATCAAGTTCAAGCGCTTCGAGCGGCGGTAGACCCCGGTCGGGCGACCGCTTGGCGGTGCTTGCGGGGACGATGTTCGCGCAGCGGTGCTCGCGCGCATCGAAGCGATGCCCTCACCGCTGCGCCCGGCGCACGTCTCGGGCTGCCGTTGCGAGCGCGTCCGCGAGCATTTCGCAAACGCACCGTTCTGTGGCAACGGAGCTGCGCAGCTGACATCACGCTTCGATCGCCGCATCAACGTGGGTCGGATAGCCGCGCTCAATCAATTCCTGTTCCGGCACGCTACCGCGACCGGGTCTGCCAATCGGCTGCGACAGCCAAGCAAAGCTTGATTGAGCGAAGTCGGCCTCAGGTGATCGCGGTAGGCCTGGGGCGTGCAACGCGGCACCTGCACCGACAATAGCCTCACTTGCGGGGCGCAAGCTGCCGTTTGGCTTAACGCTCTCACGCCGGGATCACGGCGATGGAGCGTCCCTCCGATAAATTTTGCGGGCTTTCTGGGCCACCACATTCGCAGTCCTCATGCAACCAGCACATGCGCCGAGCGTGGGGTGGCTGAAATTGCCAATTGAAGCAGGCGATGGTTTGGCTGCGTCGTGGTTGCCGTAAAGGGAAAGGATAGACGGATGCTCCACGCGCGACTGCAATGCCTATGCACGGCGAGAATAAAAAACGGCAACCATGATCAACACACCGAGCTGGTCAGCAAGACGTCGCGCTCCTTCAATCCGTTCGCAGAATGCCATGCCGATCGCGCGCGGCCCGGGTGTGGCCGGGCTTTATATCTGCGTGGCCGGATGATCGATCAAGAGGTTCGGTGTCTTGGCCATTGAGGCCCAGACGTTCAGATTCCATTTTGCTTTCAGGTCGATCCTGCCCGCGCTGTTCCCCCGGTGACAGCAGGGCGGTCGCCCATCGCGTAGGCGCCACCGCCGCACGCACGTGGCACAACACATGGAGATTGCGATCATGGCCAAGTATAGATCCCGCCTGCCTCAGCTCGGCAGCGGCCTGTTCCTCACCGACGGTGGCATCGAGACCAGCCTCATCTATCTCGATGGACTGGAGCTGCCGCATTTCGCCGCCTTCAACCTTCTCAAGGACGCCAAGGGCAGCGCGGCTCTGCGCAGCTACTACGTGCCATACGCCAGATTGGCGCGCGATGGTGGGTTGGGCTTCGTCCTGGAAAGCCCGACTTGGCGGGCGAGCCCGGACTGGGGCCGCAAGCTCGGCTACACAGATGCCGAGCTTGCGCGGGCCAATCGGCAGTCGATCGCACTGATGGCCGAGTTGCGCACCGAGTTCGAGACGCCGCGCGCGCCGATGGTGGTCAGCGGCTGTGTCGGGCCGCGCGGGGACGGCTATGATCCGGGCGAAGTGATGAGCCCGGAGGATGCGCACGCTTACCATACGATGCAGATTGGCGTGTTCCGTGAGGCGGGCGCCGACATGGTCACGGCCATCACCATGACCAACGCCAACGAGGCCATCGGCGTCGTGCGCGCGGCGCGGGCGGCGGGCATGCCGGTTGCCATCTCGCTCACGCTGGAGACGGATGGACGGCTTCCTACCGGCCAAACGCTTAGGGACGCGATTACCGAGGTCGATGGGGCGACGGCGAGCTATTCCGCATACTTCATGATCAACTGCGCCCACCCGACCCATTTCGAGGCGGTTCTGGAGCCGGGCAGCGCGTGGACGCAGCGCATCTGCGGCATCCGCGCCAATGCCTCGCGCCGCAGCCACCAGGAGCTGAACGAGGCGTCCGACCTCGATGCCGGCGATCCGGCGGAACTGGGCGGGCAGTACCGGCAGCTGCGCGACCGCCATCCGCACATCAACGTGCTGGGCGGCTGCTGCGGCACTGATCACCGCCACATTGAGCAGATCGGCCGCGCCTGTCGGGCAGCGGCGTGATTGGGAAGAGGCAGCGTCGCTCCCCCTCGGAGCGACGCTGGCCTTGGCGGCGCGCGGGCGGCATGATGTCGGGCAAACCAGCGGAGGACGCCCATGCCCTATGCCCCTTCAGAAGGCGCGCGCATCTACTACGAGGAAACCGGTCGCGGCACGCCACTCCTGTTCATCCACGAGTACGCCGGCGATCACCGCAGCTGGGAAGAGCAAATGCGCCATTTCGGGCGCGGCTGGCGTGGCATCGCGTGGAGCGCGCGCGGCTATCCACCTTCGGACTGTCCAGCCGATGAGACCCTGTATGGGCAGCCCTTCTTCGAACGCGATGCCATCGCCGTGCTCGATGCGGCCAAAGTTGAACAGGCGCACATCGTCGGCCTAAGCATGGGCGGCTATACGGCCTTGATGCTGGCCGCCAGGCACCCTGGGCGCGTCCTGTCATGCACGGCTGCGGGTGCGGGCTCGGGGGCGCTCAAGAGCACGCGAGCGCAATTTCTCGAGGAATGTCGCACCCGCGCGAGCGACTTCGAGCGTGCCGGCAAGATCGATGCCGAGGCGATGAGCCTGGGGCCGACACGCGTGCAGCTGCAGAACAAGGACCCGATCGGCTGGCGCCGCTCCGTTGCGCATCTGGGCGAGCATCCGGCCGCTGCGGCGGCCAAGACGCTGCGCACCGTGCAGGCAGGCAGGCCTTCGCTCTACGATCTGGAAGCCGAGCTGAAAGGCATCAAGGCGCCGGTCCTGCTGCTGGTCGGCGACGAGGACGAGCCGTGCCTCGACGTCAATCTATGGATGAAGCGACTGATGCCGACGGCGCGCCTCGCCATGCTGCCCGGTTCCGGCCACGCCATCAACTATGAGGAGCCGGCCCTATTCAACCAGCTGACCGAGCAGTTCCTCGTCGAGGTGGAGCGCGGCTCCTGGCGGCCGCGTGATGCCCGCGCACGGGTGGGCGCGACCACCTCGCTGTCGGCGTCACCCGAGACGTGAAGGCCGCCCGCCATCCCGGCCTGCGCGCAGTCCGGGGTCGTCGGGACCCAGCAGGCTAGCGATTGAGCACAGTGACCAGCGCGCGCGTGTGGCCGCCGTTCTGGGACAGGTAGTCCTCGAAGGCGGAGCGCAGATAGGACGCCACGTTGACGCCCAGCACCTCGGCATCGCGCACCTTGTAGGTGTTGCCGACCTTGCGCAGGACCCAGCGCACGTCCCAGGATGTACCATTGCCGAGCGTAACGGTGCAGTCGACGTTGATGCCGCCCGAACCGCGCGTACTGATGTTCGACCACTCCACACGCACCACATTGACCTTTGGCGCCGCGGAGGCCGCGTAGCGGGAAATAAAGCGGACCATGCCGTTGTGGTAGGCTTCGCGATCGGCCTCGGCGAGCCGGGCCCGGTAGTTGCCGAGCGAGTAATCGCCGATATAGCGCACGTCCCCGTATTTCGTGATGACGTTGGCCATCACGCCGGGCGAGCGGGTGCGTGCGGCGGCCATCAGTTCACGACCAACCTGGGCCATGAACACCACTGCCGGATCGGCCGCGGCTGCAGGCTTGGCCGGCAGCAGCGACCACAGGGCGGTCAGGAGCAACGCGAGGCAGCTCGCTGCAAAGCCGGTCCGACGGCGCCACCGGTTGATCCCGCCGGTCGGCGTGCTGAGGACGTAGGTCATGCGCTGCTGTGCCCCTTCATTTGCCGAGCCGTGATACGTGGCCGCGCGATAGCCACTGCGCTGCGTGTTTGTATGAACACGATCCGTGGTTTGCGTCAAAGCCCTTGATCGCGCCGAGACCCGTTTGCGCTGCTGCCGCCACACTTGAAAGACAATTGTGTCGAGCACGGGACAAGGCAACGGCAACGGGCCGCGCGAAGCGGCCCGTTGCTTATGCTCACACAGTGTCGATTTGGAGCTTAGCCCTGCTCCTTGACCTCCGGCAGCTTGCTCACTTCATCGGACGTCAGTCCAAGCTGGATGTTCTCGCCCGAGCGGGTGAACTTGCCCTCGGGGATGGCGACCAGCTTGCCGCCGATGCCCAGGAAGCCGCCGGTCTTGAGGTGGATGGCCTTCACCTTGCCGTCCGGCTCGGCGTTGACGCTATGCACGTTACCAAGCTTGCTGCCATCCGAGGAGAAAACCGCCAGGCCGATCAACGGATTGACCTTGGGCGCCGTCTGCTCGGTGGTGCGCGGCTGGCTGGGGCGAGCCGGCTCGGTCGGCTTCATGGCCGGGTCGCTGGGGCGCGGCGGCTCAGTAGCCTGCGGACGATCCGGGGTGGCAGGCGTGGTGGTCTGGGCGAGCACGGCCAGCGGGCTGCACGCGGCGAACAGCGCGGCGGCACCAAATGTGCGGATGCGTTTGCTGATGATCATTGCGTCGAGCTCCTCTTTATTGCGTTCTCTGCGTGGCCTTCGTTCGTGTCGGCCGGCCCCTGCTAGGGGTTCGTGCAGTGACCGCCCGTCCGATAAGAAACACGCCAGAGCCCAAGTGGTTCGATCAAAGCATTGGTCAATCACGCGGCCGTGATTCCTAGAAACCGCGGTCTGGAACCATCACAATTTTGCCGTATTCCATCGGTCCCGGCATAAAGAACCCAAATATTTGCCCGGCGAATATTGGACTGATCCAAGACCAGCGGGCCAAGTCCAAGCTTGGGAACCATGTTGCTCACATGAATGCTGCATGAATGCCAACGTCCATTGGCGCAGCCTTTCCTTGCATGGAGTGGTATCAAGAGCCCAAATCCGCCCTTGACTCATAAAGATATCTTTATATCATTCCTCCCATCTTCATTGGGAGCGTTGGCAGCCTCGTGCGCTTGATGGTGCAAACGGCAGTGGGAGCCTTGAAGGCGGTGGCAGAGCCCACCCGCCTGCGTGTCCTTGTGCTGCTTTCGGCGGGCGAGCTGAACGTCAAGGACCTCACGCGCATCCTGGGGCAGAGCCAGCCGCGCATCAGCCGCCATCTCAAACTTCTGGCCGAGGCGGGGCTGGTTGAGCGCGCGCCTGAAGGCAGCTGGGTGTACTTCAGGCTCGCCGAGACGGGCCAGGGCGGCGAACTCGCCCGCCTGGTGCTGGAACGCATTGATCGCAGCGACCCGCTGATCGTTCGCGACTTGCGTCGCGCCGAGACGTTGCGCCACGAGCGCGAGGCGGCGGCGCAGGCCTACTTCCAGTCCCACGCCAGCGAATGGGACCGCATCCGTTCTCTGCACGTTGCCGAAGCTGAGGTCGAGGCGGCGGTTGCTAAAGCTCTGGGCGAGGGGCCGTTCGACCTGTTCGTCGATCTCGGCACCGGCACCGGGCGGATGCTCGAGCTGTTTGGCAACAACTTCCGTCGTGGTTTCGGTCTGGATCTGAGCCCGGCCATGCTCGCTTATGCGCGCACCAAACTGGAACGTGCCGGGCTGCCCAATGTACAGGTGCGCCAGGCCGACATCTACGATCTGCCGCTCGCCGACCACGCCGCCGATGCCGTGGTCATGCACCAGGTGCTGCACTTCCTGGGCGATCCGCTGCGCGCCATCCGCGAGGCGGCCCGCGTGCTGGCGCCGGGCGGCCGCCTGCTGATCGTCGATTTTGCGCCGCACGAGCTCGAATTCCTGCGCGATCAGTTCGCGCACGAGCGTCTGGGTTTTGCCGGCGCCCAGGTGCGCCAGTGGCTTGGCGATTGCGGTCTGGAGGTGCTCGAGACACGCGAGCTCACCCCGCCCGGTGGTGCCGCCGCAGGCAAACTGACGGTGTCCATGTGGCTTGCCGGACGGCCCGGCACGCCGGCTACGACCACGCACGCTGCCGAGCAACGCAATCTGGAGCGGGCAACCTAGATGGACCTTGCCAAGGAACGCCGCAGCCGCCTGGTCGGCGATGGCGACATCAACGTCTCCTTCGAATTCTTCCCGCCCAAGACCGAGAAGATGGAAGAAGCCTTGTGGGCCGCCATCCGCCGGCTCGAGCCGCTGCGACCCCGATTTGTGTCCGTCACCTACGGTGCGGGCGGCTCCACGCGCGAGCGCACGCACGCAACCGTCACGCGCCTCGTAAAGGAGACGGCGCTGGTGCCGGCCGCGCACCTGACCTGTGTGCAGGCGACCAAGGCCGAGGTGGACGAGGTAGCGCGCGGCTATCTCGACACCGGCGTGCGCCACATCGTGGCCCTGCGCGGCGATCCCACCACCGGCGCGGGCACGCGCTACAGCCCGCATCCGGGCGGCTATGCCAATGCGGCCGACCTTGTAGCTGGCCTAAAGCGCATCGGTGATTTCGACATTTCGGTTGCGGGCTATCCGGAAAAGCATCCAGACAGCCCGTCGCCCGCGGCCGACCTTGCCAACCTGAAGGCTAAGGTTGAGGCGGGTGCGAGCCGTGTCATCACCCAATTCTTCTTCGACAACGCGCACTATCTGCGCTTCCTCGAAGCGGCCCGCGCCCAGGGCATCTGGGCACCGATCATTCCGGGCATCGTGCCGATCCACAACTTCCGCCAGGTCGCAGGGTTCGCCGGGCGCTGCGGCGCCTCCATCCCGTCGTGGATGGTGCGGCGTTTCGAGGGCCTGGACGACGACCTGCAGACAACCCATCTGGTTGCCGCGGCGGTGGCTGCCGAGCAGGTGATGGACCTGGTCGATCAGGGTATCCGCCAGTTCCACTTCTACACCCTGAACCGCGCCGACCTCGTCTATGCCATTTGCCACTTGTTAGGCCTGCGGCCCGAACCTGTCGTCCAGCCAAAGGCGGTCAGCGCATGACCCGCAGCGAACGCATTGCCGCGCTGAGGACGGCAGCCCACAAGCGCATCCTCATCATCGACGGCGCCATGGGCACCATGATCCAGCGCCTGAAGCTGGAGGAGGCGGATTATCGCGGCCAGCGCTTCGCCGGCCACAGCAAGCTCGTCAAAGGCAACAACGATCTGCTCGTGCTGACGCAGCCGCAGGCGATCGGCGCTATCCATTCCGGCTATCTTGAGGCGGGCGCCGACATCGTCTGCACCAACACCTTCAATGCGCAGCGCATCTCGCTCGCCGACTATGGCATGGAGGATCTCTCGTTCGAGATGAACGTCGCCGCCGCCAAGCTTGCTCGCGCCTCGGCCGATGCAACAACGGCCAAGACACCGGATCGGCCGCGCATCGTCGCCGGTGCCATGGGGCCCACCAACCGCACCGCCTCCATCTCACCCGACGTCAACAATCCCGGCTTCCGTAATGTCAGCTACGACGAGCTGGTCGAGGCCTATTCCGAGCAGGCGCGCGGCCTGATCGAGGGCGGCGCCGACCTGCTGCTGATCGAGACCATCTTCGACACACTGAACGCCAAGGCGGCGGGCTTTGCCGCGCTGACGGTATTCGACGAGACGGGCGTCGAGCTGCCACTGATCATCTCAGGCACCATCACCGACCGCTCGGGCCGCACCCTGTCCGGGCAGACACCGGAGGCCTTCTATTTCTCCATGCGGCACTTGAAGCCCTTCGCGCTCGGCCTCAATTGCGCGCTCGGCGCCGAGCTGATGCGACCCTACATCGCCGAGATCGCGGCCGTCGCCGAGACGCACGTCATCGCCTATCCGAACGCAGGCCTGCCCAACGCCATGGGCGAGTACGACGAGGGCGCGTGCGAAATGGCCGGTCACATCGAGCCCTGGATGCGCGAGGGGCTCGTCAACATCGTTGGCGGCTGCTGCGGCTCGACCCCTGAGCACATCGCTGAGATCGCCGCGCATGCTGCCAAGTTCCCTCCGCGCAAGCTACCCAGGATCGAGCGCAAGATGCGTCTGTCCGGCCTCGAACCCTTCGTGCACGGGTGATGCTGCCTTAGGAGGTTGACAATGCCTTACCCCCAAGACGCATCCGCGCATTGTGCAACGCCGGCACCCAAGAGCATTGCCGGGATGCCGGAGCCCGCGCCGCTGTCCGACAGGAAGATTGTGGCGAGGTACTACCGCCGGCCTCAGGTCGCCAAGGCCATCGATCGCGCTGGCGGCCGCTATTTTCGGTGGCCGGTGCGTGGTGAACGGACGCTATGCAAACAACTGCGACCGACACCGACACCCTGCAAGATCGGCGGCACCGCCATGCCCGCGTTGTGGGCATGTACGCGTTCTGGGATTGGGAACGGCACTGTCACCCGTGGTGACGGCTGCGCACAACCACAGTGAGTAAGATGACCACATCGGCGGCATCCGCCTTCATAAATATCGGCGAGCGCACCAACGTCACCGGCTCGGCCAAATTTCGCAAGCTGATCGAGGCTGGCGACTACACGGCCGCGCTCGCCATTGCGCGCAACCAGGTCGAGAACGGCGCGCAGATCCTCGACGTCAACATGGACGAGGGCCTGCTCGATTCCGAGCAGGCCATGATGACCTTCCTCAACCTGATCGCCACCGAGCCCGACATCGCCCGCGTGCCGATTATGATCGACTCGTCAAAATGGTCGGTAATCGAGGCCGGCTTGAAGTGCGTGCAGGGCAAGCCGATCGTCAACTCGATCAGCATGAAGGAGGGCGAGGAAGCCTTCCTCGATCACGCCCGCAAGGTGCTGCGCTACGGCGCCGCCGTGGTCGTGATGGCCTTCGACGAGCAGGGCCAGGCCGACACCATCGAGCGCAAGGTCGCAATCTGCCAACGGGCCTACAAGCTGTTGACCGAGAACGTCGGCTTTCCCCCCGAGGATATCGTCTTCGATCCCAACATCTTCGCAGTCGCCACCGGCATCGAGGAGCACAACGCCTACGGCATCGCCTTCATTGAGGCGACCCGCCAGATCAAGCAGAAACTGCCGCACTGCCACGTATCGGGCGGCGTTTCCAACCTGTCGTTTTCGTTCCGCGGCAACGAGGCCGTGCGGCAGGCCATGCATTCGGTGTTCCTGTATCACGCCATCGCCGCCGGCCTTGACATGGCGATCGTCAACGCCGGCGCCATCACCATCTATGACGACATCGAGCCGGAGCTGCGCGAGCTGTGCGAGGATGTGATCCTCAATCGCCGTCCGGATGCGACCGACCGGCTGCTGGAGATGGCCGGGCGCTACAAGGGCGAGGTTTCCAGGGGCAAAGAGAAGGACCTCGCCTGGCGCCACGCTGCCGTCGAGGAGCGCCTCAAGCACGCGCTCGTGCACGGCATCACCGACCACATCGAGAGCGACACCGAGGAGGCGCGCCAAGCGGCGGCCAAGCCCATCCAGGTGATCGAGGGGCCGCTGATGGCCGGCATGAACGTGGTCGGCGACCTGTTCGGCTCGGGCAAGATGTTCCTGCCGCAGGTCGTCAAGTCGGCGCGCGTCATGAAGCAGGCGGTCGCCTACCTGCAACCCTACCTGGAGGCCGAAAAGAAGGCTTCGGGTCTCGATCTGATGCCGGCCGCCGGCAAGGTGGTGATGGCGACCGTCAAAGGCGATGTGCACGACATCGGCAAGAACATCGTCGGCGTCGTGCTCCAGTGCAACAACTACCAGGTCATCGACCTCGGCGTGATGGTGCCCGCACAGAAGATCCTGGAGGCAGCCAAGAAGGAGAAGGCCGACATCATCGGCTTGTCTGGCCTCATCACGCCCTCGCTCGACGAGATGTGCCACGTGGCGGCCGAGATGGAGCGCGAGGGTTTTGCGGTGCCACTGCTGATCGGCGGCGCCACCACCAGCCGCGTGCACACCGCGGTCAAGATCAATCCGAACTACAACCGCGGTCAGACCATCTACGTCACCGATGCCAGCCGCGCAGTCGGCGTGGTCTCGACGCTGATGTCGGATACCGAGCGCCAGGGATACACAGATACCGTGCGTGCCGAGTACGCCAAGATCCGCGATGCTTACGTAAAGGGTGAAAGCAAGAAGACGCGGCTGAACCTGGAAGCTGCGCGCCAGAACCGCTTTGCCATCGACTGGTCCATCACCAAGACGGTCAAGCCGAGCTTCCTCGGCACGCGTGTTTTCAAGGCCTACAAGCTGGCGGAACTGGTGCCCTATATCGACTGGACACCGTTCTTCCAGACTTGGGAGCTGGCCGGCAAGTATCCGCGCATCCTCGAGGACAACGTGGTCGGCCCCGAGGCCAAGAAGCTGTTCGCCGATGCGCAGGCCATGCTGAAGCGCATCGTCGCCGAGAAGTGGCTGACCGCCAATGCCGTGGTCGGTTTCTGGCCGGCCAACGCCGTCGGCGACGACATCCGCCTGTTTACCGATGACACGCGCAAAAGCGAAATCGCCACCCTGCACACCTTGCGCCAACAGATGGCGCGTGAGAACCGGCGGGACCGGTCCAATACCGCTTTGTCGGATTTCATCGCCCCCCTCGATACCGGCATCGCCGATCATGTCGGTATGTTTGCGGTCACGGCCGGTATCGGCGAGGCGGACGCGCTGGCCCAGCACATCGACAAGACCGACGACTACGGGCGCATCCTGCTGAAAGCGCTGGCCGACCGCTTGGCCGAGGCCTTCGCCGAGCGCATGCATGAGCGCGTGCGCCGCGAGCTGTGGGGCTATGCCAAGGCAGAGAAGCTGACCAACGAGGAGCTGATCGCGGAGCAATATCGTGGCATCCGCCCTGCGCCCGGCTATCCAGCTCAGCCAGACCACACCGAGAAAGCCACCATCTTCCGCCTCCTCGATGCCGAGAAACAAGCCGGCATTCAGCTCACCGAGAGCTTTGCCATGTGGCCCGGTGCGGCCGTGTCCGGCCTGTACTTCGCCCACCCGGAAAGCCACTACTTCGGGGTCGGCAAGGTCGAGCGCGATCAGGTCGAGGACTACGCCCGGCGCAAGGGCTGGAGCCTTGATGTAGCCGAGCGCTGGCTCGGCCCGGTGCTCAACTACGATCCCAAGCTCGCCCGCACCGAGGCGGCCTGAGCACACTGCGACGCGGTCCTGCCGTTTCGAGCAAGGCTGACGCGACGGTCGAGCCCCTCACTTCGAGGCGTACGCGGCCTCGATGCATCCCACCCGCGACCCTGGTCCGGCCAGGTCCGGCCAGGTCCGGCCAGAACCGGCCAGGTCCGGCAAGAACGACCCAGGCCATCAGCCCGGCCGAGCCGTGCACGGTCCCCGCGCCGAGTTTCATCGAGGATGGCCAGCGTTACCGCCGCCGCCGCACTGAGGCCGCCCGACCACAGTGCGATGCAGCGATGCCGACAGGGCTGGACTCGTGCCTCGCCTTGGCCTCAATTCCTACATTGTCTATCCGACAGGGGATATTCTTCTGCGGGAATACCCGTTGGAAAAATATTGCGGATCACGAGGGATTCCCAAGCGATGACTGGATTACTTCTGCGGGCGTTCGTGGCTGGTGTTGCGCTGTTCGCCGGCATTGCACAAGTTTCGGCGCGCGAGCTGCGCCTGTCGCACCAGTGGCCGGAGTCCGACGCCCGCCACAAAGCCTCCCGTGTTCTGATGGCAGAGTTGAGGAAGCGTGGGCTTGACCTGACCATCAGCCTCCATCCGAATTCCTCCCTGAAGATCAAGCCAGTAGAGCAGTATGACGCGATGCTCGAAGGCAAGATCGAGCTGGCCGTCTACCCGATCGCCTACCAGTCGGCAAAGATCCCGGAGTTTTCCATCGGCCTGCTGCCGGGCGTGCCGTCCAGCGCCGAAACGGCGAGCCTGCTCAAGGGTTCGCAGTTCGAGGAAAAGCTGCAGCGCATCTGTGAGGAGAAGGGGTTCCGCATCTTAACCTGGTGGTGGGTGGGCGGAGGCGTCGCCAGCCGCTCCCAGGAGTTTGCCGGCCCCGCCAGTGTCAAGGGACAGAGAGCGCGCGGTGGTGATCGGGCGTTCGACGAGATGCTGGCTGCGGCCGGCGCCAGCGTTTCTTCAATGCCCTCGAGCGAGATCCGCGCCGCCATGGAGGCGGACAAGCTCGACGTTGCACTGACCTCGTTTGAGTCTCTGATGAGTTTCCGGGTCACCGAGCAGGCCAAGTTTTCCACACTGGGCGGCCAGGGCATCTGGGTGACCTTCACGCCTGTCATCATTTCCAAGGCAGTCTGGGACAGCCTCAGCGACGAGGAGCGCCAGGCGCTCGACGACGCGGCTCGGGCATCCAACATCTATTTCGAGGCAACACAACGCGAAGCGTTGGAGTCGGCCCAGGAGGCTTTTACGAAGGCCGGCGCCAAGGTGCGTGAACTGACGTTCGACGAGTACGCCGCCTGGTTGCACATTGCCCGCGATAGCTCGTGGAAGAAGTATCGGGAGGTAAGCCCGCGCGCCGCCGAGTTGTTCTCGGCGATGCTGCAGAGCTTCATCGACAGCGGCAAGAGGTGATGTACGCAATTGCTGCGGGGGCCGGGGGCATCGATCTCGGAGCAGGGTCTAATGCAATTTCGCAATGTTGTGCTGTTTGCGGCCGCGCTATGCGCGGCCCTGGTCGCGGCTAGACCTGGTCATGCGCGCGATCTGATCCTGTCGCACCAGCTTCCGGAGGCTGACGCACGCCATCGCGCCGCCAAGGTGCTCGCCGCCGAAGTCAGGAAGAGGGTGCCCGACCTAATGGTGCGCATCCATCCGAACGGGTCGCTGGTGCGCGACCCCCCCAAGCAATACGAGGCCATGCAAGAGCGGAAGATCGACATGACGATCTATCCGATGGGCTATGCCTCGTCGAAATTCCCCGAGCTGTCCATCGTCACTCTGCCCGGCGTACCGGCGAGCGCCGAGCTCGCCGCCCTGCTCAAGAACACGGAGTTCGAGGAACAGCTGCAGCTCATTTGCGAGGAGAAGGGCTTTCGCATCCTGTCCTGGTGGTGGCTGGACGGTGGCATGGCCAGCCGCGGGCGGCCCGTCACAGGTCCGCAAACCATCAAGGATCTCGGAGCGCGCAGCGGCGGCGGTAATGACTTCAATTCGATGCTTGAGGCCGCAGGGGCACGCATCGTGGCGATGCCGCTAAGCGAGGTACGCTCGGCCATCGAGACCGGCAAGCTCGACGTGGCTCAGAGCTCGTTTGAGACATTTGTCAGCTATCGCTTCTACGAGACGGCCAAGTACGTCACGGTCGGTGGCTTCAGCACCCTCACCGTATTCACGCCGGTCCTCATTTCCAAAGCTACCTGGGACAGCCTCAATGGCACGGAGCGACAGGCGCTCGAGGACGCCGCGATAGCATCCGAGATCTATCTCGAGGCCAGCCAGCGCGAGGCGCAGGAGCATGCGATCGAGGTTTTCACCAAAGCGGGCGTGAAGGTCCAAGCTCTGACCTACGAGGACTATGCGGCATGGCTGACAATCGCCAGAGACACGGCTTGGAAGAATTATCGCGCCGTCAGCCCTCGGGCGAGCGATCTGCTCGACTCGCTGCTGCGCGCCTTCGTTGAGAGCAGCAAGCGCTGATGTGAGCGCTGCCGCCGTCTGCTAGGTTCACCGTGTGACGGGGCACGACATCGCACGCCACACGCACGGGGACCGCGCCATGGCAATCCTGTTGACTTTGCTGCTGCAGCTGGCTGCTGGTCTGGTAGTGGCGCCGCTGGTCGTTGCGCTGCTGCCGCTCGGCCGCGTCTACCACATCGTCTATGCGCTGGTGCTCGGCGCGCTCATCTGGCTTGCGGGCCTACTGATCGCGCAGATGATGCAGGCACCCGCACCGCGCACGGCGATGCTTGTGGCCTCGATGGTCGGTGCGCTTGTCGGCGTCTTCGTCATTTTGCTGCCGGCCTTTGTCCCGGCAGCCGGTTCCGGCGTCCGCATTATCTCCGAGCCGCTGTACCTGGTGGCGGGCGCGCTCGGCGGCTATTGGCTGCTGCGTTAGGGTCCCGGCTGAGTCGCGCCACAGGCAAGCTCAATCGCGCGCTGCGCAGCCGAATGTGATTTGCAGCCTGCGGTCGGTTTCAGCTCGCCATAGTGCGTGTTAAGCCTGCCTAAGCTGGCGTCGGGGTTGCCGCTGGCGCATTCACTTTTTGTGGGGGGCACGCCATGCTCGGACGTCTCGTTCTACTGCTTCTGCAAATTGCCATTGGTTGGTTCGGGGGCAGGGCCATCATGGGCTACATCAATGTCGGTCAGTTCCGGCTGTTCATCTTCGCCATCGTGGTGGCAATCGTCATCTTCCTGGTGGGCATCATCGCCGCGCAGGTCCTGCGCGAAGTAGGGGCGCCATCCAGCCACACGCTGTCGTGGGCCGTTGCCCTGGCTGTGATTGCAGCCGCGTTGTGGACATTCGGGCCGCAATATCTACCGCAGGTGCCGTGGCGCCAGGTGCAACCCGAGTACGCCGTGCTGGCGGGCGCAATCCTCGGCTACATGATCAAGCGTTAGGTGCTGCCAAAAACAAAAGCGCGGGAGTGATCCCGCGCCCTTGCTGTTGTGACTGCGCTGATCCCCAACGTCCCAACGATCAGCGCGTGCTCGCACCTATGATCAGAACATTCCGAACACGACAGCAGTCAGAAAGGCGAAGGAGATGACGGCCGCAAGCACGTTCAGCCTCGTCCTCAATTCCATCATGACACCTCCTCGGCCGGACAACCCGGCGCTCTTGGCTGTGGCTTCCCGCCTACCAAGAAGTTGGAGTCTATGCGCCGGCTCGGTCGGCTGCCAAGCGGAAACTCGTCGCTTACTCGGGAATTTTAGGACTAGGAGGGAGTTTCCCGGGCGCCGCAGGGCTTGATGCTTGCAAAGCACAAATTTCCGGGTCTTATAGAAGTAGTTGATCTTGAGGTCTATTTGGTATTCATGGATTATTAATCTAGATGTTCTTGTGTGCGCTGCAATTCAGTCACAATATGGCGGATGTAATCCTCAAAGTAGACCTGCAAGAATGTCGCAGGTGGGGGACGGGGTGGGTGCGAGGTGTCTGTGGCGAAATAGGCACGTGACGCATGTGCGAGATCACGTCGTGTCGTGCCCACAACTCGATGCGGTCTTTGTAAACCCTGCCCGAGGGTTGCCATAATCGGGCCCGCCCACAGGTCGTGGATCGAGGGCGTGATTTGCGGCGGAGGTGACGCATGCAGCGCTTCAAGGCCTTGGTCGTGTCCAAGGGGAATGCCGGCCAGACGCTGGCCTGGCAGGAGATGGGCGAAGCCGACCTGATGCCCGGCAACGTCCTGGTGCGTGTCAGCCATTCGACCATCAACTACAAGGATGGGCTTGCCATCACCGGCAAGGCGCCGGTGATCCGTCGCTGGCCGATGGTTCCCGGCATCGACTTCGCGGGCACGGTGACCTCGTCCACACACCCGCAGTTCAAGGCCGGCGACGAGGTGATCCTGAATGGCTGGGGCGTCGGCGAGACGCATTTTGGCGGCTACGCCCAGATGGCCCGCGTCAACGGCGACTGGCTGGTCAGGAAGCCGGCAGCCTTCACAGCCGCCGAGGCCATGGCCATCGGCACGGCCGGCTATACGGCGATGCTGTGTGTTTTGGCGCTTGAGCGGCACGGCGTACGGCCGCACAGCGGTGCGGTGCTGGTGACAGGCGCAGCCGGCGGTGTGGGCAGCGTTGCGATCGCCCTGCTGGCCAAGCTCGGCTACACGGTCACCGCCTCTACCGGGCGAGCGGGCGAAGCACAATATCTGGAGGACCTCGGCGCGGCCGAGGTGATCGATCGCAGTGAGCTGGCGGGTACGCCGCGCCCGCTAAACAAGGAGCGTTGGGCAGGGGCCGTCGACTGCGTCGGCAGCGCCACGCTCGCCAACGTGCTGAGCATGACCAAATACGGCGGCACGGTTGCGGCCTGCGGTCTTGCCCAGGGCATGGACCTGCCGACCTCGGTGGCACCCTTCATCCTGCGCGGTGTGACGCTGGCCGGCATCGATTCCGTGATGGCGCCCGAGCCAGCGCGCCTAGAGGCCTGGAGCCGCCTCGCGCAGGACGTCGACAAGACCAAGCTCGCCGCCATGACGGTCGCGCGACCGGCCGCCGATGTGGTCGCACTGGCCCCGGACATCTTGGCCGGCAAGGTGCGCGGCCGAGTGGTGCTCGAGCTTGGATAGGCCGGCCAATGCTGTCAGTCCCTGAGGGTCTGATACCACAGGCAACGCTGGCAGCACGCGCAGCGGCTATGCAGGCGGCGCGTGCACGGCCTTGTTTTCTGGTGTGGCTCGACCCGTTACAATGAGATTGTCATGGTGACCGTTCTCGACACCCGCGCCCCGCGCCATCCGGAGAAGGCCAACAAGCCGGATACGCCCGTGCTGCGCAAACCGGACTGGATCCGCGTGCGCGTGCCCTCGTCAAACCCGGAGCTGGCCGAGACACGCCGCATCGTGCGCGAACACAAGCTGCACACGGTGTGCGAGGAGGCAGGCTGCCCGAACCTTGGTGAGTGCTGGACCAAGCGCCACGCCACCATGATGATCATGGGCGACACCTGCACCCGCGCCTGCGCCTTCTGCAATGTGCGCACCGGGCTGCCGGGGGCGCTTGATCCCAACGAGCCGCACAACGTGGCCGAGGCGGTGGCCAAGCTCGGCCTCGATCACATCGTCATCACCTCGGTCGACCGTGACGACCTCGACGACGGTGGCGCGCGCCACTTTGCCGAGACGATCCGCGCGGTACGGGCGAAGACACCGAACACGACCATCGAAGTGCTGACCCCCGACTTCCTGCGCAAGGATGGGGCGCTGGAGATGGTCGTTGAGGCGGCTCCCGATGTGTTCAATCACAACCTCGAGACGGTGCCGTCGCACTACCTCAAGATCCGCCCCGGTGCGCGCTACTTCCATTCGCTGCGCCTGCTGCAGCGGGTCAAGGAGATTGCGCCCACCATGTTCACCAAGTCCGGCATCATGGTCGGTCTGGGCGAGACCCCCGACGAAGTGCTGCAGGTGATGGACGACATGCGGGCGGCCGACGTGGATTTCCTCACCATCGGGCAGTACCTCCAGCCGACGCGCAAGCATGCCGAGGTGAAAAGCTTCGTGACGCCGGACGAGTTCAAGGCCTACGAGCAGGTTGCGCTGTCGAAAGGCTTCCTGATGGTGTC
>DASTOW010000120.1:0-38143 GCA_035762425.1 Hyphomicrobiaceae bacterium | reverse complement strand
GCCGGAGGCATGCTTCCAGCATTACGCGCCCGGCGCCAGTTCGCGCCGGTCATCCACCCGCACACGCGCAGTTGCTTCCTGGCGCTCGCGAGCCGCGAGTGTCAGCACCTAAAAACCGAGGGAGCGGGGCGTCCGTCGCCTGGCTCTGTGTATGAGGGCAGTCCTGCGAGGGACGCCCCGCGCCGTATCCGGATTTCCGTCCGCAGCTCCGGCGAGTGACCCAACCGGCCATGCTGGCGGAAGCGCCCGTTGCGCGGGCTATTCGAATACGGCCCTCGGCCCGCACCATCGAGACGCCTCGCGATGGCGCCCCTCGTTGAGCCGAGGTGCGATCATCGTCTCACGCGCCTGATGCACGGGGATAAGCGCGCGCTGCCTTCCGCACGCGATGGTGAAAGCGGGGATAGTGCGCGTTCCCCCTCTCCCCGTTCTACGGGGAGAGGGGACAACCACCGACAGTCACGATCTCGCGACACCGGCAGCGCACGCTTGCTCATCTCATGCAGATGCATATATCACCGTTCATCACCGACGCCGGAGCATCGCCGTGAGCCAGACCCCGCCGCGCCTGCAACCCCTCGCCGATCATCGCCCCGCCAAGCCGATTGCTGACGGCACGCGTATCGGCCACGTGCACCTCAAGGTCGCCGATCTCGAGCGCGCGTTGTCGTTCTATTGCGACGTGCTGGGCTTCGAACTCATCCAGCGCTACGGCAACCAGGCGGCCTTCCTGTCGGCCGGCGGCTATCACCACCACATCGGCCTCAACACTTGGGAAAGCCTCGGCGGCAAGCCGCCGCCCCCCGGCAGCACCGGCCTCTATCACACAGCGATCCTCTACCCGACACGCGCGCAATTGGCCGATGCGTTGCGACGCGTGCAGGCCGCCGGCATCGAACTCGACGGCGCCAGCGACCACGGCGTCAGTGAGGCCCTGTATTTGCGCGACTACGATCAGAACGGCGTGGAATTGTACTGGGACAAGCCGCGCCATCTGTGGCCGGTCAATGCCGATGGGCAGCTGCACATGGGCACCCATCGCCTTGATCTGAACAATCTGCTCGCCGAGCCGGCGCAGTAGGCGTGCCCGTCTACGGCTTCTCCATGCCTTTGGCCTGGAGCACCGGCACGGATGCCGGACCAGCGATGAATCGGAGCAGCGCCTTGGCGGCCTCGGCCTGGGCGGTGGCTGCGCTGATGGCGCCGGCGTAGATGGTGGTGGTTTGGACCTCGGCCGGCAACGGACCGACCAGCACTGCACCCTTGACCGGTACGATCTCGCTGATCACGTGCACGCCCACCTCCGCCTCGCCGCTCGCCACCAGGTCGGCCACATGGCCGCCGTCCTTGAGCCTGGCCTTGGCGCGCACCTCGCTGCCGATGCCGAGCTTGTCGATCATCTGTTCGAAAAACACCCCGCTGGTGCCGCCGGCCTTCGGGTTGATGTAGGCCACCGACTTGGCTGCAAGGAGGGTGCGCTTCAAGGCATCGACGGTCTTGATGTCCGGCAGCGGCGCGCCAACCTTCACGGCCACGCCCATGCCGACCTTGGCCAGCGGGACGCGGCTGTCGGGGGCAAGCTTGCCTTTGCCTGCCAGGCCGTCAACCACCACGGCGGTGATCACTGCCACGTCGAATGGCTCGCCGTCCTCGATGCGCCTGGCCAGCACCCCCGCCGTGGCGTTGTCAACGACCACCTTGTGCCCGCTTGCTTTCTCGAAGGCGGGCAGCAGGGCGTCTACCACGCCACGCATGGCGCCGGCGCTCAGAACCTTGACCTCGGCTGCATTTGCCGCACCCCCGGCCGGTCCGACCGACAGCGCGCAGAGCAACAACATAACAGCGACAGCACGCATCCTTTCCCTCCCAGCGGCCCTTGTGGCATTGGGCCAGCGGCCCTTATGGCATTGGCCAGCGGCCCGTGTGGCATCGGCCCCGCACTGGCGATCAATTTACGACTCGGGCGCTACTTTTGGGAACTTTCCCCCTGCGCGAGCACAACATCGTGAAAGATCATTGGACTCACCAAAAATTTGCATGCATCGAAGCCACCGTTCGGCCAATTTCGTATCACTTCCAGGGTTATCCTGGGGTGCTGCAGACAAAAGCAGTGCAGACAAAAGCAGTGCAGACACAAGTGGAGCGGGCTTTGCGGGTCTTGATAGCTTTCGTTCTTCTGCTTCTCATCCAGTTGTCTGGAACGGAAGCGCAGCAGAAGCGTGCCAGGGCCGGCGAGAGCAGTGCGCCCAAGGACGCCATTCGCGACTGCGCCAACTGCCCCGAGATGGTGGTGGTGCCGGCCGGCGAGTTCATGATGGGCTCGCCGACCAGCGAGCGCGGCCGCAACCCCGACGAAGGCCCGCAGCGCAAGGTGGTGTTCGCGCAGCCATTCGCGGTCAGCAGGCACGAGGTCACGTTCGCACAATGGGACGCCTGCGTCGGCGAAGGCGGTTGCGCGCACAAGCCCGAAGACCAGAACTGGGGCCGCGGTCGCCGGCCCGTTATCAACGTGTCCTGGAACGACGCCAAGCAGTTCGTCGCCTGGCTCGCCAAGAAGACCGGCAAGCCCTACCGCCTACCGACCGAGGCAGAATGGGAATACGCGGCGCGCGCCACCACCAAGGTGACCGCCACGCAGCCGCCGTTCTCGACCGGCCAGACCATCAACGTCAGCCAGGCCAACTACGACGGCAATTTCATCTACGGCGTGGGCGCCAAGCCCGGCATCTACCGGCAGAAGACCATGGATGTGGGCTCGTTCCGACCAAACGCGTTCGGCGTCTACGACATGCACGGCAACGTCTGGGAGTGGGTGGAAGACTGCTACAAGGACACTTACGCAGGCGCACCGACCGACGGATCGGCCGTCGCCTCGCGCGACTGCACCCTCAATGTCATGCGCGGCGGCGCGTGGAACTATTACCCCCAGCTGCTTCGTTCTGCCTATCGCTATGCGTCCGCGCCCAGCGTACGCCAGGAAAATGCCGGCTTCCGCGTCGCCCGCTCGATGCCATAGACACGGCCCCTACGGAGACCAACCCGCATGCCCCGCATTACCATCTCGCGCCTGAGCAACACCGGGCTGGCGCTCGCCGGCCTCACACTCGGCCTGGGCCTTACCCATAGCCAACCGCTCAGCGCCCAGTTCAGCAAGTACAGCCCGTACGGCGGGTACGGGGGGTACGGCGGCTATGGCGGATCCCGGCAGCAGCAGTACTACGACGACGGCTACCAGGAGAAATCCTACAGCAACGACCGCGGCGACATGGTGCCCTTCAAGCGCGCAGGGGTTCCTGTGCTGGCGCTGGTTGCCCTCGATGCGCAGA
Organism: Hyphomicrobiaceae bacterium; assembly: GCA_035762425.1. GTDB lineage: Bacteria > Pseudomonadota > Alphaproteobacteria > Rhizobiales > Hyphomicrobiaceae > AWTP1-13. The sequence goes on along the minus strand of DASTOW010000120.1, from coordinate 34,817 downwards.
GGATTTCTATCTACGACGCCAACGGGCGCATGATCCAGCAGTCGTCCGTTTCGACCGGCTCGAACGGCTATGAGACTCCGGCCGGCATCTTCAGCGTCGTGCAGAAGAAACCGCAGCACAACTCCAACCTCTACCAGGACGGCAACATGCCGTTCATGCAGCGCATCACTTGGACCGGCATCGCGCTGCATGCCGGCGCGTTGCCGGGATACCCGGCCTCGCACGGCTGCGTGCGGCTGCCGATCGCCTTCGCCGAGCGGCTGTTTGAGCTGACCGATGTTGGCATGCGGGTGGTGATCGCGCCGAGCGACGTGCCGCTGACCGAGTTCTCCCACCCGAAGCTGTTCGCGCCGAGGTCGATGCAGGTCGAGGGCGGCAGGCGCACCGTGCTGCAGGGCTCGCCCGAGCACATCAATCTTCTGAAATCGATGGCCACCACCAAGACCAGCGAGGCCGAGGCGGCTACCCGCAAGGCCAGCGAGGCTCGCAAGGCAGCCGATCGCAAGGCTTCCGAATCTACCGCTGCCGAGAAGGCTGTGCGCACCGCCGAGGAGCGCCGGGAACGTGCGGCGGCCCAGCTCAAGGACGCCGAGCGCGACGTCGAGACAGCCACCGCTTCGACCGCGGCCAACGCGGCCGATCTCCTCAAGCGCGCCGAGAACGGCCGGGAGACTGCCACTACCCGAGTGACCGAGGCCGAGACGCAGCTGGCCAACGCAAAAGCCCAAGCCCAGGCCAAGGGCGCCGCCGCCGCCGCCGCCGAGGCCGACGCCAAGAGCGCGGAAGAGGTCAGGGACCTGGCCCTCGACGTCTCCACCGAGGCAGAACGCAAGAGCCTGCCGGTGTCCGTGTTCATCAGCCGCAAGACGCAGCGCCTCTATGTGCGCCAGGGATACAAGCCGGTATTCGAAGGTCCGGTCACGATCCAGGATCCCGATAGGCCGATCGGCACCTATGTGTTCACGGCATTGAACCACACCGACAACCACGCGCGCTGGGGCATGATATCGATGTACGGGCCGAAGGGCGCCGAGGGCGTGGTGCGCGAGGCGCCGCGCAAAGGCGCAAAGGGCGAGGCGAGGCGGCTCGTGGAGGCAGCGTCGCCCGACACGGAGGGAGCCAAGCGCGCGCTGGACCGCATTGCCATGTCGCCCAACGACCTGAAGCGCGTTTCGGATGTGGTGCTGCCCGGCTCCTCTTTGATCATCTCGGATGAGGGCCTCAGCATCGAGACCGGCAAGGACACCGATTTCGTGGTCGTCATGAGTGGCGAGCCGCAGGGCGCACTCAAAGTGCGGCAGCGTGAGCCTATGCAAACCAGCGATGGCTGGGGCTTCTTCGGCAATTCGCCCAAGTCGTACGGTGGTGGCGGCGGCGGCTTCTTTAAGTGGTAATGCCGGTGATCCCGGACCTCGCGCAAGCGGCCGTCCGGGATGCACAGGCGCGCGTTAGCTGTAACAGGCCGCGTTAGCTGTAGATATAGGTGATCACGAACGTCCGGTCGATGGCGGTCGAGCCCTTCGGTGGAAAGGGGTAGACGGCCTGCCGGGCCGAGAACATCACGACCTGGTCGAGATAGGAGCTGCCTGAGCCCTTCAGCAGCTGGAGATCGATCAGATCACCCTTTTCCGACAGCAGAATCCGAACGGTCACTCGGCCGAAAATCTTCTCGTGCGCGGGCATGGTCTTGCGCAAGGCCTTGACCACGTCGCGTCCGAATTCGTCATTCTCTCCTGAGCGCGTGATGCCGGACGGCCGCATGACGGCCGAGGCACCGCCGCCGCCGGAGGGCAGGCTGAAATTAGACGGCAGGGAGAAATCGAGCTGCGGCGAAGCGAGTTTCTCCTTGGTCGTGGGCGACTTCGGCGCGCCGCTCTTGTGGGTCTCCTTTTGCTGCTTTTGCTCCTTGTGCGCCTCGTTCGGCTTCTGCGGCTCTTTGGACGCCTCTTGCGGCTCCTCCACCTTCGCCGCGTCCGGGTCGGGCAGCGCGAGCATCGCCTGCTGCTCGGGCTTGGCTTCGCTGGCGGCAGCTTGCGGCTGATCTGGCTTGTCGGGCACGCCGCTCGTCTGCCAGGCATCCGTTGCCTGTCGCGGCAGTTGCAGGGGTCTGCTGTCGCTGGCAGGCTCTGTGCTGGGCTCGCCTTCGTGGGGACCTGCGCCCGCCAGCGTTTCGGGCTCTACCAGTTCGACGCTGATGGCGTCCTGCAGCCCATCGCTCTCGCCCAGCTGTCGCGGCGTCGAGCTACTGGCTGCGAAAATCAGGGCCGCGTGCAGCACCGCAGCCGCTGTGAAGCCGGCCCAGAAGTTGCGATCATTCGTTGTGCGGACCCGATCCACCCCACCGAACCCACAGGTTGTGAATTGATAGATGAACCTACCGTCACAGGTGGGCCGATCGAAGATCAATCTAGCGCGTTGGCGTCGCAGGACCGCGGTATTGAACAGGATTCTTGTTGCTGCGGGACTTAGGTTTCGCTCGGGCCGCGCATATTGAGAAGGGCGGCTTCGATACGCCGCCAGGCTTGCGCTTGCTCGACATCGTTGCTGCGCTCGAAGTCGCGCGCTTTTTGCGCCGCCTCGGCGATCGCCTTCCAGCCCTGGGTTTCGAGCAGCCGTCGGGCGTAGATGTGCGTCTGCGTCGCCTGCATGAGCCGGTCTCCTGTGCTGGCGTCGTTGCTGATATTGAGGCGGCAACGCCACGTGCGCAGACAAAGTTCCTGCCCACGTGGCGCCGGCTCGAAGTGGCCTTACATGCGCTTGCCAGTCTCCAGCAGTGACTTGAGATCGCTGAGGACCCATGGCCAACCACCGCCGCCCTTGGCCGGATCGCCGCCGCCCTTGACCATGCCGCCGACCAACGGCGCGCCTGTAACGTCGTGAATAATGGTGACCGTGCAGACGCCGCTCCCCTCCACAATCTCGTAGGTAAGGCGCGAGGGCGGTTCGGCAATCATTTCCGGCGTGAACAGGGGGTGCCATGTCTGTACCAGCTTGCGCGGTGGATCGGATTCGAGCACCTCGCCAACCACGACGACCTCGGGCAGACCCACTGCCTTCATGTCGGGACTGGCCTCATGGTGATACTTGCCGCCGGGCTTCAGATCGTACTTGACGCGCCCCTCATAAGCGTAGCGTTCGGTCCATTCGGGCTTGGTTATTGCGTCCCAGATCGCCTGGGCGCTGGCCTTGATGACAATCCTGTAGACCTGTGTGTTGGCTGCCTTGTCGGTCATTCCGGTTCGTCCTTTTTCTCCAGGTCGGCCTTGAGCGCCAGCAGCGCCGAGACTTCCCGTTCCCTGTATTTGTCGATCCACCGGTCGTGAATCATCCGGATCGGCACTGCGTTGAGATAGTGCAGCTTCTCCCGGCCCGACCGGCGTGTGACGACGAGACCAGCGTTCTCGAGGATGCGCAGGTGCTTCATGACGCCGAAGCGTGTCATCTCGAGCCCGGACTCCAGCTCCTTCAGCGTGCGGCCGTCGCGCTGAAAGAGGAGGTCCAGGAGGAAACGCCGTGTCGGGTCAGCAAGTGCCTTGAATACGTGATCGTCATCCGTCACAGCGAGACAATAGGTGACCATATGGTCACCTGTCAAGGCAGTGGCTGCCCGCAGCGCACGGCAAGACTGTCAGCCTCGGACTTGTCGCGAGGCAGCCAGCTATCGGCACCGGAGCCAGTTGCTGGATGGAGGGTGGCACAAGCCCGACCATCACAGTGGCAGCTAGGTCACCGGCGCTGGATTGAAGAGCGCCAGCGTGTTGGAAATGCCCCAATGATCGGACCACGGCTTCTTGCGGCCGCTGGCCACGTCCAGCACCAGGCGGAACAGCTCCCAGCCCACGTCCTCGATGGTCGCCTCGCCGGTGGCGATCGTGCCGGCGTCGAGGTCGATCAGGTCATGCCAACGCCGGGCAAGCTCGCTGCGCGTCGACACCTTGATCACCGGCGCCGCCGCCAAGCTGTAGGGCGTGCCGCGGCCGGTCGTAAACACCTCGAGTGTCATGCCGGATGCCAGCTGCAGGGTACCACACACGAAATCGCTGGCCGGCGTGGCCGCGAAGATCATGCCCTTGGTGGTTGCCCGCTCACCCGGCGCCAGCACACCGGCAATTGGACTCGATCCCGATTTGACAATCGAGCCCAGCGCCTTCTCCACAATGTTGGCGAGGCCGCCCTTCTTGTTGCCCGGGGATGTGTTGGCGCTGCGATCAACCTCGCCCTGGTCCAGATAGTCGTCATACCAGGCCATCTCGCGGATCAGCGCGCGTGCCACGTCTTCGTTCACCGCGCGCGGGGTGAGCAGGTGGATGGCATCGCGCACCTCCGTCACCTCCGAGAACATCACGGTGGCGCCGGTGCGCACCAGCAGGTCAGCTGCGAAGCCGACCGCCGGGTTGGCCGTGACTCCCGAGAACGCATCGCTGCCGCCACACTGCAATCCCACCACCAGCTCGGATGCCGGGCAGGTCTCGCGACGCCGGCGGTTCAGCTTTTCCAGGCGCTGGTCGGCCATTTGCATGATGGCGCCCACCATCTGCCCGAAGCCCTGATAGGCCTCGTCCTGCAGACGCATCACATCGACCCGCACACGTTTGGCCGCGCCGTTCTGCTGCGGCAGCAAGCGCTCTGGCACCAGCTTCTCGCATCCCAACCCCACCACCATGACCTCGCCGCCGAAGTTCGGATTGAGAGCCAGGTTTTGCAGCGTGCGGATCGGGATCACTGCCGCCGGCGCGTTGATCGCCACGCCGCAGCCGTAGGTGTGCGTCAGCCCGACAACGGCATCGACGTTGGGATACTTGGGCAGCAATTCGTCCTGGATGCGCTTGATGGCGTAGTCGAGCGTGCCGGCCACGCATTGCACGCTGGTACTAATGCCAAGGATATTGCGCGTCCCGACCGAGCCATCGCCATTGCGAAAGCCCTCGAATGTGTAGCCCTGCAACGGCTCCTGCAATTGCGCCTTGATGGTGGCCAGCGGCAATGCATCGAGCGCAGGCGGCGCGGGCATGCGCACCAGCGCTTCCTCGACCCAGCTGCCGCGCGCAATCGGCTTGGCCGCATAACCGATCACCTGTCCGTAACGGCGGATCGGTGCGTCCCTTGCCAGGTCAGTCAGCGCCACCTTGTGGCCCTGCGGCACGCGCTCCAACAATTGCAGTCCGCAGGCGAACTGGCTGCCCGCGGGCAGCCCGAAGTCGTTGACGACGATCGCCACGTTGTCATCCGCGTGCAGCCGGATGTAGAGCGGCCGGACTTCGGCCTCGGTTTGAGCGGTCATGAGCATGCCTTCCCGGCGCAGCGTGGCGAATAGTTGGTTTCGAACAGTGGGCTGAAAGGCTCTGTTGAACAATGCCCGGCACGCTGCTACGAAGTTGTACGATGACCCGACATCTTAGGAAAGTGGCCCGCTGATCGGGCGCGTCTTCCCCCGCACAACTCCCAAGCTGAGGCACCTCATGGCCGCCGATTTTTCCAGCCTGAAGAAACAACTTGGCTCCGGCCTGCTTGCCTTCCCCGCCACCCCTTTCAAGGACGACCTCAGTTTCGACGAGGCCAACTACCGGCAAAGCATTGCCTTTAACATCGACAACGGCGCGGTCGGCCTGTTCGCCCCCGGCGGCACCGGGGAGTTCTTCTCGGTGACGCTGGCGGAAGCCTCGCGCGTCACACGGGCCGCCGTCGAGGCGGCCAAGGGCAGGCTGCCGATCATTGCCGGTGTCGGCTACGGCACCATGATGGCCGTCGAATTCGCCAAGGCTGCCGAGGCAGCCGGCGCCCAGGGCGTCCTGGTGCTTCCGCCCTATCTGCTCAATGTGGAGCAGGCCGGCCTTGAGGCCCACATCGATGCCATCTGCCGTGCGATCGGCATCGGCGTCATCCTCTACAATCGCGACAACAGCATCTACGCCACCGACACCGTCGCCCGCCTCGCCGACCGTCACGCTAATCTGATCGGCTTCAAGGATGGCCACGGCGACGTTGAGCAGTTGGTGCGCGTACGCCAGGCCATGGGCGACCGACTGGTGCTGATTGGCGGTATGCCGACGGCGGAGACCTACGCCGTGCCCTACTTCGCCGCCGGCTTCACCACCTACTCTTCCGCGGTCTACAACTTCATTCCCAAGATCGCGCAGCGCTTCTACGCCGCCGTCAAGTCCGGCGACAGCACAAGCACCGACGAGATCCTGCAGAAATTCTTCATACCCTACATCGCCTTGCGCAATCGCAAGCGCGGCTATGCGGTGAGCATCGTCAAGGCCGGCATGAAAATCATGGGCCGCTCGGCCGGCCCGGTCCGCCCCCCGCTCACCGATCTGTCGCCTGCCGAGCTGGAAGACCTCGGCCAGATCCTGCACTCTGCATTCGGCGGCAAGGCAGCCTGATCTCGGGCGTGTCCTGCTTGTCCCGCGCAAGCGCCGGTCCGAACCAGGAGTGATTGCACTCGAGAAGTCCGCTACATAGCGCTGGTCGATGGACCTCTCGCGATCGGGACACGAGAATGGCGATGGTGCTGTTTGCGGCGGGCGCGGGGGTGGCCACGGTGCTGCTCGGCCTCCTCGTTCTCACGCTGCTGGTCCCGACCCTGCGCATATGGCCGACGCCCGGCACCGGCAGCTGGCAAAGCTACGTGTTCTGGCCCCTGTTCCGCGGGCTCAACGTGCTCTGCTTTGCCGTCGCCATGGCCGGCACGGGCAGCCGCTACTTCGGGCTGCCGGCTGCCGTACGCCTGGTCGCGTTGGCCTTGCTTGCCGCCTCGCTGGCGCTGTTTATCTATTCGTTCCGCGTGCTGGGTCGGGACAACAGTTACGGCGCCCAGGATGGCCTCGTCACCGGCGGCATCTATCGCTGGACCCGCAACCCGCAGAACGCCATGCTGGTAGTTGTCTACGGCTGCCTCGCCGTCGCTGCCGACAGCGGCCCGACCTATGTGCTGTGCGCCGCCATGATGGCCGTCTACGTCCTCATGGTGCTGCTCGAGGAACCCTGGCTCGAGGGCATCTACGGTGAGCCGTATCGGCGCTATTGCCGCCGCGTACCCCGCTTCTTCCATTGGCGCCGCGCCGCCATCCTGGCCCGCTCCGTCTGGCGCCGGCGCCTGTCGCTGGCATGACGGCAACCTGCAATCATGCGCCGGCAAATGTCGACCCTCGCTGTCGCCATAGCAGGGGCGCGGCGCACAGGCTATTGCGAAGCCTGTGCCGGTGCTTAGCTGCGGCCCAATGACGGCCGAACAACCAAGGAGACACGCATTATGGATTTGGACCTGACCGGCAAGGTGGCGCTTGTCACCGGCTCCACCAAGGGCATCGGCCTCGCCACAGCCATCGGGCTCGCCCGCATGGGCGCATCCGTCATCGTCAACGGCCGCACCGAGGCCGCGGTGGCCGAGGCCGTTGGCAAGATCAAGGCCGCCGTCGCGTCGGCCAAGACTGAGAACGCAGCCATCGACCTGGCGACGGCGCAAGGGTGCGCTGCCATGATCCAGCGCATCCCGGCTGTCGACATCCTGGTCAACAACCTCGGCGTCTACGAGCCCAAGCCTTTCTTCGATGCGACCGACGAGGATTGGCGCACCATGTTTGAGGTCAACGTCATGAGCGGCGTGCGCCTGACGCGGCATTACCTCAAGGGCATGCTCGACGCCAAGCAGTGGGGCCGCGTGGTGTTCGTGTCGAGCGAGTCCGGCATCTTCGTGCCGAAGGAGATGGTGCACTACGGCTTCTCCAAGTCGGCGCAGCTGCTGATCGCGCGCGGCGCGGCCGAGCAGACCAAAGGCACGCAGATCACGGTCAACTCGGTGCTGCCGGGCCCGACCGCGGTCGAGCTGATGCCCGTGCGGTTGGCTGCGCGAGCCAAGATCGCAGGTACAACCGCCGAGGAGATGGCCAAGCGCACCTTCACCGAACGGCGGCCGTCGTCGCTGCTGCAGCGCTATGCGCAGCCGGAAGAGATCGCCAACCTGATCTGCTACGTGTGCTCGAAGGCCTCCAGCGCCACCAACGGTGCGGCCCTGCGCGCCGACGGCGGCATCGTCACCAACCCGTTCTGACGACCGCAGAGGGCGCCTTGCCCTCGAGGGCGAGGTTGCAACGCCACGGGCTGGGCTCGCATGTGAACCAATGGTCGATTTCCGACAGGCAAGCTAAGCTCTATGGCGTTGCTCGTGTGGGTGTAGGCGCGCCAGCCTCTGGCGATCTGCGTCAGGGTTTGACCGGGGGCGTGAGCGCCTCGCGCACCTTGCGCGAGAGCTCTTCCAGCGTGAACGGCTTGGCCAGGAAGTGCACGCCGGCGTCAAGCACGCCGTTGTGCACGACCGCGTTTTTCGTGAACCCGGTCATGAACAGCACCTTCAGTTCCGGGCTGAGAGCGACGGCCTGCTCGGCGAGCTTGCGCCCGCTCATGTCCGGCATGACGATATCGGTCAGCAGCAGCTGCACCGGCGTGCCCGCCTTGAGACGCGCGAGCGCTTCGTTGGGGTGGCGCGCCTCGATCACCGTGTAGCCGAGGTCGCGCAGTCCGGTCGCGGTTAGCGCCAGAACGCTGGCATCGTCTTCCACCACCAGGATGTTTTCCGTTCCCTTCATCTCGGCGCTGTCCTTGGGCGCGCCGGACGGACGATCGCTTACGTCTCCATAGTGGCGCGGCAGGTAGACCTTGACCGTCGTGCCCTGCCCGAGTTCCGAATAGATCTTCACGTGCCCGCCGGATTGCTTGACGAAGCCGAACACCTGAGAAAGCCCCAGTCCCGTACCCTTGCCGGTTTCCTTGGTGGTGAAGAACGGGTCGAACGCCTTCGCAGCGGTATCCGCGCTCATGCCAGTACCGGTGTCCGTGACGGCTATCAGCACGTACTGGCCGGGCGGAACACCCGGGTGCAGCCGCGCATAGCGATCGTCGAGATGGCAGTTGGCCGTTTCCAGGGTGAGGCGGCCGCCCTCGGCCATGGCATCACGCGCGTTGACGCACAGGTTGAGAATGGACGTCTCGAGCTGTGCCGGATCGACCAGCGTCGACCACAGCCCGCCCCCCAGCACCGTCTCCATGCGCACGCTCTCGCCCAGCGACCGTGCGATCAGCTCCGACATGCCCGACACGAGTTTGTTGGCATCCAGCGCCTCCGGCACCAGCGGCTGTTGCCTTGAAAAGGCGAGCAGGCGACGTACGAGCGTGCCGGCCCGATGCGCGCCATCGAGGGCCTGTGCCAGGAATGCGTCGGCTTCGCTCTGCGGTGCCGCCATGCGCCGACGTGCCAGGCTGATGCCGCTGGTGATGACGGCCAGCATGTTGTTGAAGTCGTGCGCGATGCCGCCGGCCAGCTGACCGATCGATTCCATCTTCTGCATCTGCCGCACCTGCTGCTCGGCGCTGTCGCGTTCGGCGATTGAGGCTTGCAGGGCGGTGTTGGTGAGCGCCAGCGCACGCGTCGACCGCCGCGCGTCCATGATCCAGTAGGCGAGCGCCGCCCCCGTGACCGCCACAGCCAGCATGAGCGCAGCCAGGAGCAGGGAGATGGTCGAGCCTGCGGCGGCCGTACGCACCTTCAGCAGCTCGTCCTCGGCCTCGAGCATGCGCTGAAACCGCGCGCGCAAATCCTGCATAAGAGTGTGCCCGCGTCCCTCCAGCACCACCGCGCGCGCCATGGCGAAGTTGCCCTGCCGGCGCAGATCAACCGTCTGCTTGGCAATGGCCAGACGCTGGGCAACCAGCGGGCGCACATCTTGGATGGCCACCACCTGCTCGGAGTTGTCGGAGGCCAGCCGTGCCAGGAGCTCGAGTTCCGTGCCGACCAGCTGCTCGGTGCCGGAGAAGGGGCCAAGGAAGCGCTCCTCACCCGTCAGCACGTAGCTGCGCTGGCCGATTTCGGCATCCTGCAGGTGCGACCAGATCTTGGAGATCTTGCTCTCCACCTCCAGCGTATGCCGCACCAGCTCTGCCTGGGCGACGTAGCGGGTGCCGAGCCACAACGCCAAGGCCAGTATCAAGGCTAACGCCAGGGCGGCCGCTTCCGGAATGCGGTCTTTGCCGAGCCACGGACGAGCGAGTTCCAGCAGGCGCTTCGGCCAGTTTGCGGGCGTCGTGGTCGGCACAATGCAAAACCGTCTCGTGCGGGGGTAGGCGGCACACTAATCCACAGCGTCTGGAGCTTGGGAAGTCTGGCATGAAGGCGCGGGATACGGGCGCCGAGCCTGAGCTGGACCGCAATTGCACGGCGTACATGGACGAGCTGGCGGTTCAGGCTTTAGCAGCCGACGTGTGCTCATAATGGGCCCGCGCACCCGCCGCCGTGCCGCCGCATTGGCCCCGCAACTTCCCTGTATCAACAGCGTTTTTGGGTATTCTGCGCCACAACGCAACGTGAACTCGCAATTGCTGCGGCGCATGATAGAGTTGGGCTCCATGGCAGCACGGCAGACGTCACCATCGGCACTGGAGAGGGTCTTCGAGCGGAAGGTCCGCCTTAGCCAATGGGCACTTCAATTCGAGCGTCTGTGGCCGCGCGCATGGATGCTGCTCGGCCTGGCCGGGCTGTTTATTGCCGTGTCGATGGCCGGCCTCTGGCCGCTCCTGCCCGAGCTGCCGCATAAAGTCGTTCTGGCGCTGTTCGGCCTCGCCTTCTTTGCCGCCCTGGTCTCGCTGGTGCGGGTACGCTCTGCCTCGCGCGAGGAGGCGATCCGTCGCGTCGAGGGCGTGTCCGGCATCAAGCATCGTCCCGCCTCCTCCTACGAGGACACCTTGACGCTTGGCGCCGAGGACGCGCGCACGGCCGCCCTGTGGCGGGTACACCGGACACGTCTCGCTGAGATGCTGATGAAGCTGCGCGTCGGCCGGCCGGAGCCGCGCACCGACCGCTTGGACCCCTACGCGCTGCGTGCCCTGCTGCTGCTCAGCGTTTTCGTACTCACCATTGTTGTCGGGGATAGTGCATCCGACCGGCTGGCCGCTGCGTTCCGCTTTGGGCCGCTGGCCAAGGGCGCCGATGCACGCCTGGACGCCTGGATCACGCCGCCGACCTATACGGGCAAGGCACCGCTGATGTTGGCCGACGGCGCCTATCGGCACTACGGCCCGGGTGCCCGCGCCGCCGATCGACCGGCAGGTCCCCATGAGGTGCCGGACCGCAGCGTGCTGATCGTCCGCTCCAGCGGCGGCGGCGCGCTCACCCTCGAGGTGGTCGGCAGCGACAGTCAGCCCTCCGACAAGCTGGAAGCGCCGGCGCCGGCCAATCTCAGCGATGTGTCGGAGCTCAAATACGAGGTGCGTCGCAGCGGCACGGTGATTGCCAAGCTCGGCGGCACCACGGTCGGCAGCTGGCCGTTCCAGGTCATCCCGGACCTGCCGCCCAAGATTTCCATCACCAAGGAACCCGAGCGTACTGCGCGCGGCGGGCTGAAGTTTGCCTTCAAGGTCGAGGATGACTACGGCGTGTCTTCGGCTGAGACGCGCATCCGCCGGGTCGCACCCAAGCAGGACACCTCCAGGACCGCCTGGGCCCGGACCGAAGAAAAAAAGAAGGGCGCCCGCCCGCCCTACGAGCGGCCGCCGGCGCTGGCGCTGAGATTGCCGCGCAGCTATCCAAAACAGGCCGAAGGCACGAGCTTCCACGAGATCGGCGACCATCCCTGGGCCGGCCTCAAGGTCCAGTTGACGCTGGTTGCCAAGGATCTGGCAGGCCAGACCGGCCGCAGCGAGACCATCGAGCTGGTGTTGCCCGAGCGGCGCTTCACCAAGCCGCTCGCCCGCGCCGTCGTCGAGCAGCGGCGCAAGCTGGTGGAGGATCCGCGCGACCGCCTGCAGATCGCCCGCGCTATCGAGGCGCTGACGCTCGAGCCCGAGGAGTTCATCGACGACCTGCAGGTCTATCTCGGCCTGCGCTCGGTCTACTGGCGGCTGCAGCAGCCGACCACACGGGCCATCAGGAATAGCATCATCGCCCAGCTCTGGAACGTGGCGCTGCGCATCGAGGACGGCAACCTCACCGATGCCGAGCGTGCGCTGAAGGCGGCCCAGGAGCGGCTCTCCAAGGCCATCGAGGAGGGGGCATCCGACGAGGAAATCCAGCGCTTGATGCAGGAGCTGCGGCAGGCGCTTGCGCAGTTCCTCGAGCAACTGCGCAAGCAGGCCGAAGGTCAGCAGCAGCAGCCGATGCAGGGCACCAGCCGCAATCAGATGCTGACGCCGCAAGATCTCGATCAGATGCTGAAGAACCTCGAGAACATGGCGCGCTCAGGAAATCGCGACATGGCCCAGCAGATGCTGAGCCAGCTGCGTGACCTGTTGGATCGGCTGCAGTCGGGCCGCATGGCCGACCAGGGCCAGAACCAGCGCATGGGCCAGATGATGGACGAGTTCGGCAACATCATCTCGCGTCAGCAACAGCTGCTCGACGACACCTTCGGCCAACAGCGGGGTCAGCAGGGACAACGCGGCCAGCAGGGCCAGCGCGGTCAACAGGGCCAGCAGGGTCAGCGTGGTCAGCAGGGCCAACAGGGGCAGCAGGGCCAACAGGGCGAAGGCGAGGGTGATCAGCAGGGCGGCCTGAGCGACCGCCAGCGCGAGTTGCGCGACATGCTGGGCCGCCTGCAGCGTGGCATGCGCGAGTTCGGGCTGAACCCGCCGGGACAGCTGGACGGCGCCGGCCAGGCCATGGAGCGCGCCGAGCGCGCGCTGCGCGAGGGCAACCTCGACGGCGCGGCACAGGAGGAGACGCGCGCACTCGACCAGCTGCGGCAGGGCGCCCGCGACATGGCCCAGCAGATGCTGCGCCAGATGCCGTCCCGCTATGGCGCCAACGACAGCGCCGGCGAGCTCGATCCCATGGGCCGTCCGCCGCAGCGCACGGACGGTCCCGATCCCGGCGTCGGCGTGAAGGTGCCCGACCAGATCGATGCCCAGCGCGCCAGGGAGATCCTGGAAGAGCTGCGCCGCCGGCTTGGCGAGCAGATGCGCCCGGCCATCGAGCTCGACTACCTGGAGCGCCTGCTCAAGCGTTTCTGAGGCCGCGCGTTACCTCTATTGCTCCTTCGATCGCACTGCGGCCGCGGTGCCTCGCGGCGTGTGCATTGCGCCAACCCTTTCACCATGTGAGACGTGGTGTCTCAATTCTTGTTTGACGGCACGGCTGGCGGGTCTACAGTGCCAGCGGACAAGAAACTATAGAAGACCGTCGGCGCTCCCGTAGGAGCGGGGAGAAAGACGAACGGAGACCGGCACCGGGGACAGGGTATGGACATCCAGGATATGCGCATCTTCGCCCGTGTCGCGGCGGTGCAGAACCTCTCCGCCGTCGGCAGCGAGCTGGGTCTGACGCCAGGCACGATCTCCAAGCGCATCCAGGCCCTTGAGGACGAACTGTCGGCGCGCCTGTTCGACCGCACCACGCGCAGCATCCGCATCACCGAGGAAGGGGCGACCTTCCTGGCCCATGTCGAGCGCATCCTGGCCGAGATCGAGGCGGCCAGGGCCAGCGTCGATGACCGGGTCACCAAGCCCAAGGGCAAGCTGAAGATATCCGCACCGGCCTGTCTCGGCCGCCGCTACATCGCGCCGGCGCTGTGCGAGTTCATGCGCGAGTATCCCGACATCGAGGTCGAGGTCGACATCGCCGATCGCGCGGTCAATCTGCAGGAGGACGGCTACGATGTGGCCATCCGCACCGGAACGTTGTCGGACTCCTCGCTGATCGCCAAGCGCCTCGCGCCCGACCGCCACGTCGTGGTTGCTTCGCCTGCCTATTTCGCCCGCCACGGCCGCCCGCTGCGCCCCGACGATCTTGCCAGCCACAACTGCCTGGTGCTCGGCGGCGGCTGGCAATGGTCTTTCAGCAAGAACGGCGCCGAGGCGAGCGTGCGCGTGGGCGGCTCGCTCAGGTCCAACAACGGCGAGCTGCTCTGTCATGCTGCTCTGGATGGTCTCGGCCTGATCCGCATCAGCGAGCTGGAGGTGCTGAGCGATCTCAGATCAGGCCGGCTCGTGCAGGTGCTGCCCGACTATGAGGTGAGCGCCAACGCGGCCGTGTGGGCTCTCTATCCGAGCGCCAAGCATGTCCTGCCGCGCCTGCGCGTGCTGCTTGATTTCCTGAGCAACTGGTTCCGGGAAGCCCGTGGCGAGGAGCAGCGGCCCGTGAAGCCCACACCAGCCGCCGTCCCCACTCCGCCGCGCAGTAACGGCAAGGCGGCTGCCGGCGATGCCATGCGCCTGCGCGCCGGCTGATCAGCGCGCCGCCAGGCGGTCCAGCATGCGCCGCACGGCCACCACTTGCGGGCCCTTGCGTGTCAGGTACTCGCGCCCTGTATAGCCCCACCAGTCCCAGCAGGCTTGCGGGTTGAGCGTGCCGGTGGTCACCTGCGGGAACAGCACGATCAGCCGGTTGGCGTCGGCCCAGTTGGCAAATCCCGTATCCTTCATGAAGGCGTCGCCGGCCTTGGCGCGCTGCTGATTGCAGCCATGGAAGACGATGTGCACGCGGCAGCCGGAACTCGTCCGGCAGGATCGCGGCACGTACACGACCCCCGTGTCGGCGAGGCCATGCCCGGTCAGCTCGCGCGTGAACTCCTGCTGGTTGAAGGCGATGAATTCCCCCGCAGGCTGCGCCGTGCGCGGTTTGAGTTCGCCGTAGATGTGGGCCAGCAGCATGCCTGCCTGGTCGTAGTCGCAGTCGGTGATATAGGGCTCCCCGGTGCGACCGCACGCCAGCCCCTTGTCCTGCGTGACAAAGGCATGGCCGGCGCCGATGTCCGAGACGAGCTTCACGTGCGCGTCCGGCACACCGAGCGCGGCATAGAGCTTGGCTGCGGCGGCCACGATCGAGGGCAGCACAATGCGGTCGTTGGTTCCGCTGAACAGGTAGACGCGCGTGTGCGCCAGGCCGTCGGTGGCATCGATGCGATCCGAGGCGGCGAGCTTGCGCGCGCGCTCGGCGAGTTTCTCGGGGTTCGGGATGCCCCATGTCTGCATGGCATCCAGCATGCACCCGTTCATGGCTTTGGACAGGTTCATGAACGGCGCGCCGGGGCCTGGCATCACATCGGCGAACGCGCTCTCCGCGCAGCCGTAGGGCCCGCCGGCGACGATGCCGGCACCGCGCACAATGCTCGAATGCGCCATCTGGAACTGCCCGGCCATGTAGGCGCCGGCCGACAGGCCCGATACCGAGGTAGCCGCGAGCTCGGCGCCGAGCGCCGGCAGCGTGCTGCTTTCCGATTTGCACGCGGCAATCTGTGCGACAGCCGCCAGCAGCGCTGCGGCGCCGATCCAACGTAAGCTGCCGGGCTTCATGCTCGATGCACTCCGCTACGGTGGCGGATCCCGCCTTTACAAGCGGGCAGCGCTATTTCAAGCGTATCGTCACGCGATCTGCACGACCTTTCGCATCGATCACGGATAATTTGTGGAAACCGAGGCCGGCGGCCGGAAATTCCGCCTCGCGCCTGGCTGGGTCCGACTCGATCGGTACCCCGTCGACCAGCCAAGTCAACGGCAGCACGCCGCCTTCGGCCTTCACGACGACCGCGCCTGCTTCGCCCGGGTCGACCTCAATCTCGGCCTGGTCAGGCGGGAAGGCGATCTGCACCGGCGGCTCCAGGAAGCGGCCTGATACGCTGTCATCCACCGTGTTGCGGAAGCGCTTGAGCGGCGGCGGCAGCTCGCCGCCTGCCGCGATCAGCGCGCCCGTTGGTGGCGACGGCAGCGGCGCGCGGCGGGCCGATAGGCGCGCAAAGGCGTCGAACAGGATCGGTGCCGCGGCCGTGCGCCCGGCCAGCCCCGGCGTCGCGGCGCCGTCGGGCCGACCCACCCACACGGCGATGGTGTGGCGTCCATCGTAACCGACCGCCCAGGCGTCGCGGAAGCCGTAGGAGGTGCCCGTCTTGTAGGCGATCTGGCCCGGCCGGGCGTTGGCAGGTGCGGGTGCGTTGCGCAGGATGTCGGTGACGTACCAGGCTGCCACCGGCGACAGCAGACGATTGTTGGCGACCGGCGCCTTCGCCTCGGATGGCGCGCGCCGGTGCGCTAGCTCGATTGGCTCACCCCCGCGCGCCAGTCCCGCATAGAGAGCCGCGAGATCGGACAGCTTCAGACCGAGGCCGCCCAGTGCCAGCGCCAGCGATGGCTCCGCGCCCTTGGGCAGCACGGGTGCGACGCCCACCTGCTGCAGACGGCCGTACAATTTGTTCGGGCCGATCGCATCCAGCACCTTCACGGCCGGAATGTTGAGCGACTGTGCCAATGCCATGCGCACGCTGACCGTGCCGTGCCAGCCCTGGTCGAAGTTCTTCGGCACGTACAGACCGAAGCGTGCCGGCCCGTCCTCGATCAGCGTCTCGGGATGGGCGAGCCCGGCCTCGAAGGCCAAGCCGTAGACCAGTGGCTTGAGGGTGGAGCCCGGCGAGCGCACCGCCTCCGTCATGTCGACCGCACCGAACCGATCGTCGTCCAGATACCCCGGCGACCCGACGTGGGCGATCACCTCTCCGGTGTGATGATCCACCACCATCAGCGCCGATGACAGTCGCCCGCCCATGCCTGCGGCCTGCTCGCGCACCAGCTGCTCGAGGTTCGACTGTACGTGTGCATCCAGCGTCAGGCGGTGCACGAGGCGTGCCTTGTTGCGCTCCACCTCGGCGTCGGCCAGATGCGGCGCCAGCATCGGGAACTCGCGGCGCACGGTCGGCATGCGATCGCCCTTGGCCCGTTCGGCGTCGGCGGCGTTGATAACGCCGGCCTGCACCGCGCGATCGAGCACGCGGTTGCGTGCGCGCTTGGCCGCCTCGCCGTAGCGGTCGGGACGGCGCATCTGCGGCGACTGCGGCAGGGCCACCAACAGCGCCGCCTCCGCCAGCGACAGCCGCTTTGGTTCCTTGCCGAAGTAGGCCAGCGACGCCGCCCGCACGCCTTCCAGGTTGCCGCCGAACGGGGCGAGGCGCAGGTAGAGGCGCAGGATGGCATCCTTGGACATGCGCCGTTCGAGAGCCAGCGCGCGCAGCGCTTGCCGGATCTTGCCCGCGCCGGTGCGCTCATGCTCGCCCTGCATGA
The DNA here is from genome assembly GCA_035762425.1 of Hyphomicrobiaceae bacterium. GTDB lineage: Bacteria > Pseudomonadota > Alphaproteobacteria > Rhizobiales > Hyphomicrobiaceae > AWTP1-13. The sequence goes on along the minus strand of DASTOW010000120.1, from coordinate 17,783 downwards.
GGCGCGCGACCTGCATGGTCAGCGTCGAACCGCCCGAGACGATGCGCCGGTGAGCCACCAGTTGCCAGGCCGCCCGTCCCACGCCCCAGGCATCGACGCCTCGATGCGTGCGGAAGCGCTTGTCCTCGAAGGCGATCAGCATGGCAAGATAGCGCGGATCGACATCCTGCACGTCCAGCGGCAGCCGCCAGCGCCCGTCCGCCGCCGTATAGGCCCGCAGCAGCCGATCGTCGCGGTCGAGCACCGTCACCGACATGGACTGGGCGCGCGATAGCAACAGCGGTTCGAGCCGCAGCCAGATCGGCCCGACTGTCGCCGCAACCGCGGCAATCGCCACAAGCGCCGCCAACCCGCCCCAGCGCAGCACACGCGCCAGCACGCTGCGGCGGCAGGCGCTCCCGCCGCTCGCGTTCGTGTCAGCCGAGGCCGTCTCGCCCAGCATACCCTGCCTCGTTATTCGCGGGCCGTGACCTCGAGGCGACCCGAGGCAGTACGTGCGAAGCGGTCCGGCCGGTACATGTCCTCAACCGTTGCCGCTGGATGCACGAACGAGCCCGGCGTCACCGCCCGCACCACGTAGGCGACGGTAGCCGCTGACTGCGGCTCGCCGCTCTCCTCGCTGTTGCCGCGCCGGCCGCGGCTCGACCCGAAGAAGTCGAACGCCGCCACGAAGCGTGCGTCGCGGAAGTCGGTGTGGTCGGGCTGCACGGTCGTCTTCAGCCACGACAGGCTCTTGATGTCGCCTGAGTCGACAATGCGCGGGTTCTCGATCTCCAGGCCCGCCGGCAGCCGGTCGACCAGCAGGATGCGGCCGCCCGCATCTGTTGACGACACCTTCACCACCACCACGAAGCGCTCGTTCTGCTTGACCTGGCTGCTGCCGCCGGTCGCGCTCTTCAGGTCCACCGGTTTGCCGTCGAGCGTGTAGTAGGCGCGCTCGAGGGTGAAGCCTTTAAAGACCGGCGGCTCGGGCGTCAGCGCCGCGCCGACCACCGACACCACCGCGTCGACCGCGGTGTCGCCGGTGTTGACGATCTTGATGGTGCCGGCCTGCAGGTCAGCCGCGGATAGGGACTGCATGAGCTGTCCCTGCTGTTGCTGGCCGTTGACCGTCAGCGTCGTGTTCTTGGCCTCCTCGCCCAGCGCCCGCGCAGCCAGCAGCATCCAGGCCTGCTCCTGCGTCGAGGTGTAGCTGCGGCTGGCGTACGCCTTGCTCACCACGTCGATCAGCCGCGGTATCTCCGGCTTGGCGATGCCGGTTTCCGCTGCCAGCGTGATGAGCGCCGCACCATCGCGCATGCCGGTGCCGTAGTCACGCCGGCTCAAGCCGTCGTCCTTCGCCTGCATCGACTTCAGCGCCGCCTTGAGGGCAACCTCGGCACGCGCCTTGTCGCCCATCATGGCCAGCGCCGCACCCAGTTGGGCTTGCGCCAGCGGTGTCGTGAAGTCGTCGAGCTTGGTGTCGACGAAATAGCGCAGCTCGCCGATTGGCGCCCGGCCGTTGCGGGCCAGCACGTAGAGCGCGTAGGCACGCGACTCGCCGCCGCTGGAAAAGTCCTGCGCGTAGCTGATGTAGTTCTGCAGCCGGTCCAGCGCCTGATTGAACGACGACTGGCGCACCGGATAGTTCAGCTCCTTGGCCCGCGTCAGGAAGTCGGTGACATAGCTCGTCAACCACATGTCGCCGTCGGATGGGCCCCAGATGCCGAACGCACCCGAGGCATCCTGCATCTCAAACACGCGTTCGATGGCCGCCGCCACGCGGGCGCGGATCTGCGTGTCGCTGGCGATGCCGAGACGCTTGGCCACGTCGTTGACGTACAGCAGCGGCAGGGCGCGGCTTGTGGTCTGCTCGGCACAGCCGTGCGGATAGCGGTCGAGCGCGGCCAGGATGCCTGGCACGTCCATGGCCGCCGTCGGCCCCACCGTCACCATGACCTTGGAGCGCCGCGGGATCAGGTCTTGCAGCAGGTCGTTGGACAGCGAGATACTGCCGCCCTTGCCTTGCAGCGCGCTGACCGACAGGCGCTTGATATCGCCGGCGGGTACCTTCACGTCGAAGGTCAGCTTGCGACGCACGTCGATGCCATCCGGTCCCGTCACACGCACGGCGAGGGTGGTCAGGCCTATGTCGTCGGGCTTCAGCTCGAAGGCCTCACGCTTGCGCTCGCCGGCGCCCAATGTGAGCGATCGCTCGAACCCCCGCGCGGGTTTGCTTGCTCCGGGCTCCAGCTCGTACTGGCCGGACACCTGGTAGGAGCCTGCCGGTCCCTCGACGTTGTGCACCGCGAGTTCCAGGCGCGCCTGGTCGCCGAGCGTCAGGAAGCGCGGCCCCGCTACGGTGAGCGCCACCCCATCCCGTACGATCACGTCCTTGGACGCCGAGCCGACCTTGTCGCCGCTCCAGGCCACGGCCGACACACGCACCGTGCCGTTGAAGTCTGGCAACTGGAACTCGACGTTGGCCGTCCCGTCAGCGCCGACTTTGACGATGCCAGAGAACAGCGCCAGCGTGGCTTCGACCGGCGGGTTGCCGTCCATCGACACGCCGCCAGCGTCGCCGCCGGAGCGCAGGCGGCCGCGCTCGGCGCGCATGCCGTCGATGAGGCGGCCATACAAGTCGCGCAGCTCGGCGCCGAGGCGTCGCTGGCCGAAGAACCAGCCTTCCGGCTTGGGCGGCTCGAAGCGCGTCAGGTTGAGCACACCGACGTCGACGGCCGCCAGCGTGACCCGCGCATCTTCGCCGGCGGCGATGCCGGTCAGCTTGACGGGCACCGTTAGCAGCGACGCCGACTTCACCTTCTCCGGCAGCTGCAGGCCGACGTTGATGGTCTGCGGTGTGGCATCGACGGCGAGCCAGCGCAGTCCGAGCGCCCGGCTCGGCATGCGCTTGGCCTTTTCATCCATCGGCCGATAGAGCAGCACCGTGACGTAGGCGCCCGCGCCCCAGTCGCTGGCAACGCGGACCGGCACCTCGCCGCCGCCGGCCGGCAGCTCCACCTCCTGCGAGGCGGTCAGACCCGAATTTAGCACGGTGATCAACGCCCTGCCGCCGGTGCGTGAGGTCACCTTCACGCGGGCCGTGTCACCGACCTGATAGGCCGGCTTGTCGAGCGCGACGTCGAGCGTCTCTGGGCTGTCGGCACCTTCCTCGGCGTAGTAGCCGGTATTGAAGATAGTGCTCGAAATCAGGCCGGAGCCGTCTGAGGCGCTCACCTCCAGGCGATAGCGGCCCCAGTCGAGGCGCGTCTCGATCAAGGCCGGCTTGTCGGCGGCGGCGTCGACCGTGCCGGCCGCTACGCGCCGCGTCTGCGTCGCCGACTCGTAGTTCCACGAGCCGTCCCGGCTGTACCACTGCCAGCGCTGGTCGAGGCGCAGCACCTCCCACTTGAGGGCCTTGGCCTCGACGACCTTGCCCTCGGCGCCCAGCATGACGGCGTCGAAGCGCGCCATGTCGCCTTCGGCCACCTGCCCGCCCGTGAACAGCGGCTTGATGCCGATGCGGGCACTCTTCATGTCGACCGGTAGCGTGATGGTCCGCTCGATGGTGCGGCCGCCCGTTTCCCTCAGTTTGACGATGACGTCGGCCTCCAGCGGCCGGTTGGTGCGCGTCAGCGCCGGTAGCTGCACGCCGATCTCGGCCTTGCCCTCGCCGTCGGTGACGGGCAGCTGCTCGAGCGGCTTGCGAACTGGGCTGATCTGCTCGTCCGCCAAGCCGAAGCGGTAGCCGGCAAAGCCCGGTACGTCCTTGCCGGACGCCTTGACGACGATCTCGCCCTCGATGGCGAGGCCGGCAGCCGGCGGGCCGTACAGATAGCGGCCGTTCAGCCTGACCTTGCCCGCTTCCTGCGGTGTCAGCGACGCTGTGCCGGCCTCAAGCTTGAGCTCCAGCCGTTCGGGCACGAAGTCCTCGACCAGGAAAGCCGTCTGCGCGATCGGGCTTGCCTTCGGGTCGATGTGGATCTTGGCGCGCCAGGTGCCGGTCATGGCCGAGCTGGCAAGCGTCAGGCTGGTGGCACGGCCGCCGAGGCCCTGATCGGTCAGGGCAATGCGCGAGTGCTCGACGCCGTCGGGCCGCGAGACGATCACGGTGACTGGAACTGCGGACGCCCTGCCGGTGCGCTCGCGCGTGAGGATGGTCAGGTGCACGGCCTCGCCGCCGCGATAGACGCCGCGGTCGGTGTAGGCGAACCCGTCGATGGGCCCCGGCTCCTGGCGGCCCTTCACGCCCCGGTCGGTCAAGTCGAAGGCAGCCGTCGACAGGTCGAGGAAGGCGTAGTCGCCGTCCGGCGTCTCTGCCACCAGAACGGCCGGCGCCAGGCCACCCTCGCCACGCTTGAGGCCCGCATCGAAGCGGGCGTAGCCGCGGCTGTCGGTCTTGGTCGTGCCCAGCACCTCGTTGTTGCGCGCCAGCAGGCGAACCTGTGCGTTGACGATCGAGGAAGCGCTGGCCAGCGAGCGCACGAACGCATGCACGCCGTCGTCGCCGTTGATGGCGGTCAGGCCGAGGTCGGATACGACGAACCACTGCGTGGCCGGGTTGCCACGCGAACTCTCGTCCTCCTTCTTGATGCTGGCGTAGGCCGCCAGCACGTAGACGCCGGGCTGCAGCCGGGGAATCGCCTCGGCGATCGGGAAGGCGGTCGTCACGTCCTCGTTCAGCCGCGTCGCGATGGCCAGCTGTCCGGTGTAGACGCGGGCGCCAGTGCGCTCCTTCAGGTTGTCCAGCTCATAGGCGGGAATCTGCCGCTGAAAGTCACCGCCCTGCAGGGTCTGCGCCAGGTTGCGGTCGCCGATGCGATAGACTTCGACTCGCACCTGCTCGGTGTTAACCGTCACCAGCGGAATGCCCTGCTGGCCGCGGTTGGGCAGCACGTAGCCGCGCCCGGTCACGCGCACCGACGGATTGCGGTCGCGAACGTACACGGCAAGCTCCGCCGTCTTCAGCAGCTTCTCGCCTACCGCAGAGGGCAGCCCGGCGCGCACCTGCACTTCGTAGCGCTTGCCGTGCGCGAGTCCGTCGATGCAGATCTGCCGCGCCTCGGCGGTGACCGTCTGTGGATCCTTGCCGTCCATCGTGAAGTACTGCGCCCAGTCGGCGACGCCCGCCGCCAGCCGCTCGGAGAACTGGATGCACAGGCGCGGTATCGGCGCATCGGCATCGACCTTGTATTCAAGGATGCGGAAGCCGTGCTCGGCCACCAGGGCCTCCAGCGCCTTGCGGCCTTCCGCCGTGTCGACGAGGGTCAGGCTCGCCCGCGCCGCGTCAATGGCAGGGCGCCAGTAGGAGCGGCGCTTCAGCGCTTCGTGCAGCACCCACAATGCTGATGCCTTGAACACAGGGTTCTGCGCACGCTCGTAGGCGATCAGCGCTGCCCCCGAGGCGTTAACCGGCAAGTCGTATCGCTCGGCGCTCAGCTCTGCCTTGATGGCCAGCAGCGAGCGGGCTAGACCCAGCCAGGCATCCGCATCGTTGGCATCCGCCACCACCGCCTGGGCATAGGCCCGCGAGGCGGCGCGCGGATCGGTGCTGCCACCCAACGCCTTGTCGGCTTCGGCGCGCAGCTCGCGCGCGGACTTGCGACCCGGCTGCCAGTTGGCGCGCAGGTAGGTCTCGTAGCGTTTGGCGTCGGCCTGCACGCCGGTGTGACTGAAGGCTTGATCCTGCGCATGAGCGAGGCTCGCACTGAGGATGAGCGCGAGGCTGAAAAGCACGCGAAGGGCGATCGACATGGGGGTGACCTCGGGGTCCGAATGGCGCAAATTCGCCTGAACCGGGCGCCGCGCCCGGCTGCATCGAGAATGGATCAGCGCCCGATGACTGAACAGTGGCGGAACTCGCCCTGTTCTCCCCCGTTGCGACGGCTTGCGCTCATTTTCCGCTTTTTCCCCAATCGGCGGTCAGGCAAAGCAAAAAGGCCGGCGTGGGGCCAGCCTTGGTCGGTCAAAGTGGCACTCTTGGTTAGTGCCGCGTTGCCACGATCGTCTGCGTGCCGTCGGGCTTGGCAAGAGCCTCGGGCGGCGCGCCGATCTCATTGATCGGAGCCGCCGGCGTGCGCAGCCCGCGCACCAGCAGCGGCTCGCAAGCGACCCACAAGCGCTCGAACGATACCAGCGCGCAGCCCGCCGCCTCGCCACAGCCCTCGACGTAGCTCTCGAAGGCGTCGCACTTGGTGGGGTCGCGGCGCATGGAGTCGCCGATCCAGCAGGTCTGCGGGCCGAGCACCAGCTGCTCGTGCGCCTCGATCAGGCGCGGGTGCTTGGCCCAGCGCACCTCGTGGTCGAAGCCGACCGCATGGCCGGCATCGAACCAGGCATCGCCGAACGTGTCGTGGTCGGCCTGCGCCAGGATCATGCGCACCGAAATGCCGCTCTCGGCGATCTCGCGCGCCAGACCCACGACGGCCCTGACGACAGGGCTGTCGAGCGAACGCGCCACGATCTGGATCTGGGAGGGCCGGCCCGTCTGGCCCATGTCGTCCGTGGCCGCAATATGCTGGACGATGAAGTCCTTGAGCTTCTGCTCCTTGTCCCCATGCCGGGTCACGCTGACGCGAAGCGGAGGGCGGAAGCGCATGGTGCTCTCTCGTGGGTGCTTGGGCGGTTTTGCGGCGGGGTGCCCGAGCTTGTTGGGCCCCGACTATTTGCAGGCATTACGGTTAAATAATGATTGAGCCGCGCCGCCTGTTGATGCTGTTCGACCCCAGGATTCGCCAGGAATTGCTGGCCTTGCGGGGGCTTGCGGGGGGTCTGAGATGGTCGGAAATATTTCTCAACTGCGTTATGCCGCCGCCGAGCAGAAGGGGCACCTGCGCCCCCTTTGCATTATTGCAGCGCCGACACCGCCACGGCGGCGCCGATCAGGAGCAGGTGCGCAGCAAGGAAGCCCAGCGAGGGCAGGAGAAGCCGCGTCACGGTACCCCTCCCAGGTCAGCCGCCGCAAGCGCGACGCCCAGCGCCAAGCCCAGGAATGACAGGCTGGCGATTATCAAGGCCAGCCACACGATCTCGCGCAGCTCTCTACGCAGTACGGTCCACATGGTCGCGCCCTTCCAGTCAGCGTTTGGCTGCTGGGTAAGTCGCTGCGACCTCCGTAAAGGTTCATAGGCCAGGAGTGAGCACGCACAGCGCGTTGGCTGCGGCCTAGCGGCGGCGTCTGGTCAGCCAGGGGATCGTGTCGAGGCGGGCGCTGCCGACGCGTACGGCAACGCCGTGCTGGCTCAGCGCGCTTGCGCAGAGGTTCGCCTGGTCCGGGAGCCGTTGTACACTGCCGCAATGTTCGGTTGGTATTTTGAGGGTCGGTTATGGCGAAAACATTGATCGTCCTCTCGGACGGGACCGGCAACAGTGCGGCAAAGCTTTTCAAGACCAACGTCTGGAAACTCTATCAGGCGCTCGATCTGACGCCGTCGAGCGATCAGATCGCCCTGTACGACGACGGAGTGGGGACCTCGCGCTTCACGCCGTGGGCGCTGTTGACCGGGGCCTTCGGTTTCGGCCTGAAGCGCAATGTCATCAAGATGTACGTTTTTTTGTCGCGCCACTTCCACAATGAGACCAACGTGCAGGGAACGCTTGCGGAGGGAAAGAGGCAGCCACCGCAACTCTATGCATTTGGCTTCAGCCGCGGCGCGTTCACCATCAGGGTCGTGGCGGGTCTCGTGCTTCGGCAGGGCCTCGTACCGCTGGCGTCCGAGGCCGAGATGCGCCGCATGGCGGTGCTCAGCTATCGGCAATACCGCAAGCAGTGCTTTCACACGAAATTCGGCATCGAGAAGCCGTTCCGGGCACTGCGGGACACGGTTGTGCGATGCATCGATCGGGCAAAGGGCCGGCCCGACTATCGAACATCGCAGAACACTACGGATGGCGTGAGATTTCGTTTCCTCGGGGTTTGGGACACCGTGGCCGCCTACGGCATGCCGGTCGAAGAGCTGCGCTACGCGCTTGACAAGCTGATCTTTCCATTGCGCTTCGCCAGCAGCAATCTGTTGGAAAAGGTCGACTGCGCCCGGCACGCGCTATCGATCGACGATGAGCGCAGCTCGTTTGCCCCTCTCCTGTGGGACCATGAGAACGGCGACCGCCTGCAGCAGGTCTGGTTTGCGGGCATGCACGCCAATGTTGGCGGCGGATATCCCGACGATAGCCAGTCGTCGCTACCGCTGGTGTGGATAGCCGCGGAAGCGGCGCACCTGGGTCTGCGCATGCGCGCCACCGCGCTTGACGATATGCGCGCCCGCGCAACGCCTTTCGGCAAGGTGTACGACTCGCGGTCGGGGCTCGGCTCGTTCTATCGCTATCAGCCGCGCACCATTCGCTGCGACGTAAAGAAAGGTGACATCCCGATCGTCCACGAGAGCGTGGTATTCCGGATGGCGACCGGCTTTGAGGGCTATGCGCCTGTCGCCTTGCCGGACGCCGTGCGCGTGGTCGACAAGACCGGGACCGTTCACCAATTCGGCGGCTTTATGAGCGCTGCCGCGCATGGCCTTGGACGATTTGGAGGGTTCGCGTCGGTCGAGGCTCCCGACGAGGGCGCCAAGCTCGCGACCATGGTCGCCGCCCTGAAGCCGCCCGGCGCAGACCAGGTCAAATTGGTGAGGGCTGCCGAGCTGCGCCGCCGCATCGCGTATTTCAGCACCCTCATTCCTTCGCTGATCCTGCTGGCCTTCCCGATCGTCGGCCGAATGCTGCCCGCGCCAACGCCGGACTTCATAACCGCTGACTGGCAGGGGCCGCTGGGTGATCTCAATGCCATCGCCAGCTCGCTCGCCCCGTCCTACGTCAAGCCCTGGTTGGAGGCCTTCGCCAACAATCCGACCACGGCTGCGATCCTGGCTATCGTTGGCCTGGTGTCCTGGTGGCGAGGCAGGGCCCTCAGGGCCACCATCGCCGAGCGCTCACGTGTTGCCTGGAACGTCGGCAACGCCAAGCTCCCGGCGAACCCCAGTCCCTCATTGCTTGATGCGCTCGCGCTCCGGCTCCTGGCTTCGAAGGCAGCTAAAGCCAGCTGGCACTTCGCAGCCTGGAGACTGTTTCCTTTCGTTGCGCTGCTTGCGGCCGCACTACTCGCGATCACCACATTGGACCGAACGGCATTTTGGTTTCAGTCGTCCAGAGGAGGAATATGTCAGACGCAGTCCGACCTCGGTAAGCTCGTCCTAGCGCAGGAGGAATCGTTTGATTTCAACACAAGCGACCCGTGCATGGATACGGGATTGCGCCTGAGCCGTGATCATAGGTACGAAATCTCGATTGAGATTCCCGACACTGCGGCGTGGAGCGACGGCGGAAACGAAGCCGATCTGACGGGTGTCGGGCTTGCCAAGCTTGGTTGGCTGCAGAGGCTGACCATGGCCAGCACGGTACCTGTGCGGCGGCACCTCAAGGCGGCGTGGTTCGTGCCCATCGCTCGTGTCGGCACCTATGGCACCGACGAGCACGTGTTGGTTCCGTCCGACGTCGACGGTACGGCAAAGCCGCGCAAGCTGATGACAAGCGTGCTCGCTCCCCACAACAGCGGCGAACTCTTCCTGTTCGTCAATGATGCTTACTGGGGTCTCTTCCCGCTGCATCTCTATGCAAACAACGCAGGCAAAGCCAAGGTGAAAGTACGGCGACTGACCAACCCTGGCCGCTGATGGCTACGTTCAAACGATATCCGCCAACCGGGTGTCCAGCGACAGCACCAGGCACCAGTGCGGCTCGAAGTCGGCGCCCAGCGGCCAGACGTTGTCGCGATAGGCCTCAAGCAGCCTCTCCTCGTAGCGCTTGAACCAGTCCGTGCGACACAGCACGAACTTGGTGGCGGCCACCACGGTCTCGCGGTCGATCACGCACAGCACGCACATCTCGGGGTGGCGCTGCAGGTAGTCCTGCACCGCCACCATCAGTGTCGGGTAGCCAGGGTGCAGCATGTCGTCGAGCACGATGACGCCGGCCGGATCGAGCACGGCGCTGGCAAGCTCGAGGTCCTTGGTCAGGGCCGCCCTGGAATGCTCGCCGTCGATGTGCACGAAACGAGGCTGCCGGCCGCCCAGCTTGGCCAGCAATTCGGCCGGCTGCATGCCGCCGCTATCGGCCTTCCAGGTGATGCGGCGCTCGGCCGGGATGCCGTGCTTGGCGCAGTTGGCCTCGAAGCGGTCGATCACCTCGGGATTGGGCCAGTCGAACTTGTCGATGCCAAGCGCCCGCTCGCCGGTTTTCAGCGCGTGCCCGAGCGCGATGAAGAAGCGTCCCTCGAACGGGCCGATCTCCACCACCTGGCCCGTCACCCCCATCTCGCTTTGTATGCGCATCAGGCCGCAGCAAATGGCCGCTGCGAAGCGCGACGACATGCCAACTACACTTGCGTAGCCGTCATCGAGATAGCGATCGACGGCCGGGATGCCGGAGCGGATGGCCGGGCTGTTTGGCGTGACTGGGGATCTGGGCTGGGACATTGCTTGCAGAAGGGAATTGGCGACGGGGCCGACCATGGCCGAGACCTGGGGCTTTCGCAAGGCGGACCAGTCAGGGGGACAGGTTCTAGGGATCAGGGGTCAGAAATGCGCTATACCCAAGCTCCCGAACCCTGGCCACCGAACCCTGGCCTCCAACCCTGGCCCCCCAACCCTGGCCTCCAACCCTCCCCTGAAACCTGACCCCTGAGCCGATGCGCATCGAATACCACCGCGTGCTTCTGGCCGACCGCGTGCGCAATGCCGCCTTCCATGCGGCCCTGCAGCGCGTCATCGTCAAGGGCAAGACGACGGTCGCTGACATCGGCGCAGGCACGGGCTTCCTAGGCTTTCTGGCCGCCGGTCTGGGAGCCAAGCGGGTCGACCTCTACGAGACCGCGGAAATCGCCGCCATTGCCCGCAAGCTGCTACGACACAATCGTCTGTCGAACTGCCGCATCGCCGAGGTGCACTCGACGGATGTCGCCCAACCCGATCGGGTCGATCTGATCGTGTCCGAGACGCTCGGCAATTATCCGTTCGAGGAAAACATCATCGCCACCCTCAACGATGCGCGCGAACGCTTCCTGAACCCGGGCGGCGCCATCATCCCCGCGGCGGTCGAGCAGTACGTCTGTCCGGTGGTGGGTGAGCGCCAGTACCGCGACTTGGCGGCCTGGGACGAGGTCGGCTATGGGCTCGACTTCGCGCCTGCCAAGGCGATGAGCCTCAACAACATCTATGTGCGCTGGCTGGAGCGCGCCGACCTGCTCGACGGCGGCGCGGCAGCCAAGGCCTGGGATCAGGTCCGCTTCGACCGCAAGAACAAGACGACCCGCGCGGGCGAGGTCGAATGGAAGGCAACACGCGCCGCCACCATCTACGGGCTGGCGCTGTGGTGGGTGGCCGACTTGGCCGAGGGCGTGCGCCTGTCGACCGGCCCGCTCGACCCGCGCACACATTGGGAGCAGCTCTACCTGCCCGCCCTTGAGCCGGTCACGCTCACGCCGGGCGAGACGCTACGGGCGCGCCTGAAGTCCACCACGTCCTTCGACAAGGGTACCAATGTGACGTGGGCGTTGGCGGTCGCGGACGCGAAGGGCAAGGAGCGCGTCCGCCAGTCCATGGATCTGGAAAAAGGCTTCCTGCCGTAGTTGCCGCCGGCCCGGAGCGGCGCGGCTTCCGCTCGATGCGCCAGGCGGGTCATGCTCAAGCTTGTCCGGACCATCCATGCATCACCTTGCTCCGGCGTTGGACGGATGCCAGCTTCGTTGCCGTTTTTCTTCACCCACGCCGAATGGACGAGCGCCTCACGCGTGGATGCGCATGATCGCCTCGATCTCGACGCTGATGTTGCCAGGCAGCGAGCCCATGCCGACCGCAGAGCGGGCGTGTCGGCCGCGCTCGCCGAGCACCGCCACGAACAGATCCGAGCAGCCGTTGATGACCTTGGGCTGCTCAGTGAATTCGGGCACCCCGTTGACCATGCCCAGCACTTTTAGGACTTCGACCTTGCCGAGATCGCCGGCCGCTGCCTTGGCAGCAGCGAGCAGACCGAGGCCGACCAGCTTGGCGTGCTCGTAGGCCTGCTCGATCGTCACGTCGCGGCCGACCTTGCCGGTCATCAGCGTGCCGTCGTTGCGACGCGGGCCCTGGCCCGACAAGTGCAAGGTATCACCGTGCCGCTTGAAGGGTACGTAGTTGGCAAGAGGCTTTGGTAGCTCGGGCAGTGCTAGCCCCATCGAGGCAAGCTTCTCTTCCGGCGTCATAGGTAGTCCTTTCGTCGCTTTTGGCCGCACAATTTTGTGACGGTCATGTTCAAGTAAGGGTGTTTGCGGCAGGATGCCTGCCAACGCAAGCATCACACAACGCCGAGGTTCCTCATGAGTCTCAAAGGCAAAACCGCTGTCGTAACCGGTTCCACCTCCGGTATCGGCCACGCCATTGCGCTGGCGCTGGCAAAGGACGGCTGCAACATCGTCGTCAACGGCCTGGGTTCGGAGAAGGACAACGAGAAGCCGATCGCCGAGATCAAGAAGGTCGGCGTGCGTGTCGCGTTCGATCCCGCCAACATGCTGCGGCACAATCAGATCGCCGAAATGATCGCCAAAGCGGAGCGCGACTTCGGCTCGGTCGACATCCTGGTCAACAATGCCGGCGTCCAGCACGTTGCCCCCGTCGAGGAGTTCCCGATCGAGCAGTGGGACACCATCATCGCCATCAACCTGACCTCGTCCTTCCACACCGTGCGTGCGGCGGTGCCCGGCATGAAGAAGAGGAAGTGGGGGCGCATTATCAACATCTGCTCGGCGCACTCGCTGCGCGCCTCGCCCTTCAAGTGCGCCTACGTGTCAGCCAAGCACGGGCTTGCGGGCTTCACCAAGACTGTCGCGCTGGAGCTCGCCGAGCACGGCGTCACGTCCAATGCCATCTCACCCGGGTTCGTGTGGACGCCGCTGGTCGAGAAGCAGATCCCGGAGCTCGCCAAATCCGAGAACATCACCCAGGACCAGGCCAAGCGGCAGGTCTTGTCGCGCCAGCCGACCAACCAGTTCGTCACGGTCGAGCAGGTCGCCGCACTGGCTGCGTTCCTCGCCAGCCAGGCCGCAGCTTCGATCACCGGCGCCAACTACTCGATCGATGGTGGCTGGACCGCGCAGTAGCGGTCTATCCCGGCGCGGGACTAGTTCTGCGGCGGCTTGCGCGCCGTCGCATAGGGCGACTCGGGCGATGCGCCATCACCGCGCAGGAACGCCGCCGCGATGAACGCGATCGCCGCAACCGTCAGCATGACGGCGAGCGCGACCTCCCGCTGCCAGCGCCGCATGCGCCGCAGGAGGATCCGCTCACGAAGGAAACGGTGTCTTGCCATTGGCGGATAACGACCCGATCAGGGCCGCTTTTCCAGAGCACCAAAAGCCGCGCGACAGATCGGCACAGGAATTTTGGCGTAGTGGATAAAATGCGAAGCACCGGACGAACGAAAACGTCACAGCCCGCGCATGATGCAGCCCAGTACGAGGATCAGGTAGGCAGCCAGCAGGCCGAAGAAGTAGGTGGTATCGCCGGTGAAGAACGGAATTGTTGCACCTGCGAACTTCGAGAACAGGACGGCCAGGGCCACAATTATCGACAACAAGAAGATCAGGATTCCTGGAGCTTTCAGAGCCATTAGGTCTCTCCCGTTGCTCGGCCTTGATGGGCCGCGCCTCCCCTAGCGCAGTTGCGAATCCCGCAAGCGTGCCAACTTATATCAGCCGCAGCCGACCCTGCCACCGCGGTCGGTGAACGCGTGTGGGTAACTGGCTCATCCGGCACAGCGATCAGCGCTGCTGCCTGGCGCGCTTGAAGCCGGTTCCGGCTACCACCACCTCGATGGCACCGTCCGTGATGTGCGGGTGCGAAATACGGATGCCGAGCACGCCGTCGTAGCCCCGTGCCTTGGCACGTTCGCACAGAGATTCCAGAGCGCGGGCAATGGTCTTGTCCAGTAGCGCCTCGTAGCGGGTCATGTTGCCGCCGAGCGTATTGGTGATCGCTTCGCGCATGTCGCGCAGGATGTTGGCGCCGGCCACTGCGCAGGCATAAACCAGCTCGCCCCGCTCGATCGGCTCGTCGTACACGTCCTCGCTGGTGACAAGGCGCATCAGCCACGGTCCCCGCGGCTGCGGCCATAGCTTTCCTGCACGATGATCTTCGGCCGCGTGCCGAACACGAGCCGTTTCAGCATCATCAGCAGCGCCAGCGACAGCACGACGGCTGCCGCCAACCACACGGCGTGCTTCTCCCAAAGAAGCAGCGGGCTGACGCGTCCGTCGAGCACGAGTTGGGCGTGGGCCAGAAGCACGGTCGGGTCGGGCACGCTGGTTGCCTGCAGCATCATGCCGAGCGCGGCCGCCTGGTCGCTGCTCGACAGGATCGCGTCGCGCACGCTCGGCTTGCCGAGCTCCGCCATGCGGGTGGGGTTCTGCCCGACCACCTGCAGCACGCGCAGAGCCGAAGACTTGTCCAACCCCGTCAGGTAGCGCGACAGGCTGTCGAGTTGGGGTTCGTCGAGGCTACGTGCCAGCCCTTTCAGCTCATTGGCCGGCAGCGCGAACAGGGCATCGCGCGCAGCTGGCTGCAACGCGGCAAGGCGGATCACCGCCACCCGGTCCTGCAGCCCCAGCAACTTCTGCAGGCTCGCTTTGGTGAAGCTGTCGGGTTTGGCCTGCCGATAGATCTCGAATTCGACCACTTTGGCGAGGCTGTCGCCGGCCACCGCCGACCATTGCAGCGCCGTCTCCAGGGATTGCGTCTCGCGGGCGATGTCGATGGCGCCCGTCGGCAGGCCGCTGACGGCACGGTGCAGCGTGCCGTTGTCGAGGCGGCGAATGATGCCTGCCTCACCCTCGCTCGCCAGCACCAGCGCCACCACCTCGTCGAGCTTGGGCAGGTCGTCCGGTTTGACCGTATCCAGGAAGCGCTTGAAGACCTCCACACGCTCGGCAAGCTCCACGACCTTGGCATGCGCACGGCGGAACTCGAGCCAGATCTCGACCACCCGATCAGCCGTCTTGCTGCCGATCTCCTTGATGCTCTCACCGATCTGTTCGCTGACCGACTTGGCGAGTTCGTCGCGCACCTTGTCTTTGGTTTCCTTGGACTTCATCTCGGTGCCGATGATGGGCAGCACGCCGTGGCGGAAGTCCCAGATGTCCTTGGCGATCAGGACCAGCCCGACGCCGCCGGCCACCACCGAGACCAGTCGGCCGAGAATCGACCCGACCACGCGCTGGCCGATGCGTGAGGCCATGTTGGCGAGCTGCCGGCGCACCACCAGCACCACCGTGCCGGCCAGCGCATCGGTACCTTCGACGACCACTTGGCCGGTGGAGACCTGAGCGGCGCCCTTGACCGGATCGATCCCGTATTCGCGCCCCGTCCCGGTCGCCACGATGCGGGCAATGGTGGCACCGTAGCGCGGGCCCAGAAACGCCTGTACGCATTGCGTGGCGGGACCTGCCGTGTCGACCGTGGCCAACTCGATGCGCTTGCCGATCTCCTTGCCGATGCCGGTGGCCACGCCTTCCAGCGCCTTCTTCATGGCGTCGGACCGGTAAACGCGCTCGGCCGCGGTGGTGGCTAGCTCGCGCGCCTTCTGCTGCGAGGTCAGCGTCTGCCAGAGCTGCACCCAGCTCGACTCGTCGCGCAGCTCGCCGATCGTCTGGTCGACCTGGCGGTCGATCACGTCGTCGACGTTGCCGCGCCGCCATTCGTCGTTGACGACCGCCCTGTAGTCGAAACCGGCGATGCCGGCTTCCAGGCTCCTGCGCGTCAGGGTTTCCACGGCCAAGCGGAAGCCCTGTTCGTCGCGCGCCTGGCAGGCCTCGTACTCGGCCCGCGTCATGGCCGACGCAGCCTGCGCCGTGGGCAGCTGAGCGAACACGAGAGCGGCAGCCGCGATGCTGGAGACAACCGGTCGGAAGGGATGCTGTAGAAACGTGCGGGCGCTCAATTCGACCTCGCGATCCGCGGAAAGCCGGCCACCGCAATTTGGGATCGCCGGCCGATATGCTCAAGACTACTTTAAGCAGATAATTTGGGGGGAACTGAGGCGGGAGCGCCTGCAGCTACGGCTACGGTCGGCTTGCGCTGGGGGTTGGGCGTGCGCAATGTGCGGCCCCGGGGTTGGGGTCGAGGGGGGTGCCATGAACGCGGTGCTGATCGGGATGGTCGTCTACGTGCTCGCCCAGTTCGCCGTCGGCGCCTGGGTTTCGCGGCGCATAACGACCGAGGCCGACTACATCCTCGCCGGCCGGCGGCTCGGCACCGGCCTCGTCGTGTTCTCGGTGTTCGCCACCTACTTCGGCGCAGAGGCGATCGTCGCCTCCAGCGGTTCCGTCTACGAGAAGGGCCTGGCGGGCGGCCTCGTCGATCCGTTCGGTTACGCGGCTGCCATCATCATCGTCGGGCTGTTCTTCGCCCGATCCCTGTGGTCGCGGGGGCTAACGACCTTCGCCGACTTGTTTGGCAAGCGCTATTCGCAGGGCGTCGAGCGCCTGGTGGTCATCGTCCTGCTGCCGGGCTCGATCATCTGGGCGGCGGCGCAGGTGCGCGCGTTCGGCCAGGTGCTGAGCGCCAACTCCGCCCTCGGTCTTGCCTCAGCCATCACGCTGGCGGCAGTACTCGTAGCCGCCTATTCCGTGGTTGGCGGACTGCTGGCTGACGCCGTTACCGACACCATTCAAGGCATCGCCGTGGTTGCCGGGTTGCTCATCCTGGCAGCGGTGGTCGTTTCGGGCCTGGGTGGGTTTGGCCAGGCGGTGGCGCAGATCGAGCCCGCGCGCCTGAGCCCGATCGACCACGAGGAGGGTCTACTCGCGACGCTCGAGCATCTTGCAATACCCGTGTGCGGCACGATCGTTGCGGTGGAGCTGATCTCGCGCTATTTGGGCGCGCGTACGGCGCAAATTGCAGCCTCGGGCACGATGCTGGGCGGCGCCATCTACCTTACGGTTGGCGCGATCCCTGTTCTGCTTGGATTGCTTGGACCCTCGCTCGGGCTAGATGTGGCGGACACGGAACAGTTCATTCCGAAGCTTGCCGAGCAGCATCTTGTTGGCCCGGTGTACGTCGTATTCGTCGGGGCGATCGTGTCGGCCATCCTGTCGGCCGTACACGCTGCATTACACGCGCCCGCTTCGCAGCTCTCGCACAATATCGTCGTGCGTGCGGTGCCGAGCTTGAGCGAACGGGGCAAGCTCTGGTCCGTGCGTCTGACGGTGCTCGTTCTCAGCGTGGTGGCATTTCTGATCGCCCTTACGTCGGAGGGCATCCACGAGCTGGTGGAGACCGCGTCGGCGTTTGGCAGCGCAGGGGTGTTTGTCGCTACACTCTTTGCGCTCTTCACCCGTTTCGGCGGTCCAGCCAGTGCTTACGCCGCGATTCTTGCAGGAATGTTCGTGTGGGCGATTGGTAAATATGCGTGCGAATTTTCTGTGCCATATCTACTCGGTTTATTGGCCGCCTTTGTTGGTTACGTCGCGTTAGCCTGGGTAAAGACACCAGCGCCGATGAACGCTCGTCAGGCCGAGACAGGGTAAATTTTGCTGCCGCTGCGGCCATCTGTCTCGGCGATGCAACATCGCGTGTCGAGACACCATTATTGTCACAAGTTTTGGCCATCCAACGCTACTTGTACGTGCGCCTTTTAACTATCGCCACAACCGATAGATGAACGGTTAAGGACATACAGAACAAAAAGCGTTGGCAGAGCGTTGTTCCGCAGCTAAAGCAAAACCGACAAAACTGCGGCCTGGGTGCGGTATTCCTATCAAGGGGTTGGGTTAACGTGTCACG
>DASTOW010000119.1:0-4858 GCA_035762425.1 Hyphomicrobiaceae bacterium | reverse complement strand
CCGCCAGTCCCTCGCCGGTGACCGCCGACACCACATGCACCGGCACGCCGATGGCGACTGCCTCGATCTCGACCCGCAGCGCAGCCGCGTTCTCGCAAAGATCGGCCTTGGTCAGCACGATCACCGGCGAAGCGCCACTTTCCCAGGCGGTGGCGAGGTAGCGTTCGATGCGGCGCGCGTTCAAATCGCCATTCAGCGAGGCGACCAGGAAGGCCACGTCGACGTTGGCGGCAACCACCTGCGCGCCGGCGCCGCCCCCCACAGCTTTGCGCACGAACGCACTGCGTCGCGGCAGCACGTCGTGGATGGTGGCGCTCCCCTCCGCGGGGCGCACCGCTGCGGCGACCCAGTCGCCCGCCACCGGATAGGCGCCGGCTTCGGCCGCATGGGCGAAGCGCCCCGACAGCAGGGCATTCACCTCGCCCGTCGGAGCTGCCAGCACATAGAGGCCGCGTTGCTGCACAATGACACGCGCAGGCACAAGACCACGCGCGGCGTAGGTTTGGAACTGCTGTTGGAGCGCATCGCTCCAGCCGTAGACGGTGATCAAAGCGGAAATCCTTCGGTCGGCGGTACATGGGGCGCCGGCCCGAGGAGATTCCTGATGTCAGGAAAGCGGTTCGGTGGCGGCGCGGTGAGGGGATGTGCGGACAATGACAATCATCTTCACCCTCCTTTCCGGGCCGTGTTGAAACGCGACGGCGATGTAGGCATACATTTGGTCTGCATCATGGCGAACCGAACATGTCATGCCGGACTGCGCGCGAGCGCATCGCCGGACTGAGATATTCACCTACGCGTTTGCCGCAGCACGCAGCGCCGCGATGTTCTGTTTGTAGTTGCCGCCCTTGAACGTCGCCGAGCCCGCCACCAGCACGTCGGCGCCGGCCTTGCTGCAGGCACCAGCCGTCGCGGGCGTCACGCCACCATCGACCTCAAGGTGGATCGGCCGCGAACCGATCATACTGCGGATGCGCGCGATCTTGTCCGTCATGGCGGGAATGAACGCCTGGCCGCCGAAGCCTGGATTGACGGTCATCACCAGGATCAGGTCGAGCCGGTCCAGCACATAGGCGATCGCGCTCTCGGGCGTTTGAGGAGTGAGCGACACTCCCGCCTTCTTGCCGAGCGAACGGATCAGCTGCAGCGAGCGGTCGAGGTGGGGGCCGGCTTCGGCGTGCACGGTAATGATGTCGGAACCGGCCTGGGCGAAGGCTTCGATGTAAGGGTCGGCCGGCGCGATCATCAGGTGCACATCGAGCGGCTTTTCGGTGTGCGCCCTGATGGCCTGCACGACCATCGGGCCGATCGAGATGTTGGGCACGAAATGGCCGTCCATGACGTCGACGTGCACCCAGTCGCAACCGGCCGCATCAATGGCGCGCACCTCCTCGCCGAGCTTGGCGAAGTCCGCCGACAGTATTGATGGCGCGATCAGCACGTTTCGGCTCATGTGCGCTTCCTCCCTAACCTTTGCCGCGGGTCTGCGTTTCACCGCGTCGGGCGCGCTTCTCCAGGAACTCGATCATGGCGAGCGCCACGTCGGCGCCGCTTGCCGTCTCCATGCCCTCGATGCCGGGCGACGAGTTCACCTCGATCACCAGCGGCCCGCGGTTGGAGCGCATCAGGTCGACGCCGCACACGTTGAGGCCCAAAACCTCGGCCGAGCGCAACGCCGTCCTGCGCTCTTCCTCGGTGATGGCGACCGCCTCGGCCTTGCCGCCGCGATGCAGGTTGGCACGAAACTCACCCGTTTTGCTGGAGCGCTTCATGCTGGCCACCACGGCACCGCCCACCACCAGCGCGCGCACGTCGGTGCCGGCGGCCTCCTGCACGTATTCCTGAACCAGAATGTTCATGTTGGCCGCGCTGAAGGCTTCGATGATGGACTTGGCCGAAGCATCCGTCTCAGCCAGAATCACGCCGCGACCCTGGGTGCCCTCCAGCAGCTTGATGACACACGGCGCCCCACCAACCTCCTTCAGAACGTCTTCGGCATGCCGGGGCCCGTGTGCGAATGCCGTCACCGGCAGACCGATGCCCTCGCGCGCCAGGATCTGCAGCGCGCGCAGCTTGTCGCGCGAGCGGCCGATGGCCACGCTTTCGTTCAACGGGAATACGCCCTGCATCTCGAACTGGCGCAGCACCGCCAGGCCGTAGTGGGTGATGGATGCACCGATGCGCGGAATGACGGCGTCGTAATGCGGCAGCGTGCGGCCGCCGTAGCGCAGCGTTGGCTTGCTCGAAGTCACGTTCATGTGAACGTGCAGGGTATTAATCACGTCGATGTCATGCCCGCGTCGCCGGGCCGCCTCGACGATCCGCCGGTGCGAATAAAGGCTCGGGTTGCGAGCGAGCATGACGAGCTTCATGGAAGTCTCCAGCCGGCCGGATGCCGGGACGCGGCTGCGTCAAGCTCCTGATAGTGTATCTGCGGCCGCCAGCAAAGACCGCAACCAAGGCGTTTGCAGCGACGCGCAATTCGCCCGTGGATTGCGATTGAAAAATCTACGAATTGCTTGATTTTTACAGCGATTCTAGCGCTGTGCGGCAGCCGCGTCGCCAGCTTCGGGGAACCAAGACGCTGACGCCTCATCAGGATCGATGCTGGCCCAAAGCAGCCAAGCGCCGAGCGTGACCATGATAATCAGGAACAGCAAACCCACCACAGCACGCTTGATCGTACGCTGCTGAAGCTCGGCTGTGGCGCTTTGAAGCCTGGTTGTCGAAGCCAACGCAAAACCCTCCCTCGTGCCGCCGCTCTCCGTTCGGAGAATCCCCAGGTCACCCCCGCGACCACACCCATGTTTGGCGTCATCGATGCACGGCCGTCAAGGTCAACCATGACGCCTGAATGGCCATGCTTCACGCTTCGCCCGGATGCCTGTGGCGGATGCGCTACGCGCTCATCGGACGCGCCGTCCCAATAGTAGAACCGCACAAAGTGGCAGCACGAGGCTGATCAGCATCGCTGTCAGCACCAGCGCCGGTAAATTGCCGTATTCGCCGCGATCGACCGGGAAAATCAGGTTCAAATACTTGCTGAGCAATGCACCCGCCACGAGGGCGAGATTCATCAGCGAAGCCATCAGCGCGAACCAGGTGGCGCGATGCCCTGCCGGCGCGTAGATGGCAACCAGCGTAAGCAGCGGAATCATGCTGAGCTGGTCGAGCGGTGAGGTCGCGGCCGCGTCGAAAATCGCGATGCTGCGCGCGCCGAAGCCGAACCAAGCCTCGGTCAGCTGGTCCATCCGGAATGCCAGTCCGAGCGTGGGCAGCGACAGCACGAAGCCCAGTATAGTCAGCCACAATAGCACCTGTGAGACGGGCTTGCGCGTCACCACGTCAGAGAACATCCAGGCAGCAACGATCGCGATCGTCGCACCCAGCTGCTGCAGCACGCCGTAGAAGGCCTCGTCGAAACCCAACACATCGATCGTGAACCAGCGGTAACCCTCGCCCACGCTCGGCGTGCACCGGAACGCGAAGATAATGATGGCGGCATAGACCATGCGCAGCCGTGTCGATTCCTCGATCTCACCTGCCACCCTGCGCAACATCAGCAGCACGACGGCCATGGAGAACACGAACACGATCTCCTGATTGCCCGGCAACGAGCTCAACCCAAGCGCCGCCACGACCGCGCCGTAGGCGATGCCGCCGCCCAGGATGCGCCAGTCCGTCGGCCGCCGCTCGTGCGCTTCGAGCTTCACCAGCACCGCCCCCGAGATCGACACCAGCGGCACGATCAGCCCGCACAGGAACACCGTCTGGTAGGACACCACCTGCGCCAGCCAGCCCGACAGGCCGGCCACCGAGAAGATGCCGAACCCAAGCGCGAGGCGGCCCAGCACCTGCACCATGCCGAGGTCGTGGTCGATCTCGGCCTTGGGTCGCGGCGTGCCGTCGGGGTTGACGCGCGGCACCACCTCCGTGCTCATGGCATCGGCCACCACATCCTGCAGCACCACGCCGATCACGGTGAGCAGCGAGGCACTGACGAACAGCACGTCAGTGCGAATTGAAGGAAACCAGTTGCCGGCGGCGCCGGCCAAGAGAATAAAGCTGAGGGCAATCAGAGCGGCGCCGGCAAACACATAGGAGCGCCGCTGCGAGCCCAGCAGCGGCACCGTATCCACCAACTCGCCGAACACCATTTTCACAGTCCATGGGAGCGACAACCACACGCCGAGCGCGGCGAGGTCCGCCGGCGTCCACGACGTCAGGTCGCGTTTGACCCAGAAGGTCTGCGCCACGCCGGTCAGGCCCGTCGCCCCATAGGCAAAATACACCATCAGCAGCGGCAGATACGTCATGCGCATGGCGCGGATCGGAGCCAGCAGCGCATTCTCGATTTGCTGGCGCCAGTAGTTGCCCTGCGCCGGAGCTGGTGCATCCATCGGAAAATCCCGCTAGTGCCGCCCGCCAAAACGGCCGGCACTATTGCCGGTGTTTGGCGTTGTGAAGGCAGAGTTCTGGCATGGTTCCGGCCCGCTTGTCTTGCTTGGGCTGAGCCGGTACGGTGCCAGCGAATTCACCCCATCGTGCAGCTCACACCACGAACGGAGTAGTCCCGTGACGTTCAAGCTCCCCGAACTGCCTTACGCCTACGACGCGTTGGCCCCGTATATGTCGGCCGAGACGCTGCAGTTCCACCACGACAAGCATCATCTGGCCTACGTTGACAACGGCAACAAGGCGATCGCCGGCACGCCCTACGAGAAGATGAGCCTGGAAGAGATCTGCAAGAAGGCATTCGCCGAGAAGAACGCCCCGATCATCAACAATGCCGGCCAGCACTACAATCACATCCACTTCTGGCAGTGGATGAAGAAGGGCGGCGGCGGCAAGAAGCTGC
>DASTOW010000118.1:0-35439 GCA_035762425.1 Hyphomicrobiaceae bacterium | reverse complement strand
CGCGTCTGCTGCGCCGGCCCCGAATGCCGGTCGATGATCATCACACGCACGCCGCGCCTGACGAGCTGAAGGGCCAGCATCAATCCAGTCGGACCGGCTCCGACCACCAATACGTCAGTATCCATGCAAGCACCCGCGGTTGCGCAATTGGAGCAAAGCGCCATGGTAGTGGATGGGCGCCTTGCTGCGTACGCGCGTGCGCCTGAATTGCGTCAACCTTGCGTATCGTCCTTGCGTGAGGTTCCGACGAACAGCGACACGGGAAAGTCGGCGGCGTAGTGGATGGCGCGCGGCCGCGGCTGGTATTCCGGCCGCGGGCCCAGATCCGGCTCCACCACCTTGCGATAGAGATGCCAGGTCGAATGGCCGAGCACCGGCATGACCACGGCAAGGCCGATGAAGAAGGGCAGGGAGCCGAGCAGCAGGGCCGCGGCGACCAGCAAGCCCCACAGCGCCATGGCCACCGGATTTCTGAGGATGGCCTTGATTGACGTGATGATCGCGACGGCCACGCCGACATTGCGGTCGAGTAGCAGCGGAAACGAGATCACGCTCAGCGAGAAGGCCAGCACCGCGAACAGGAAGCCGACCGCGTTGCCGACAATGATCAGCTTCTGCCCTTCCGGCGTTGTTAGCACACGGCGTACAAACTCACCCACCGCCATCGGCTCGTCGACAGTGAACGTAGCCGCGTAGATGGCGTTGGCGACGGCCAGCCAAAGGACGAAAATGACGAGCAGGATTGCCCCCAACGCCGCAATCGAGCGCAGGGACGGCGAGTACTGGATGTCGAACGCGTGCTGCCAGGAAGTATCGAGGCCAAGCTCGCGGCGCCGGCTCAGCTCGTAGAGCCCGATGGCCGCCAGCGGGCCGATCAGCGCGAAGCCCGCGGCCAGTGGATAGAGTAGCGGTATAAAATCGTACCCGAACGTGGCGCCGAACAGCACAAGGCCAATCAGCGGATAGATCAGGCTGAGGAACAACACGTGGGTCGGCATGGCTTTGAAATCGTCGATGCCCTTCGCCAACGCATCACTGAGGTCCGTCACCCCGATCGAGCGCACCACCGGCAGCTCGCGCGCGGGTTCCGTTGGCAAAATGACATCTGTCTGCGCAGTTTGGGCCATGTCTGGTCCTCCTGAACTTGCGAGTTCAAGGGGCCACGACGGTGCGTGATCTTACAGGCCGACATATATGACCGCGGTCACGCCAGAGCCGCGACCCGCAACAAGCGCGACTATACCGCGAGGGCTGAGCATTGTCGTTCAAATAACGGCGAAGGTTACAATGCGTTTAACCGCGGCCTGAGCCGTCGCCACTGCGCTCAACCATCCGCATGCTGCAGCACGGCACGCACCGCGCGCCGCCAACCGGCGTACTTGCGCTCGCGCTCCGCCGCGGCGAGCGCCGGCTTGAACGCGCGCTCCAGCTTCCACAGTTTGGCGAAGCCCGCAGCGTCCGGCCACACACCGGCACGATGGCCAGCGAGCCACGCAGCGCCGAGCGCCGTTGTCTCAAGGATGGTCGGACGCTCGACCGTCGCATCGAGCATGTCGGCCAGCGCCTGCATGGTCCAGTCGCTTGCCACCATGCCGCCGTCGACGCGCAGCACCGACTTGGCATCGGCCGACCAGTCGCCGCGCATCGCATCGAGCAGGTCCCGCGTTTGATAGCAGACCGCCTCCAGCGCTGCGCGCGCCAGCTCGTTGGCACTGCTGCCGCGCGTCAGGCCCAGCAATGCGCCGCGCGCCTGCGGTTGCCAGTAGGGTGCGCCGAGCCCGACGAAGGCCGGCACCAGGTACACGTCCTGGCCAGGATCGGCGGCAGCAGCGAGACGATTGCTGTCCTTGGCCGACTCGATGATGCGCAAGCCGTCGCGCAGCCATTGCACCGCGGCGCCGGCGATGAAGATGGCGCCCTCCAGCGCATACGTGCGCTTGCCGCCGAGCTGATAGGCAACCGTGCTGAGCAGTCGGTTCTTGGAAGCCACCGGCGCGGCTCCCGTATTGAGCAGTGCAAAGCAGCCCGTGCCGTACGTCGCCTTGACCATGCCGGGCGCAAAACAGGCTTGGCCGATGGTGGCGGCCTGCTGATCGCCGGCAACGCCCAGGATCGGCAGCGGCGCGCCGAACAGCGACGGCTCGGTGTCTCCGTAGGATGCGTCGCAATCGCGCACCTCGGGCAGGATGGCGCGCGGTACGCCGAACAGGGCGAGCAGCTCGTCGTCGAAGGCACCCTTGTAGATGTCATACAGCAGCGTGCGCGACGCATTGGTGGCGTCCGTCGCATGCACCCGACCGCCGGTCAGGCGCCAGAGCAGAAAGCTGTCGATCGTGCCGAACGCGAGATGCCCGGCCTGCGCCAGAGCCCGCGCCCCATCGACATGGTCGAGCAACCAGGCGATCTTGGTGGCCGAGAAATAAGGATCGAGCAGCAGCCCGGTCTTGGCCGTCACGGTCGGCTCGTGCCCCGCGGCCTTGAGTTTGCGACAGGTGTCGGCCGTGCGCCGATCCTGCCAGACGATGGCGTTGTGGATTGGCCGGCCCGTGCGCCGATCCCATAGCACGCAGGTCTCGCGTTGATTGGTGATGCCGATGGCAGCGACCCCGCTCGCCGTCAGCCCGGCGGCGGCCAGGGCCTGGCGCGCCGTCTCGACTGTCGTGCGCCAGATGTCCTCGGGATCGTGCTCGACCCAGCCGTCGGCCGGGAAGTGTTGGGCGAACTCGCGCTGGGCGAGGCCGAGGACGCGCAAGTCCGCGCCGAACACGATGGCACGGCTCGATGTGGTGCCCTGATCGATGGCCAGGATGCTGCCGGAGTTGCCCATGTCTTCCTCCCCTGTTCTTGAGCTACAATGTCCTGCTCGCTACGCGTGCCGGCAAGGCCTGTCAGCGGCCAAGGCCGTGCTTGCGCTTACAAGGCGAGACAACGGGCGAGCCCGCCGTCACAATTTGCCTTCCTTGCGCTGCTAGCAGGCCGCACGTTGCGCGTGCGATTCGCCACAAGAGAGGTCGCAAGACTGCGCATGTCGGTACGCAGGTTCAGAAGTCGGCACGCCAAGTTCTTCATGGGCCGCACGCTGACTCGCGCGTTCCCTGGCCTGCATCGGCGCATGCCCTTCTTTGACACCGTCCAGTGCATGGCCGATGTTGGCCGCACCGAGGTGTTCACTGAAGACCAGTCGGTGCTGATGAGTGCCGAGAGTCGCGCCTTTGCAAGCCAGTTGCCGGTCGGCATTCCACGCCGCATCGAGCGCTCGATCGTGCTGGTCGAGCTCGAAGGCGTTTCGCTGCTCGGCTCGACCGGCACCATCATCGATGAGGACCGCGGCGTGGTGCTGAAGGCACGCGGCCATGAGGTCGTTACCCACAACGATTTCTGGCTGGCGCCGTCGCGCGTGGTGCACAAGGCCGATGCCAACTACTTCAACATGATGGATCTGCATTGCGGATATCGGCACTACTACCACTTCCTGCTCGACCGGCTGCCCAAGCTCTACTATCTGCTGCATCGGTTCGATCTCGGCCGCGCGCCCATCACGGTGCTGACCAACACGGATCTGCCGCCGTTCCAGCGCGACATCTATGGGTTCCTTGGCCGGCGCTTTCCCAACATCCAATTTGAGGCCGTGCCGCAGGGCGAGAGATGGCACATGCGCCGCCTGTACGACCTGCACAACCTGCAGCCCGTGTCGCACGCCTTGGCCAGCGCCGGGTTCGTGGATTTCATGCGCTCCCTGATCATGGAAGGCTATGGCTTGTCGGAGCCCAGGCAGCGCCGGCGGCTCTACGTCAGCCGGGCGGACGCTAAGCTGCGCCGCATCACCAACGAGAGCGAGCTGCTGCCGACGTTGCAGAAGCAGGGCTTCGAGGCCGTGGTTCCCGGCACGCTGCCGCTGCGCGAGCAGGTGGCGCTGTTCATGGGCGCCGAGGCCATCGCCGGCCCGCACGGCGCCGGGCTCGCCAATCTCCTGTTTGCGCCCAGCCATGCCCGCGTGCTCGAAATCCTCCCCTCTAGCTTGCTGCGGGAGCACTATTTCCTGCTCTGCATATCCATGGGCCAGGCCTACCGTGCCCTGATCGGCGGCGCTGCCGGCTTCCTGCAGCACTTTGTCGTCGATCCGGCGCAGGTCGAGCGCTCCTTGCGCGAGCTCATGCACGCCCCGGCCCCGCCCCGGCTTGCGCATTGCTAGCAGGCCCTGCGCCGGCAGACAGGGCACCTTCCACGCCATAGGCGACTTGGGCTAGGCTGCTCCGGGGGCTGCTGCCGAGCCGGCTGACATGCCTCTGTTATGGGAAACGGCAAAGTAGCGGCCATCGAGAAGTCGCTACGCTCCCATCAGGAGGAGAAATTGATGCAAACGCACAGGCAGTTGGGCTGGCTGGTGGCCGGCGCGGTACTAGTTGCGGGTAACGGCGCCGCTGCGCAGACCGAAATCCAGTGGTGGCATGCCATGACGGGCGCCAACAACGACGTCATCGTCAGGCTCGCCACCGAGTTCAACGAGAGCCAAAAGGACTACAAGGTCGTCCCCACCTACAAAGGCAACTATCCCGACACGCTGAACGCCGGCATCGCCGCTTTCCGCGCCGGCAACGCCCCGCACATCATGCAGGTGTTCGAGGTGGGCACCGCCACCATGATGGCCGCCACCGGTGCCGTGAAGCCGGTGCACGTCATGATGAAGGAGGCGGGCGAGACGTTCGACCCCAACGCATACCTACCCACCATCACCGGCTACTACTCGACCACCAAGGGCGAAATGCTGTCGTTCCCCTTCAACTCGTCCAGCACCGTGATGTGGTACAATAAGGACAGCTTCAAGAAGGCCGGCCTAGACCCGAACAGCCCGCCCAAGACTTGGCCCGAAGTGTTTGAGGCCGCCAAGAAGCTGAAGGCTGCCGGCCATTCCAACTGCGGCTTCGGCAACGCCTGGGTGACGTGGGTCAATCTCGAGCAGTTCTCCGCCTGGCACAACGTTCCGCTCGGCACCAAGGCCAACGGCATGGACGGCTTCGACACGGAACTGAAGTTCAACACGCCGCTGCACGTGAAGCACCTTCAGAACCTGGTCGAGCTGCAGAAGGACAAGACCTACGACTACTCGGGCCGCACCAACACGGGTGAGGGACGGTTCACCTCCGGCGAATGCGCAATCTTCCTGACCTCGTCCGGGTTCTTCGGCAACGTCAAGGCCAACGCCAAGTTCGAGTGGGGCAACGCAGCCATGCCCTATTACCCGGATGTCGCCGGAGCGCCGCAGAACTCCATCATCGGCGGCGCCTCGCTGTGGGTGATGGGTGGCAAGAACCCCGCCGAATACAAGGGCGTGGCCAAGTTCTTCACCTTCCTGTCCAATACCGATCGCCAGGTCGAGTTGCACAAGAAGTCGGGCTACCTGCCGATCACCAAGGCCGCCTACGAGAAGACCAAGGCGTCCGGCTACTACAAGGAATTCCCCTACCTGGAGACGCCGCTGCTCGAACTCACCAACAAGGAGCCGACCGAAAACTCCCGCGGCCTGCGGTTTGGCAATATGGTACAGCTGCGCGACGTGTGGGCTGAGGAGATCGAGGCGGCGCTGGCAGGCCAGAAGCCGGCCAAGCAGGCGCTCGATGATGCCGTCTCGCGCGGCAATGCCATGCTGCGCCAGTTCGAGCGGCAGGTGGCGCGATAAATCACACAATCTGCCTCTCCCCGACGAGGGCGGGGAGAGGCAGATGATCCCCGGGGGAGCATGGACAAGCGTGCGATTTTTGGCGGCGTGGCGCTGCCGTATCTGCTGCTCGCGCCGCAGCTGCTGGTGACGCTTGTCTTCTTCTATTGGCCGGCCAGCCAGGCCGTGTGGCAGTCGTTCCTGCTGCAGGATGCGTTCGGCCTGCGCACGCAATTCGTCTGGCTCGAGAACTATCGCGATCTGTTCGCGCAGCGTGACTACTACCGGGCCATGGGCACCACGGCCATCTTCGCCGTGTCGGTCACCACGCTATCGCTGTCGATTGCCCTACTGCTCGCGGTGCAGGCCGACAAACACATCAAGGGCGCCGGCATCTACAAGACTTTGCTGATCTGGCCCTACGCCGTTGCCCCGGCCATCGCCGGCGTGCTGTGGCTCTTCATGTTCCAGCCATCCCTGGGCCTGGTCGCGCGCGGACTGCGCTCCAACGGCATCGACTGGAACCCGCTGCTGAACGGCAACCACGCCATGCTGCTGGTGATCATGGCCTCGACGTGGAAGCAGATCAGCTACAATTTCCTGTTCTTCCTGGCCGGGCTGCAGGCCATCCCGCGCTCGGTGATCGAGGCGGCGGCAATCGATGGCGCCCGGCCGATCCGCCGCTTCTGGACCATCGTCTTCCCGCTGCTGTCGCCCACCGCCTTCTTCCTGCTGGTGGTCAATATCGTCTATGTGTTCTTCGATACCTTCGGCATCATCGATGCCATGACCGGCGGCGGCCCCTCCAAGGCCACCGAGACGCTGGTCTACAAGGTGTTCTTCGATGGCCGGCTCGGCGGCGATCTCGGCAGCTCGGCGGCGCAGTCGGTCATCTTGATGGTGATCGTGGTCGGGCTGACCGCATTCCAATTTCGCTACATCGAACGCAAGGTGACCTACTGATGCCCCAATCCATTCTGTGGCAGGAGCTGACCGCCGAAGACCTGCGCGCCAAGGCCAAGGCCGACGCGGTCGTGATCCTGCCGGTTGCGTCGATCGAGCAGCACGGCCCGCACCTGCCGGTCGGCGTCGACACGATCCTGTGCGGGGCGGTGTGCGAGCGCGCAGCGCAAGCCGTCACCAAGACGCCCGTCATCGTCGCGCCGGTGCTGTGGTGCGGCATGGCCGAGCATCACATGGCCTTCGGCGGCACCTTCACCTTCGACATTCCAACCTATCGCGCGGTGCTGCTGTGCTTCCTGAAGAGCATCCAGCGGCACGGCTTCAAGCGTGTCTTCATCGTCAACGGTCATGGCGGCAACATTACCGCTCTTAACGCCTTCCTGCCCGACTTCGCGGTCGAGACGGGGCTCAACATCCGCACCACCACCTACTTCGGCGTCGCGCCTGGTCCCATGCAGGAGATCCTCGAGGACCAGGACGGCGTGCGCCATGCCTGCGAGGCGGAAACCTCGATGATGCTGGTGGCAGCACCCGAGACTGTAAGGCGTGAGCGTTTCGCCGAAGCCTTCGGACCGGCCTTCTCGCATGCACCGACCGGGCTGCCGATGGTACAGCGCTTCACTTCCTTCAAGGAGTTCTCCTCGAGCGGTGTGATCGGCGATGCCCGCAAGGCCAACGCCGACAAGGGCCAACGCCTGTTCAGCGCCGTCACCGCAGGGTTGGCGGACGCCATCCAGGACCCGAAGACCTGGGGATAAAAGTCAGATGGTCGAGCGCCGCCGCTTCGGCAACCTGTTCGCCTACGCCGTGCTGTCGCTCGGCGTGTTCATCGTCGCATTCCCGGTCTATCTGTGCTTTATCGGCTCGACGCACGAGCAGTCGGTGATCGCCAACGGCCAGATGCCGATCACGCCGGGCGACCTGCTCTACCAGACCTACTACAAGACGCTGTTCATCGGCACCAGCGGCACGACACGCGAGCCGGTGAGCGGCATGCTGCTCAATAGCTTCGTGATGGCCTCGGTGATCGCCGTCGGCAAGATCGCCATCTCCATCATCTCCTCCTATGCGGTCGTCTATTTCAAGTTCCCGTTTCGCATGGCGGCGTTCTGGCTGATCTTCATGACGCTGATGCTGCCCGTCGAAGTGCGCATCTATCCAACCTACAAGATCGCCGCCGACTTGAGATTGCTCGACTCCTACGCCGGCCTCACCATCCCGCTGATCGCCTCGGCCACGGCGACCCTGTTCTTCCGGCAATTCTTCATGACCATCCCGGACGAGCTGATCGAGGCATCGAAGCTCGATGGCGCCGGACCGATCCGCTTCTTCAAGGATACGGTGCTGCCGCTGTCCAAGACCAACATCGCGGCGCTGTTCGTGATCCTTTTCATCTACGGCTGGAACCAGTACCTGTGGCCGCTGCTGATCACCACGCGCGACGACATGCAGACCATCGTCATCGGCATCAAGAAGATGATCGTCACGGCAGACGCCCTCACCGAATGGAACGTGGTGATGGCCACGGCCATGCTGGCCATGTTGCCGCCAGTAGCCGTGGTGATCCTGATGCAGCGCTGGTTCGTCAAAGGCCTCGTGGAGACCGAGAAGTGATGCGTGTTGTCGACATGCTCCCCCTCCCCGCTTGCGGGCACAGGGACCGCCCGCTGGCAGCCGGGAGCACAGCATGGCCTCGGTGACCCTCGACAACGTGCGCAAGGTCTATGCGGGCAGTATAGAGGCCGTGAAGGGCGTAACGCTGGCCATTCCGGACGGCTCGTTCACCGTGTTGCTGGGGCCCTCGGGCTGCGGGAAATCGACTTTGCTGCGCATGATTGCTGGCCTTGAGACCATCACTGACGGCAGCATTGCCATCGGCGGCAAACGCGTCAACGACGTGGAGCCGGCCGAGCGTGACATAGCCATGGTGTTCCAGAACTACGCGCTCTATCCGCACATGAGCGTGTACGACAACATGGCCTACGGCCTGCGCAACCGCGGCGTGCCGAAGGACCGCATCGAGGCGCGCGTGGCCGAGGCCGCCAAGCTGCTCGGCATCGAGGGTTTCCTCAAGCGCAAACCGCGCGAGCTATCGGGCGGTCAGCGCCAGCGTGTCGCCATGGGCCGGGCCATCGTGCGTGAGCCGCAAGCCTTCCTGTTCGACGAGCCGCTGTCCAACCTCGACGCCAAACTGCGTGTGCAGGTGCGCATCGAGATCCGCGGTCTGCACAACCGCCTCAAGGCCACCTCCATCTTCGTCACGCACGACCAGGTCGAAGCCATGACGCTGGCCGACACGGTGGTGGTGATGAACCAGGGTCGCATCGAGCAAGCCGGTGCGCCAACGGAAGTCTATCGCCGCCCGGCCACCCAGTTCGTGGCCACCTTCATCGGCTCGCCGGCCATGAACCTGATGCCGGGCCGCGTCGTCGCTGCAGGGGTGGCACAAACATCTGGCGGCCGTATTGCCTTCGATCCTGTGCTGTTCGATGTCGCCGACGGCCAGCCGGTCGAAGTCGGCATTCGTCCGGAAGACTTGCAGTTCGTAGAGCCCGGCGAAGGCACGCTATCTTTTGCAGGAGCATTTGTAGAGGAGCTGGGAGCTACCCGGCTCGTGCATGGCACGTCAGGGTCGGCGCAGCTGGTAGTGGCCGTCGCGGCAGCAGTCCAGCACAGCCCCAGCGCAGGCTTAGCCGCTGAGCCGGGTGCCGTGCATCTGTTCGATCCCGACGGCGGGAGAAGTTTGCGCCGTGACATACGCAGCACGTCATCCTGACGGCGCTTGACAAGCCGCACCGGAAATTCGGACCAATAGTGCAAGGCCGCGCAGAGGGGCGTGATCTGGTTGCTTGATGCATGGGCTCCTCTTCCTC
Organism: Hyphomicrobiaceae bacterium; assembly: GCA_035762425.1. Lineage (GTDB taxonomy): Bacteria > Pseudomonadota > Alphaproteobacteria > Rhizobiales > Hyphomicrobiaceae > AWTP1-13. The sequence continues at coordinate 25,947 of DASTOW010000118.1, read as the reverse complement.
GGCGCCGAACGAGAACCGGAAAACCGGGGGAGAAATGCCCGACATTCGCAGCGCGGCACTCAGCCTTGCCGAGCTTCTTTGGTATCGCGACCGCTACACCGTGCCGGAGTTTCAGCGCGTGTACGGCTGGGGCGAGACCGAGGTCGACCGGCTGTTCAGCGACTTCGAGACGGCCATGCGAGACACGTCCAATCGCCTGTTTCTCGGCACCATCTATCTGGCCGCGCCCGCAGATAATGGCGAGGCGCTGATCGCGGACGGCCAGCAACGCTTCCTAACCGCCACCATGATCCATGCCGCCGCCCGCGATCTGGCGGAGGATGACGCGGAAGCGGAGCGGCTGCACACGGCGCTTACGACGCCGGCCGGCGAAGGCTTCCGCTTCATGCCGCGCGAGCGAGATGCCGCATTCTTCCGCACCTGGGTGCAGGAGCGCGGCGCCACCCTGCTGCCGCTGCCGGGCGATGACGGTGAGGAGGAGGTGGACGCGAGCGAGCTGTCGGAAAGCCAGCTCAACATCATCCGCAATCGCGATGCCATCGTCGAGCGGCTGCGCAAGCTCGGACCGGACGGTCGCCGGCGGCTGATCGAGTTCCATGACCGCATCAGGCTGGTCGCCATCACCACCGACACGGTGGAAGAGGCGCGCAACGCCTACGCCAGCACCCAGACGCGCGGTCTGCGGCAATCCGAGACCGACAAGCTCAAGGCCGAACTGATCGGGGACTGCCCTCCGGCTCAGCGAGCACTCCTGGCCGGGCGCTGGGAGGAGTGCGAAGCCAAGCTCGGCCGTGACGAGTTCACCGAGCTGTTCCACCACCTCATCATGATCGAGGCCGAGCGCCGTCCGCAGCACGCCTTGGAGGCGGATCTGTTCAGCGTTTTCGATCTGCCGCGCAAGGTTGCCTCGTTCATCGAGGACGTGCTGGTCCCGTCCACCAATGCCTACCACCGCATCTGCACGGCGGGCCAGGCCACCACCCGCAAGACGCGCAGCATCGACGCCGCGCTGGTCTCGCTCCTGCGCTGCACGCATGGTGCCTGGCGGGCGCCGGGTCTGTTGGCTGTGCGCGAGTTTGGTAGCTCGCCGCGCGAGCTCGAGCAGTTCCTGGCCAGCTTCGAGCGCTTGGCCTGCGTCATGATGATCAACGGTACCGACCCGCACCAGATGCTGGAGCGCTACGTTGCTGTGATCCGCGACATCAAGAGGAAGATGTTCGCCGGTCCCTCGCTGCAGCTCAGCCACGGCGATCTCGACCAGGCCCGGCGCAACCTGCAGAGCCCTCGCTTTGCCCTGCGCGACCGCTTCCGCATGCCCGTGCTGCTCAAGCTCAACGACTTGCTCGCCAAGCAGGCGCAAGCGATCGATCCGCGCAACGTCTCCTGCGAGCACATCCTGCCGGTTAACCCGCCCAAGCGCGGACCTTGGCAGAGCGCATTCCGCGGACGCAATGGGCAGTTCAATGGTGGCGTGTTCACGCAAATGCTAGGCAACGTCACGATCCTCACGCATCCGCAGAACCGCGAAGCCGACAACAGTCCCTACGAGGTCAAGCGACGCATCCTCAAGGCCTCGGGATTCCCCCTGTCCAAGCACGCAGCGTCGCAAAAGGTCTGGAACGCCGCGGTGATCGCCGGCCGGTCCGAGCAGCTGTTTGAGCTGCTGGCCGACAGTTGGCGTTTGCGCGACACCGGTTAAGATCGCGCTGCATGACCGACCTCGCAAAACTGCAGGCGCCGGTTCTGGTGTTCGGCGGGCCTTATGCCAACGTGCGCGCCTTGCAGGCGCTTACGGCACGCGCCGCACAGCTCGGCATCCCGCCCTCGCGTGCGATCTGCACCGGCGACGTGGTCGCCTATTGCGTGGAGCCGGAGGAGACGACGGCAGCCATACGCGAGTGGGGCTGCCGCGTTGTTGCCGGCAATTGCGAGGAGCAGCTGGCGGCCGGCGCCGCCGATTGCGCGTGTGGGTTCGACGAGGGTAGCGAGTGCGACCGTCTTGCCAAAGGCTGGTATCCGTTTGCCAATCAGCGCATGTCTGCGGCCAGCCGGACCTGGATGGCGGGCCTGCCATCGACGCTCAGGTTCCGCGTCGGCGGACTATCTTTCCGCGTCATCCACGGCGGGGTGCGGCAGGTCAATCGCTTCATATTTGCCTCGCAACGCGAGGTGCTGGCCGAGGAAATGGCCTCAGCCGACGCCGATGTCGTCGTGTGTGGTCACAGCGGCCTGCCGTTCATCGACAAGATCGGGCGCGGTGTGTGGTTCAACCCGGGTGTAATCGGCATGCCGGCCAACGACGGCACGCCCGACGTCTGGTACGGCCTGATCCGGATCGAAGACGATCGTGTGGTGCTGTCGACCCACCGGCTCGGATACGATCACATGGCGGCCGCGGCAGCCATGCGCCGCTTCGGCCATGCCAACGGCTACGCGCGCTCGCTGATCACTGGCCTGTGGCCGAGCCTCGACGTTCTGCCGCCAACGGAAGCGGCCGCCACCGGCAAGAAGATCCGCCCTCGCACCATGCGCACGCTCATGCGCCTGCCGGCCGAAGCCGCCAGGTAGCCGACGCCAGCACGCCAGTCCGATCAGGCCCGCGCGTCCTCACGCATCATGTCGGCGGCTTTTTCACCGATCATGATGGTGGGCGCATTGGTGTTGCCCGAGGTCATGGTCGGCATGATCGAGGCATCCGCCACGCGCAGCCCCGTCATACCGTGCACCCTGAGCCGCGCATCGACCACCGCCTTCGCGTCGCTGCCCATCTTGCAGGTGCCGCACGGATGGAACACGGTGGTGGCGTAGTTGCGCGCATAGTCCATCAGCGCTTCCTCGCTCGCCACCTCCGGCCCCGGCAGGTGCTCGCGCGCGACGTAGCGCGCGAACGGCGCCTGACGCGCCACCTTGCGCACCAGCTGCATGCCGTCCGCCAGCACGCGCCGATCGGTTTCGACGGCCAGGTAGTTGGACAAGATGGCAGGCGCCGCAGCCGGATCGTCACTGCGAATATGGATCGTGCCGCGGCTGTCAGGCCGCAGCTGACACACCGTCGCCGTCACGCCGGAGAAGGCGTGCAGTCCCTGCCCGGGCCGGTCGGCGCTCAAGGGCAGAAAGTGGAACTGGATGTCGGGCAGATCGACATCGGGCCGCGAGCGGGCGAACGCGCCCACCGCACCAGCGCCGATGGTCAGGATGCCGCTGCGCTTCAGCGCGTACTCGATGCCGGTCAGCATCTGTTGCCAACGGCTGTGCCAAACGTCGTTGAGGCTGCCCTTTGCGGTGCACACGAAGATGAAGCGCACCTGCAGGTGATCCTGCAGGTTCTCGCCGACGCCGGCCAGTTCGTGGCGCACCGGTACGCCGGCGGCCTTCAGCACGGCACCTTGGCCGATGCCCGACAGCTCCATGATGTGCGGCGAGCCGATCGCACCAGCCGCCAGGACCACCTCGCGCGCAGCGCCGGCCGTCTGCGCGCGTCCGTTCTGCCCATAGCGCACGCCGGTTACCCGTTTGCCATCCAGTTCCAGCCCGTGCACCAATGCGTTGGTGATGACGGTCAGGTTCGGCCGGGCGCGGATCGGATGCAGGAACGCCACCGCCGACGAGCAGCGCCGCCCGTTGCGGTTGGTGAGCTGGAAGTAGCCGGCACCCTCCTGGCTGGGGCCGTTGAAGTCGTCGTTGCGCGGGATGCCGGCGGACTCGCATGCCTCGATGAAGGCATCGCACAGGGTGTTCTGCGCCAGCCGCACGTTGGCGACGCCGAGCGGACCGCCGGCGCCGTGATAGGCATCGGCGCCGCGTTCCTGGTCCTCCGAATGCTTGAAGTAGGGCAGCACGTCCTCGTACGACCAGCCGACATTGCCGAGCTGGCGCCACACGTTAAAGTCCTGCGCCTGGCCGCGCACGTACAACAGGCCGTTGATGGCGCTGGAGCCGCCAAGCACGCGGCCGCGCGGCCAATTGATGATGCGGTTGTTGAGGTGCGGCTCCGGCCCCGAGCCAAACTGCCAAGTGATGTCGGGATTGGTGAAGTTGCGGTAATAGCCGGCCGGTACGTGGATCCAGGGATTGCGGTCCTTGCCGCCTGCCTCGATCAGCGCCACGCGGACGCTCGAGTCCTCACTCAGCCGGTTGGCGAGCACGCAGCCGGCCGATCCCGCGCCGACGATCACATAGTCGAACATTGCACCTGCCATGCCTGGATGTTCCCCCGCACGCTTGTTGTGGTCGCGACATTAGGGCTTGTCCCACCGCGTTGAAGCCATGTCATCCCGGAATTTGCCGCAGGCAAATATCCGGCACCCGGGGGCTCTTGGCTGCCGGCTCAGAGCTGGGCTCAGCCCGGGTTGACAAGACGTCAGGTCATGTCGAGGGGGGAGCCGCGCTTGGGCGGTGGGAAGGCCGCATCTAGGGCCTTGAGGTCGTCCGCGTCGAGCTCGACATCGAGAGCCTGCATGTTGGCGCGCACGTGCTCGGGCTTGGAGGCCTTGGGGATGGCGATCACGCCGGGCTGGCGCAGCACCCAGGCCAGCGCAATCGCCGCCGGGTCGCAGCCGTGTTTGTCGGCGATCGTCTTGAGGGCCGGCTTGCGCAGGATCGGCCCCTGACCCAGCGGCGAGTAAGCCATCACCATGATCTTGGCCTTCTGGCAGTAGGGCAGCAGCTGCCATTCGATGCCGCGGCTGCCAAGATGATAGAGCACCTGGTCGCAGATGCAGTGCTTGCCGCCCGGCACGCCTTCCAGCTCGCGCATGTCGTCAGCGTCGAGGTTGCTCACGCCCCAGCTCCTGATCTTGCCGTCCTTCTGCAGCGTCTCGAACGCGTCCACCGTTTCGGCCAGCGGGTGCGAGCCCCGCCAATGCAAGAGATAGAGGTCGATGCGGTCGGTCTGCAACCGCTTCAGGCTGCGTTCGCAGGCGGCAATGGCGCCTTTGCGCGAGGCGTTGTGCGGGTAGACCTTGCTGACGATGTAGATCTCGTCACGTCGCCCCGCCACGGCGTCGGCGACGATCTCCTCGGCCTTGCCCTCGCCGTACATCTCGGCGGTGTCGATCAGGCGGATGCCGAGGTCCAACCCGAGCTTGAGCGCTTTGACCTCCGCGGCCCGCTCCGATCCGCGTTCACCCATCCGCCAGGTGCCGAGGCCCAGTACCGGTACTCCGGTGCCATTCTTGAGCGTCACAGTTCGCATTGGCCCGCTCCCCTGATCCGCGTCGACAGCGCGCGCATTGCTATTGCCCGCGCCGGGCCTGTCGCGCAAGCCAAATGCAATCCACGCCGAACGAACAGCCGAGCAGAGCCAACCCCATGAGGCACACCGCATGTGCCGTATCGGCGGTGAGGGCTGGTGCGAGTGCGGCGATCAATACGGATATCTGCACGGCATAGATGACCTTGCGCCGCCGGCGCGGCGGCAGCTGCCCGGCAAGCCAAGGCCACGACCAAGCCGCCAGGACAAACCCATAGCGCATCAATCCGCTCGCCAGCACCCAGATGCCTACTTTACCGGTGGCGTGCACCAGCATCGACAGCATGAGCAGGAACAGCGCATCGGTCTCCATGTCGAAGCGCGCGCCAAAGTCGCTTGCCATTCCGGTCCGTCGTGCCGCCCAGCCATCGACGCCATCCAGTATGAGCGCGGTCGTCGCCGTTGCGACCAGGATCCAGCTCAGCGCCGCGTCGGTGACGAGGGAGCCGCCGAGCAGCATCTCTGCGACGACACCCACCATCAAGGCGTCAACGGCGGCACGCGTCAAGGTCACCGCGTTGGCGACACCAAACCTGCGATGCGGCGTGTGGTGACCCAAGCCCAACAGCACCAGCATGGCGACGGCGCCGAAGCAGGCGAGCGCTGCGCCGATGCCGCGCCAACCAAATGCAGCCTCGCTCTGCAGGGCCAGCGCGGCAGCGAACAGGGCGCTGCCCGATAGGCTCAATTGCAATCCAGCTGAGTAAAGGAGTGGACGGGACGGCACGCGCGGCTCCACGCTTTGGCGAGGTTAGCGTCCGTCCGTACAGGCCTTTTCGCGCGTCGGTCGCTCACAACCGACGCGGGCATGGACATGCACCAAGACCTGCCAACCGGAACGCTACCGTAAAGCGACTTTCCCCGCGCAAGGCGAAACGTATTTGGTTTGACGCCAGCAGTATTGGGAGCAGAGAAGGCGAACTCGTGTCCTTCACGACGCACAAATTCGTCTCTACTTGGCCTCATGCTGAGACGAATAGCGCGCTCACAGACCTTGGTGTGTGCTAGGGACTGCGCATGCTCAGCCTTGCAGCCAACCATCCGCTCGATCTCGTCAGCTTGGGACAGTTGCTGGCCGACCGGGACGACCTGTTCCTGGTGTGGCCGGATGCGCGGTACCCTTTCGATGCAGAGCAGTGGCGCCAGCGCCTGACGGCGCACCCGGGCAACCGATCCTATTTCGTCGTGCACGACGGCGACATCATCGGCCACGCTGCGCTGCTTAAGACCGATGAGCCGCATGTGCTCGCCATGTCGTACCTGTTCATCCGGCCGGACCGACGCGGCCGCGGCCTCGGCACAGAGCTGGTCGGTCTTATCGAGGATGAGGCCCGCAAAATTGCCGACGTGCAGGCGTTACGGCTGAGGGTGCGAACCTACAATCCGCGTGCCATCCACCTGTACGAGGCTAAGGGCTTCGCCAAGGCCGAGCAGGACGGCACGCTGGTCATCATGCGCAAAGACCTGACGCCGTGACCCGCCACGTCGGCAGCAGAGCGCGTCCGTCGCGAACGCGCTCCCCGTTGGCGTCAACGCCATGTGCTGGGCCTAACCACCAGGCGTGCCCTGGGTATTCACATACAGTGAGTAGAGCGAGTGGCTGGCAGTCATGAACAGGCGATTGCGTTTGACGCCACCGAAGCAGACGTTGGCGCAGCGCTCCGGCAGGGCGATGAAGCCGATGGGTTTGCCGGTCGGATCGAAGACCTTGACGCCGTCCTGCTTCTCGTTGCCCATCCCCCAGCCGCACCACAGATTGCCGTCGACATCCAGGCGCAATCCGTCCGGCGTGCCGCCCGGCTCGGCTGTGATGAAGGCGCGGCCATTGGCAAGCTTGGCACCGTTGTCCGTGACGTCGTAGACCTTGATGACGCGCGGCACGACGGCAGCCTCGACGATATACAGCTTGCTTTCATCTGGTGAGAACGCCAGGCCGTTCGGCCTGTTGATGTCGCCGGCGACGACAGCGGCGCGGCCGGTCTTGGTGTCGAGGCGATAGACGTTGGTGGGCAGTTCCGGCGTGGCTGTGTGCCCTTCGTAGTTGCCGAGGATGCCGAAGGGCGGATCGGTGAACCAGATTGAATCGTCGGATTTGACGACAACGTCGTTGGGCGAATTGAGGGGCTTGCCCTCGAACTGATCGATGAGCACTGTGATGGTGCCGTCGAACTCGGTGCGTGTGACGCGCCGCGTGTCGTGCTCGCACGTGACGAGACGCCCTTGCCGGTCCCGTGTGTTGCCGTTGGCATTGTTGGATGGCGAGCGGAACACGCTCACCGATCCCGTCTCCTCCTGCCAGCGCATCATGCGATTGTTGGGGATGTCGCTCCAGACAAGATAACGGCCTCCACCGAACCAGGCCGGGCCTTCGCACCAGCGCATGCCGGTAGCAAGTCGCTCGACGCTGGCGAGCGCAAGCCGATACTTGGCGAAACTCGGATCGAGCAGCTCAATCGCCGGATCTGGATAGCGCTCGCTCGGCCGCCACTGTGCGAATGCGGGCGAGGCGCCTGCGCTGGCCAGGGCGGCGCTGGCTCCAGTCATAAAGGCTCGGCGGGTAGGCTGCATGGGTTTCCCTCCTCGGTCATTACTGTTTTTTGTCCGTCAAAAAACATTCTGCCCAAATCATTTCGGGGATGCGCAACGTAGTCATGCAATCGGCCGCAAATGTGTTGGGCCCACCCGCTGGGACGGCGTGGTGCTGAGCCGGTCGGTGACGACGCAAGGCGCTTGGTCTTGCATCTTCACGCGCCGTGGCGTTGCCGGCTCAGCCGCACTGTTAGTCGAACCGGTCAGGCGTGGCGTTGGGACGCGCGAGCCCAGACGTGCCGCGCGCTTGGCTGCCGCTCGGCCTTGACGGCCGCCAAAATCGCAAGCCCCACCATCGAACCAACTCTTGCCGCCATGGTCATCACGGTCGTGATCACCGGCGTCCTTCTCGTCGTGGGCAAATGTCGACAACGAGCAAGCCGCTGCGCCTCGCCCACCTGCGGCTGACCGGTTCGGTTCGCAGACGAGGTGCGCGGCATCGCCCCTTGAGCGCGGCGGCAAAGGCTGCCAATGATCACCTCTCAATCAGCTCAAAGCGACGACGGAGGCACTTATGGACAAGGCGCTGCGCGACAAAGGGCTCGCCAACCGCAAGGCCGTGCTGGGCGAGGACTATGTCAACAAGTCGATGGCCTCGGCCGACAGCTTCAACGGCCCATTTCAGGAGATTCTCAACGAGTACTGCTGGGGCATGATCTGGAGCGACGAGCGCCTGCCGCGCAAGACCCGCTCGATGCTGAACCTCGTCATGCTGGCCTGCCTCAACCGCATGCACGAGTGGGAGCTGCACTTGAAGGGCGCGCTGACCAACGGCGTCAGCCGGGACGAGATTCAGGCCATCATCCACCAGATCGCCGTCTATGCCGGCGTGCCGCTGGGCGTTGAGTGCTTTCGCATCGCTCGCAAGGTGTTCGCCGAGATCGACAAGGGCGCGTGACAGACGAGCCCGGCATCGCGCGTGCGATGACGGACGGCTCTTGGCGGCTCAGCTCTTGCCGACGCCGTACTGGCGCCAGCGCGCCCAGGCGGCGATCAGCAAGGCGAGCGCAATGCCCACGGAAGCGACGATCAGCTGTGACTTGCTGGCGGTGAGGATGCTCGCCCGGCGTGCCAAGCGGTATGAGATGTTGGGGTAGGCCTGCACGGCCTCCACCAGCGCCCAGTTTTCCGCGTAGTCGGCTAGGCAATACAGCACAGGCACGGCGAGCAAGGTGTATCGCGCACCGGTGGTCAGCGGGATCGAGATGGCGTGGCCCTGCTGGCTGAGCCACAGATAGGTCACGGCAAGCGCCATCAGCACCAGCGCCGGCAGCACCATGTCGAGGGGCAACAGCGTCTTGGCCAGAAAGTCGCGCCCGTTTTTGCCGATGGCGGTCAGCGTCGTGTTCAGATCGTTGGGCGAGTAGTAGCCCGGGCACAACCCGATCGGGCAGCGGAACAGCTTGACGCCCGGCAGGGCTCGCTGAGTCGCAACGCCCATGCCCACGAACCACGCCAAGGCGACGCCATTGGCGGCCACCACGTGCCAGGGCTTGATGTGGTGATCCAGGACCGAGAGCATGTCTCGCCTCTCCGCGTTTGCCTGGTTTGCCCGTGCGCTGGCCAGACTCGTCCGTCGCTTGGACGGTGCATAGTCCCCTGTCCCGTCGCAGGGTATCGCCGGACTGTCTCACCCCTGTGTCGGCGCGGCCACGCTTGGCCCCCAAGGAGCACGCCTGCGCCGGCAGCGCAAGCAATGAGGGCGCTGCGTCGCATCCGCAGCGGCGCCAGCGCTTGGGCGGCCCCGCCACCTGCGTGCGCAAGACAGAGGGCGGGGGCGTCCGAGGCTGGCTCTGTGCATGGGGGTGCATGCCCGCCAAGGAGGAGAGGCCCCGCTCCGCCAAGGGCACGCCCCGCGTCGAATGCGCTCTGTCCGTCCGCAACGCCAGCGCGTGACCTAACCGGCCATGCTGGTGGAGGCTGGTTGCGCGGGCATTCCGGCTAGACCCCGGCTCGCACCAGTCGCACGCCTGGCGCTGGGCGCCCCTTGTTGCGGCCGAGGTGCCGGTATTGTGATGCGCTGCCAGCACGCACGCGTTGGTGCGAAGCCTAGCCAGGCGCTAGTGGTTAATGCCGTGGCGCGGAACGCCGTTGCGAGGCGGGGCCTTGCAAGAGAACGGCGTGCTGCCTGCCGACGGTGAAGAGAACAAGATACCCAATCTCCGCCGATTGATCGAAGTCTTTGCTTATTCTGCCGTTCGTATTGCGGAGATTGAGAATGATATTCTATTTATTACCCAAGCCCGCGCGCGGCTGGGCTGGTGCAACCCCGCAGCACCATCTCTGACGCGAAGCGGGCGGCTTTTTCCAAAGACCGGATCGATCTGAGCCGATGAAGTACTTCCCCATTTTTGCCGATGTCGAACGCGCCGAGGTGCTGGTGGCCGGCGGCGGCGAGCCAGCAGCGCAGAAGGTGCGACTGCTCCTAAAGACAGACGCGCGCATCACCGTCATCGCCGAGACCGTCTCGCCCGAGCTGGAGGCGCTGGCCCAGCAGGGCCGTTTGACCATCGTGCGTACCGCGTTCTGCGTCAGCCATGTCGGCGGCAAGCGTCTGGTCTATGCGGCCACGGGCGATCGCCACCAGGATGCTGCCGTATCGCACGCGGCGCAGGTGCGCGGCATCCCGGTCAACGTTGTCGATGCGCCCGAACTTTCCACGTTCATCACGCCCGCCATCGTCGATCGTGATCCGGTCACCGTGGCGATCAGCACCGAAGGTGCGGCACCTGTGCTGGCACGCGAAATCAAGACCAGGCTCGAGCAGTGGCTGCCGTCGAACCTCGGCACTCTGGCGCGGCGCGCGCAGGGTCTGCGCAACCTGGTTGCCGGCTCCATCCCGGATGCACGCGCGCGTCGCCGTCTGTGGGAGCGCCTTTTGCAAGGTCCATTCCGCCATGCCGTATTGTCTGGCGCCGAGGTCGAGGCCGAGCGCGTGCTGGCCGCCGAGCTGAAGGGCACGGCGGCACCTGGCAATGGTCGCGTTGCCCTGATCGGCTGCGGCCCCGGCGATCCGGATCTCCTCACACTCAAGGCCCTGCAGCGCATGCAGGCGGCGGACGTCCTGGTGATCGACCGGCTCGTCAACCCGAAGATCCTCGACTACGCCCGCCGCGATGCCGAGCGCATATACGTCGGCAAGACGCCGCGTGGCCCAGCCACTTCGCAGGCCGAGATCGACCGCATCCTGGTGCGCGAAGCGGCGGCTGGAAAGGTGGTTGCACGTCTCAAAGGCGGCGATCCATTTATCTTCGGCCGCGCCGCCGAGGAGATGGCAGCCCTGCAGGCCGCCGGCATCGCCGTCGAGGTGGTGCCCGGCGTCACGGCAGCACATGCCTGCGCTGCACGCGTCGGTCTGCCGGTCACTGTGCGCGAGCATGTGCGTCAGTTCTCCGTCCTGACCGGCACCACGGCCGATGGCGAGCCTGATCACGACTGGCGTGCGCTTGCCGCCAAGGGTGCGGCATTCGCCATTTATATGGGCGTCGGCAATGCGCCGCTGCTGCGCCGCAACCTGCTCGCTGCCGGCGCCGCGCCGGACACTTCGGTGGTGATCGTGGAGAACGGCACGCTGCCCAACGAGCGCGCCATTGCCGCCACGCTACACGATTTGTCCGACGCCATTGCCCAGCTCGGCATCGCCGGCCCGGCGGTCATCTTCGTCGGCCTCGACTGGCAGGATGCCGGCGTGGTGCGCCCCCAATCCGTTGCCGTCTATCGCCGTGCCCGCACCGTTTCACGTCAAGCCATCGCAGCAGAAGCTGCAGAGGTGATCTCATGAGTAAGTCCGCCCCCACCATCTCGGTTCTCACCGCCAACCGCCTGTCGGACGGCGCCGTCGTGTTCCTCGACTTTGACGGTGTCTGGGTCGAGGGCTTGCGAGGCGCCGTCGTGGCGCGATCGCCCGATGAGGTGCGCGCACTCGAGTCGCGCGGCGCCTTTGATGCCGCCCGCAACATCGTGGTGGAGCCCTACCTCGTCGAGATGCACGAGGCTGCCGACGGCGGCCTGACGCCGGTGCGCTTTCGCGAGCGCGTACGCCTCGGCGGCCCGAGCATCCTCGGTGACGTGCCGGGCTATGTGGAGGCCGTGCCGGCCAAGCCGCAAGCCCGTCCGGAGCCGGTCGCCGGCCAGCCGGTGCATGCCGAGGCCGCCTGAGCGATGTACCGTTACGACGAGTTCGACGCGGAGTTCGTGCGCCAGCGCGTGGCGCAGTTCCGCGACCAGGTGGAGCGTCGCGTCAAGGGCGAGCTGACGGAGGACGAGTTCCGCCCTCTGCGCCTGATGAACGGCCTCTACCTGCAGCTGCACGCCTACATGCTGCGCATCGCCGTGCCCTACGGCACCCTGTCCTCGCGACAGATGCGCAAGCTTGCGCATATCGCCCGCGTCTATGACCGCGGCTATGGCCACTTCACCACGCGGCAGAACCTGCAGTTCAACTGGCCGGCGCTGGGCGACATCCCCGACATCCTTGCCGAGCTGGCCGAGGTCGAGATGCACGCCATCCAGACCTCCGGCAACTGCATCCGCAACGTCACCGCTGACCACTTCGCCGGCGCAACCGCGGAGGAGGTGGCCGATCCGCGCCCGTATGCCGAGATCATCCGCCAGTGGTCGTCGCTGCACCCCGAGTTCAGCTTCCTACCGCGCAAGTTCAAGGTTGCCGTGACGGCTGCCGAGCGTGATCGCGCGGCCATCCAGGTGCACGATATCGGCCTGCACCTGAAGCGGCTCGCCGACGGCGGACTAGGCTTTGCCGTGTGGGTCGGGGGCGGTCAGGGTCGCACGCCGCTGCTTGCCAAGAAGATCCGCGATAACCTGCCCGAAGCCGATCTTTTGAGCTATCTCGAGGCTACCCTGCGCATCTACAATCTGCACGGCCGCCGGGACAACAAGTACAAGGCACGCATCAAGATTCTGGTGCACGAGATCGGCGCCGACGCGTTTGCCGCGCAGGTCGAAGAGGAATGGCAGCGCATCCGCGACGGTGCGCTCAAGCTTCCCGAGGACGAGATCAAACGCATCGACGCCTATTTCGCGCCGCCCGCGTTCGTTGCACCGCCGGCCGGAGCTTCTGCAAAGCCGCCGACCGGTGCGCCCGATGCCGCCTTTGAGCGCTGGATCGTGCGCAACACGCACGCCCACAAGCAGCGCGGCTATGCCATCGTCACCATATCGCTGAAACCGATCGGCGGAGTCCCGGGCGACGCCTCGGCGGCGCAAATGGATGCCGTGGCCGACCTCGCCCAGCGCTATTCCTTCGACGAGGTGCGCGTCACGCACGAACAGAACTTGGTGCTGCCGCATGTGTGCCTCGGCGACCTGCGCGCCGTCTATGACGGTCTGGTCGCGATCGGTTTGGCGGAGGCCAATGCCGGGCTCGTCACCGACATCATCGCCTGCCCTGGCCTCGACTACTGTGCGCTCGCCAACGCGCGCTCGATTCCGATCGCGCAGCGCATCTCCGAGCGGCTGGCCACCCGGCAGGACCAGATCGGCGATCTCAAGATCAAGATCTCGGGCTGCATCAACGCCTGCGGCCATCATCACGTCGGCCACATCGGCATCCTGGGCGTGGAAAAGCGCGGCGAGGAGCACTACCAGCTGCTGCTCGGCGGGTCGGGCGCAGAGGATGCCGCGCTCGCCGCCATCACCGGGCCGGGCTTCGGCCCCACCGGCATCGTCGACGCGGTTGAGAAGGTGGTCGATACCTACCTGAAGCTGCGCAAGGACCCGCAGGAGGCCTTCCTGTCCGCGTACGGGCGTCTGGGATCTGCTCCTTTCAAGGAGGCGCTGTATGCTGCCGCCGCTTGACGGCTTGGACCAGCAAGCCGGCGCCGACCGACCCAGCGCTCGGGACGCCACCATCGAAGCCCCGGCGGACGCCACGATCTGGCAAGGCGGCGTGTTTCAGCAGGACATCTGGGTGACGGTGGCCGATGGCGATCCATTGCCACACGCGTCGCCGGCCATCCTGTCCAAGAAGCGCTGGCTAATCGAGCGTGACGGCCTGGCCGGACGCAATACACCGGTCGGTCTGAAGCTGGAGCCCGGCGAGGCGCTCGACGACATCGTCGGCGACCTCGCACAATTTTCCGTGATCGCCTTGAATTTCCCGAAGTTCAGCGACGGCCGTGCCTTCTCGACGGCCACGCTGATTCGCGACAAGCATGGCTTTAAGGGCGAGCTACGCGCCGTCGGCAACGTGCTGTCCGATCAGATCCCGCTCATGCGCCGGGTCGGCTTCGACACGTTCGAGGTCACTCACGCCCCGACCCGCCACGCGTTGCTGGAGGGACGTCTGGCCGAGGTGCGCCTGCACTATCAGCCGGCCGTTGTCAGCGAGCCCCCGGTCGGTACGCGGCCATGGCTCCGACGCACGAGCGGCTGACAGCTCATTTCATCTCGGCCAGGTAGTGTCCGCCCGCGAGATGGCATCGGCCCACTCGCCATTCGACCGGACGGCGATCGTGCAGCGTGAACACCACGCGATCGAGCACTGCCACTGGCGCGCCGACCGAGATGCCCAGCGTCTTGGCGATGTCGCCGCTGGCCATCTCGACCGAAACGCGCTCTTCGGCCTTGCCGAGCAGGATACCGTGCCGCTGTGCCAGTTCGGTGATGTGCGGCAGAGCGGCCTCGGAAACGGCGAAGTCCGGGAACAGCGCGGCCGGTATCGAGAGCGTCTCCACCATGAACGGACGGTCTTGGTCCAAACGGATGCGTTCGGCGCGGAACACGCGATCTTTGGCCGAAATCTGCAGCCTGGCGCACTCAAGTTCGTTGGCCGTTCCCTCCGACAGGCTCACATGCTTGAACCGGCTCACGATGCGTCGCCCGTCGGGTTTGCGAACGTTACAAAAGCGGACCGCCATTTCTTCCGAGTTCTGGTCATTCACAAACGTGCCGCGACCTTGCCTGCGGGTCACGAGGTGCTCGTCCTCCAGAAGATCGAGCGCCTTGCGCATCGTGCCGGCGCTCACGCCAAACTCGCGCGCCAGGTCGCCTTCATTCGGAATGGCCGTGCCCGGCTTCCACTCTCCTGCTGCCACTCGCTCAGCGAGAGCGTCGCGCAGTTGCAGGTAGAGGGGTCGGGTCGAAAAATGATTTGTAGGCATAACGCTCAGTGCTCCATTGACGTGTCCTGGCCCGCATCAGGCCAGGAACCTCCCCGGACAGCGATTGTTGTATTGAGCCCTTGATACAGGACCCCGATCGGATAGGTGCGCGCGCACGGTGTGCTGCCAATACTGCCGACACGTCCGTCAGCGGATTGCACCTGAACATGGGGCTCTGCAACATGGCTTTCCCCGATAACGGAGAGCCACCACTCTCCGCGCTTATAATCTTGCTTCGCTAAACAGCGTTGTCAAAGGTCTGTTGACGTCTGGCTTGGGCGATGACATTGGCAGCGCGTGCGCCCTGTCTCAGACTGGCGCATCCGGATTTATCGCTGGCGATAACGCTTCCAAGCCAAGAGATCACTGCATGATCGAAGTGCGGTCACTGCCTTTATCTGACGTGAAAGTGATCACGCCGCCCATTTTTCGCGATGAGCGCGGCTTCCTTTCCGAAACCTACAGCCGCCGTGCTCTGTCGGAAGTCGGTATCGATGCGGACTTCGTGCAGGACAATCATTCGCTATCGCGGAGCCGAGGCGTGCTGCGCGGTCTGCACTTCCAGACGCAGCCGTTTGCGCAAGGCAAGTTGGTGCGCGTGCTGCGCGGCGCCATCTTCGACGTTGCCGTCGACATCCGGCACGGCTCGGCCACCTACGGCCAGCACGCAGCGTGCGTGTTGTCAGCGGAGAACCGGTCGCAGATGTGGGTTCCGGCCGGTTTTGCACATGGCTTCTGCACGTTAGAACCCGACACGGAGGTTCTGTACAAGGTCACGGCCTTCTACGCCCCGCAGTGTGACAAGGGCATCGCCTTCGACGATCCCGACATCGGCATCGCCTGGCCAGTCGCGGCCGGCGAAGTCTTGCTGTCCGACAAGGACCGCCGGCATCCGCGCCTGCGCGACCTGCCGACGGAGTGCGCGTACACGTCGACCTAGGGCCTTGAAAACCAAGATCGGATTCTTGTGCGAGGGATCCAACAGAATTTGGCGATCTGTCGAACATTAGAACAAGCAGTCTTTCGGCATGACTGAGCCACGCGAGGTCGCACAGAAACGCCCGACGCGATTTAGATTATTGGGCGATGTGCTCAAAAAGATTTGGCGATCTGTCGGATATTAGAACAAGCGGTTTTTGGCTGTGACCCAGGCGCGATCGGCTCTGAAACCTCAAGCCCGGGCGATGTAGCGGCCGCCTCGATCGTGGCGCTAGGCTGATTGAGGGATTTCCATCAGAACGGCTTGGCTCCAGGTTCGATCTGGGCCGTTTGCGATCTTGCATTTGCCCCGCTCTCGGCAATAACAAGGTCGTTCGGTTCGCCAGCTTGGAAGCCCACCGCATGGCCAGGTTCCTGCCGCTCTCCGCAGCCGTCGAAGAGGTCGTCCGCAACGGCGACACGGCCGCCTTCGAAGGCTTCACGCACCTCATCCCGTACGCCGCCGGCCACGAGGCCGTGCGCCAGCGCCGCAAGGATTTGACGCTGGTGCGCATGACGCCCGACCTGATCTATGACCAGCTGATCGGCGTCGGCGCCGTCAAGAAGATGATCTTCTCGTGGGGCGGCAATCCCGGTGTCGGCTCCCTGCATCGCTTCCGTGAGGCCTACGAGCAGGGCTGGCCGCGACCGCTCGAGATCGAGGAGCACAGCCACGCCGCCATGGCCAACGCCTATGAGGCGGGCGCGGCCGGCCTGCCCTTTGCGGTGTTCCGCGGCTATCGCGGTGCCGAGCTGCCGCGCGTCAATCCCAACATCGCGTCGGTCACCTGTCCCTATACCGGCGAGGTCCTGGCCACCGTGCCGGCGATCCGGCTCGACAGCGCCATCATCCATGCGCAAAAGGCCGACCGGTCCGGCAACGTGCTGCTTGAGGGCATCGTCGGCGTGCAGAAGGAGGCGGTGCTGTCGTCAAAGCGCTCGTTGGTGACGGTCGAGGAGATCGTCGACGACCTGGGCCCACGTTCGTTCAACGCCTGCATCCTGCCGCACTGGACGGTGACGGCCATCGCGGTGGTACCGGGCGGTGCGCATCCCTCCTATGCGCAGGGCTACTACAAGCGCGACAACGCCTTCTATGAGGCCTGGGACGACATCGCCCGCGATCGCGAAAGCTTTGCTGCGTGGATGGAGGCCAACGTCTTCAAGCAGGGCCCCGAGGCCTTCGCCCGCTACGCCCGTAAATGACCGAGCTTGATCACATCGCCGTCGTTGCTCCGAGCCTCGCCGCCGGCATCGCCCATGTGCACGATGTGCTGGGCGTGGAGCCTGCGCAAGGCGGCGCGCACCCGCAGATGGGCACGCACAACCATCTGCTGCGCCTCGGCGATGACGTGTTCCTGGAAGTGATCGCGGTCGACCCCGCTGCCCCGCGCCCCGCACATCGTCGCTGGTTCGGCCTCGACGATCAGGCCGCGCTCGAGCAGCGCTGGCGCGACGGCCGTCGCCTTGGCTGCTATGTCGCGCGCTGCAATGGCGTCACCCAGACCATCGGCACGCGCGGCGACCTGTTCGGTGCGCCGATGCGCTTGTCGCGCGGCGATCGCACCTGGACGTTCGGTGTTCGCGCGGACGGCGAGCTGCCGCTCGGCGGCGCGCTGCCCCACCTGATGAACTGGGGCGAGCGCGGCAACCCTGCTCGCACCATGCCCGACTACGGCTTGGCGCTGCGCGAGCTTGTCATCGAGACGCCCGATGCCGACGCAGTTCAAGCAGCGCTCGACGCCATCGGCATGATCCATAAGCCGACCATCCGGCGTGGCTCCGCGGTCCGCTTGTCGGCCCACATCGAAACGCCGCACGGCGTGCGTATGCTCAAGTGACGAGGTTGCTCATGACCGCGCCAGCCGCCTACACACCAACCGAAATGATGACCATCGTCGCCGCCCGCGCACTGAAGAACAGCGACGTGTGCTTTGTCGGCATCGGCGCTCCGTCGGCCGCCTGCAACCTGGCGCGCCTGACGCATGCGCCGGACATCACGCTCATCTATGAGAGCGGCACCATCGCCACCAAGCCCAACGTGCTGCCGCTATCGATCGGCGACGGCGAGTTGTGCGAGACGGCGCTGACCACCGTGTCGGTGCCGGAGATGTTCCGCTACTGGCTGCAGGGAGGCCGCATCACTGTCGGTTTCCTGGGCGGCGCCCAGATCGACCGCTTCGCCAATCTCAACACCACGGTGGTCGGTGCCTATGCCAAGCCCAAGGTGCGCTTGCCAGGCGGCGGCGGTGCGCCGGAGATCGCCACCTCGGCGCACGAGATCTTCATTACCATCGCGCAAGGCAAACGCTCGTTCGTCGACAAGCTCGACTTCATCACATCGCTCGGTCACGGCACCGGCCCCGGCAGCCGCGAGCGGGTCGGCGTCAAGACCAAGGGACCGACGCGCGTCATTACCGACCTGTGCCTGATGGAGCCCGACGCTGAGACGAGGGAGCTGACCGTCACGGCCTTGCATCCGGGCGTCACCCGTGACGAGATCGCGGCGGCCACCGGCTGGCCGCTCAAATTCGCCCGCCAGGTCAGCGAGAGCGCGGTTCCGACCGGGCAGGAGCTCGAGGTGCTGCGCGACCTGCATGCCAGGACCAAGGCGGCGCACCAGGGCAAGGGTTGACGTCATTGACCGACATCAACGACGCGAGCGCTCGCACCGAGCAGGCTGATGGATGGTGCAACAAACCGTTTCCTGGCATGATCGGGGGAGGAGCCTAACACCCATGCACGACGTCTACTCACGCGCAGGCGACACGGCCGATCCGCCGCTGCTCTATCCGGACTATCGCAGTACGGCCGTCCGCTCGCCCAAGCAGCCGCTGATCACCATCCCGCAGACCATCTCGGAGATCACCGGTCCGGTGTACGGCCACTCCGACGTTCGCCCCGACGAGGCGGACCTGACGAAGCAGCACGCAGGCGAGCCGCTCGGCGAGCGCATCATCGTCACTGGCCGCCTGCTCGACGAAGCAGACCGCCCGGTGCCCAACTCGCTGGTCGAGATCTGGCAGTGCAACGCCGCCGGCCGCTACATCCACGCCGTCGACCAGCACCCGGCTCCGCTCGATCCCAACTTCACCGGCGCAGGCCGCTGCGTCACCGATGCCAACGGCGTCTATCGGTTCGTCACGATCAAGCCCGGCGCCTATCCCTGGGGCAACCATCTCAACGCCTGGCGGCCGGCGCACATTCACTTCTCGCTGCTCGGGCCATCCTTCCTGACGCGGCTCGTTACGCAGATGTATTTCCCCGGCGACCCGCTGTTTCCATTCGACCCGATCTACAATTCGGTGACCGACGCCAAGGCGCGCGAGCGCATGGTCTCGCGCTTCGACATGGACACCACCAAGCCTGAGTGGGCGCTGGGCTACATCTGGGACATCGTGCTGCGCGGACCTGGCGCCACGCCGCTGGACAATGACAATGACTGACAAGCGAGCCGGGCGTACACCCTCCCAGACGGTCGGCCCCTATCTGCACATCGGCCTGGTGCCGGGCATGTATGGCGTGCGCGAGGTGTTCTCGCCCGTGCTGGCCGATGCCGGCATGCCGGGCACCCACATCCGCATCGAGGGTCGCGTGCTGGACGGCGCCGGCGCCGTCATGCCGGACGCCATGCTGGAGATCTGGCAGGCCGACGCGCAGGGCCGCTATGCGCATCCAGCCGACGGTCGGCCGCTCGCCTCCAACTCGTTCCGTGGCTTTGGCCGGGTTGCGACCGACAAGGACGGCGGCTTCTTCGTCGCCACCGTCAAGCCGGGCCAGGCCAAGGGCCCAGGCGACAAGCTGCAGGCCCCGCACATCAATGTCGGGCTGTTCGCGCGCGGTCTCCTGAAGCGGCTGTTCACCCGCATCTACTTCGATGGCGATCCGGCCAACGCCGCCGACCCGATCCTGGCCCTGGTGCCGGCCGAGCGCCGCGCCACCCTGTTGGCCAGGCCCGACCCGACCAAGGCCGGCCTCTGGCGCTTTGACATCCACCTGCAGGGTCCGCAAGAAACCGTCTTCTTCGACGCGTAGGCGGGTATCAGGCCGTTCGGCTTTGATACCCGCCACCTGCACCGCAAAATGTGCTAACTGAGAGGGCGAATGCCGTCTCAGGAGGACAGCCGATGCGGTTCACCGTCGGGCTCAAGCTGAAGACGAAGGCCGATCATATCGTGATCGACGCCGAGGATGCGCTGATCGCCGCGCTCAAGGTCAAGGCCGACCGTCCCGAGGCGAAGATCATGTACGTACGCCCGAGCAACCGCCGCGGCGATGCCCGCCATCCTCCCCACAACCTGGCCCACACCCCGGGCAAGGCCGATCGCTGAGATCTGGCGATAGATAGGGCGCTACCCGCGCTTCACCATGTCGTCCTTGAAGAGCTTGTTCAGCTCGGCGCCTGGCGGCGTGCCGGCGAAGCCCTTGAAGCTGCCCTGTTCCGCGATCAGCTTGGCCGCACCCATGAAGCCGCCCCAGGCGGCCCGTGCCAGCGCTCCGCCGATGCTGATACGCCGTGCGCCGAGCGCGGCAATGTCGCTCACGGTGAGATCGCTCGGCCATCCGATCAGAATGTTGACCGGCTTCGGCGCCACCGCCTTGATCACCGCGCCGATCTGCTCGCGCGTGGTGATGCCAGGCGAATAGAGGCAGTCCGCGCCGGCCTCGGAGAACGCCTTGAGCCGCCGGATCGTCTCGTCGAGATCGGGCCGGCCGCGGATGAAGCCCTCGGTGCGCGCCGTGAACACGACGTCGCCGCCCGCCTTGTCGATGGCTGCCCGCGCCGCCTTTACGCGCGCCAGCGCCAGATCGAAATCGTAGAGCGGCTTGGCCGGATCATCGGTGGCGTCCTCAATCGACAAGCCCGAAACGCCGGTGCCGCAGCACAACCGCACGCTTTCGGCAACGCCCTCGGGCGCATCCGCATAGCCGCCCTCGAAGTCGGCGTTGCACGGCACGTCGGCCGCTGCCGACAACTCGGCGATGTGCGCGATCATATCGTCGCGCTTAACGCCGCCGTCGGGCAGCGCCCGGGCGAAGGCATAGCCGGCGCTGGTCGTCGCCAGCGCCTTGAACCCCAGCGATTGCAGATAGCGCGTCGTGCCGATGTCCCAGGGATTGGGCAGCACGAAACATCCGCTCTCATGCAGCCGCCGGAACTCGCGCCGCTTGTCTGCAACTGTCGGCATGGTGTCCTCCGTCTTCCATTGTTCTGTTGCCTCTTCCCATACTTGCATGGGGAGAGGACCAGGGTGGGGGCAGACGCTTCTCCAGATGTCGTTGCAAGCCTCTCACTTCGACCCTCTCCCCGTCAGGACGGCGAGAGGGAGCATGTCACCGCCCGCACACCATCGCTTCGCTGCGGGTCGAAGTCTCAATCATCGGCAATGACGCCGGCGCCGCTGAAGCCGCCGTCGACGGCCACGATCTCGCCCGTCACGTAGCCCGATCGAGTGCCGTCGAGCAGGAACTCGATCACGCTGGCGATTTCTTCCGGCTTGCCGTAGCGCCGCATCGGCAAGTAGCGGGCCCACAGCGCCCGGTCCTTCTGCGAGTGCAGCGCCTGCACCATCGGCGTGTCGACCGGCCCCGGCGCGATCGCGTTTACGCGGATGCAAAAGCGCGCCAGGTCGTTGGCCATCACCTGCGTCAGCACGCACACGGCGCCCTTCGAGGAGCCGTAGGCGCTCCGCCCCTTGCTGCCGCGCACACCAGACACCGAGGCGAGGTTGACGATCGCCCCGCCGCCCCTGACCTTCATGACGCGGGCCGCCGCCCGCGCCATGATGAAGGTGCCGACCACGTTGACGTCCAGGATCTTGCGGAACAGATCGACCGGCGTATCGAGGGTGTGGATATCGGCAGCGATGCCGGCCGAATTGACCACGCCGTCGATGCCGCCGAGTGCCTCGACCACCTGCGCCACCACACGTCCGGCCGCGTCGTCGTCGGTCACATCGAGCGGCGTCAGGAACACGCCCTTGTCCGCGCCCAACTCCTGGCGCGCCGGCTCCAGCGTCGCCTGGTCGCGATCGACGATTGCAACCTTCCAGCCCGATTTCAGCAACAGTTTCGTGGTCGCGAGGCCGATGCCCGACGCACCGCCTGTGACCAGCGCCACCCGCTGGACCGTGTCGGCCATGGCTTCCTCCCTGGCTTGTGGTTCTGCCTCTCTTCCCACCTTTTTCGCGGGGACAGGGTTAGGGTTAGGTGCAGGAGCTTGCTCGACGCTGGAGTGTGCCGCTGCCCTTCACGGCGGCCCTCTCCCTGTAAGGACGGAGAGGAGTGGCTAGGTTACGTTGGGCCGCCCGAACATCGCCTCCATCTCGCGCCGCACCTGCACGGCATCGGCACCGGCGTCGTACGTAACATCGGACCACTTCACGCACTCGCCCTCGGCAATGTCGCGCTTAAGGGCGACGTTGTGCGCCAGGCCCAGCGGCAGATAGCCCTGCTTGAGGGAGACGTCGGCCGGCACCTGCTTGCCCCACACCAGGAAGCCGCCCTCGCCATCCAGCACCTCGCCGGCCTGCAGCGCGCGCTTGGCGGTCGCCGCCACGTCCGAATTGAAGCAGATCGGCGCGCCGGTCGGCTCCTTCCTCAGCGCCGCCGAGGCCACCGAAAGGCCGAGCTCGAGCCCGATCATGTGGGTCGGCCGGTACAGCGCCGAGTACTTGCCGCTCTTGTCGGGCAGCAGGTTGTACTCCACCGCGCATTGGCCGGCGTACGGGCTTTCGCTCTCGATCACCACGTAGGTGCCCATCACCAGGTTGTGCGGCACGTTCTTGCCATCCCGGTCGAGCGAGGACACCACCTCGGTGACGCCCTTCTTTTCCAGCGTGCCGCCTTCGCTCTTGGGCTTGCACACGTCGGCCAGCTCGAAGCGCGAAGACGGCGGGAAGGCGAGACCATTGGTCTGCGGTACCAAGCCTGTCGCGTTGCACACCGCCGTCATCTCGATGCCGGACTTGGTGCCGTCGACGAACGAGTTGAACATCTTCGGGTTGATGTGGCTGCGGTCCTTGATCACCAGGTAGGTGTCGAGGATGTCCCACACCGAGTCGGGCGTCGACTGGTGATAGGTCGGGTGATAGCGCGTGCCCTTGCCGGCCGCGACGATCTTATACCCGCAGGTGCGCGCCCAATCGACGTGCTCGCAGATCAGCGCCGGCTGGTCGCCCCAGGCCAGCGAATAGACGACACCCGCCTCCTTCGCGCGCCGCGCCAGCAGCGGCCCCGCCAGTGCATCGGCCTCGACGTTGACCATCACCACGTGCTTGCCGTGCGCGATCGCCGCCTGGCACAGCTTGATGCCGGTGCCGGGATCGCCGGTCGCCTCGATCACCACCTCGATGTCGGGATGCGTGATCACCGCCATCGCATCTTCGGTGAGATGGGTTTTGCCGGTCTTCAGCGCGTCGGCCATCGACTTGGCCTCGGTCTGCTCCTTCGGCCAGCCCACCTCCATCATGCGGTCGCGGGCCCGCTGCGGCATCAGGTCGGCGAGCCCCAGCAGGTGCATGCCGGTCGTCAGGCGCACCTGCGACAGGAACATGGTGCCGAACTTGCCGGCGCCGATCTGGCCGATGCGGACCGGCTTGCCGGCGGCAGCGCGCTCTTTCAGCATGAAGGAGAGGTTCACGTGGCGTTCCCCTTGAAATTGGTGTTTCTGCCGCGAGCGTATAGCAATCGTGCCGGATAGCGTAGGGCGCAATGGGCGGGACGGTATTGCGTCGTTTGCAGGTGTACAGGTCGGTGCCCTAAGCTGGTGCGTCGACCCACAGGTTCTAGCGCCTCGAGGCAAACAGGGGAAACGCCATGCAGGACAAGCCGGACAAGAAGGCACCGCGCACGCTGCGCCTCAATGCGCGCGACAACGTCATCGTCGCCATCGACGCGGTCGATCCGGGCGTCACGGTACAGGGCGTCAAGGCGACGGTCCGCGTGATGCGCGGCCACAAGATGGCGGCACAGAAGGTCGCCAAGGGTGAACCCATCCTCAAGTTCGGCCAGATCATCGGCTTCGCCACCGAGGACATCGCGCCCGGCAGCCATGTGCACACCCACAATTGCTCGTTTGCCACCTTCGAGCGCGACTACGCCTACGCCGAGGGTGCACGCAACGAGGCGCGGCTGCCGCCCGAGGCGCGCGCTACCTTCGAAGGTTTCCGCCGCGCCAACGGCAAGGCCGGCACACGCAACTACATCGGCATCCTGACCAGCGTGAACTGCTCGGCCTCGGCGGCCCGCTTCATGGCCGAGGCTGTCAACAGATCCGGCATCCTGGAGCAGTTTCCCAACGTCGACGGCGTCGTCTCCTTCGTGCACGGCACCGGCTGCGGGCTCGCCGCCAAGGGCGAGGGCTACGAGGCGCTGGAGCGCACGCAGTGGGGCTATGCCGGCCATCCCAACCTGTCGGCGGCCCTGGTCGTCGGTCTCGGCTGCGAGGTGTTCCAAATTGCGCGGCTGAAGGACAAATACGGCCTGATCGAGGGCGACAACTTCCGCTCCATGACCATCCAGGACACCGGCGGCACCAAGAAGACCATCGAGGCCGGCGTGGCCCGCATCAAGGAGATGCTGCCGCTCGCCAACCAGGCGCGCCGCGAGACGATCCCGGCAAGCGAGCTGATGCTGGCCTTACAGTGCGGCGGCTCCGACGGCTATTCCGGCATCACCGCCAACCCGGCACTCGGGGCAGCCGTCGATTTGCTGGTGCGCCATGGCGGCACCGCCGTCCTGTCCGAGACGCCCGAGATCTACGGCGCCGAGCACCTGCTCACGCGCCGCGCGCGCAGCAAGGAGGTCGGCGAGAAGCTGGTTGGCGTCATCAAGTGGTGGGAGGATTACTGCGCAAGGAACGACGGCTCGATGGACAACAACCCCTCACCCGGCAACAAGGCGGGCGGGCTCACCACCATCTTGGAGAAGTCGCTGGGCGCCGCCGCCAAGGGCGGCACCACCACGCTCGAGGCCGTCTATCACTACGCCGAGCCCGTCACCGCCAAGGGCTTCGTGTACATGGATACCCCGGGCTACGACCCCGTCGCGGCGACCGGCCAGGTGGCCGGCGGCTGCAACGTGCTGTGCTTCACGACCGGTCGCGGCTCGGCCTACGGCTGCAAGCCGACGCCATCCATCAAGCTTGCCACCAACCACGACATCTACAAGCGCATGCTGGATGACATGGACATCAACTGCGGCGACATCCTGGACGGTGTGACGATCGAGCAGAAGGGCCAGGAAATCTTCGATCACGTCCTGCGCACCGCCTCGGGCGAGCAGACCAAGAGCGAGCAGCTCGGCTACGGCGACAACGAGTTCGTCCCCTGGCAGATCGGCGCCACCATGTGAGTTGCTGGCATCGGCGAATTGCGCGTCGGCAATATCCTGGACCAGTGTGGTCTGTCTAAGCGCCCGCGAAGTACCGCTCGATAAACCGCCGGTAGATGCGCGTCAGCGTCTCGAGGTCGCCGACCGGCACGTGCTCGTCCACCTGATGCGCCGTGGCGTTGCGCAGACCGACCTCGATCACCGGGCAATAGGCATAAATGAAGCGCGCGTCGGAGGTGCCGCCATTGGTGGTCAGCGCCGCCTTGCGCCCGGTCACGGCTGTCACCGCCTCACTCATGGTGTCGACCAGCGGACCGGGTTGTGTAAGGAACACGTCGCCGTTGCCCGAGAACTTGATGGAATAACGCGCGCCCATCTCGCGCGCCACGCTTTCGCAATGCTGGCTGATCCAGGCTTGGATTTTCGGGCGGGAGTGCAGGTTGTTGTAGCGCACGTTGATCATGGCTCGCGCCACGGACGGGATGACATTGGAAGCGGTGTTCGGCACCGAGATTACGGTCACCTGCAGGTTCGACGGCTGGAAGTTGGGCGTGCCGGCATCGAGCGGCGTCGACGACAGGCGGTCGAGCATGCGCGCCAGCTTGGGGATCGGGTTGTCGGCGAACTGCGGATAGGCCGCGTGGCCCTGCTTGCCCTCCACGACCAGCTCGGCCG
>DASTOW010000117.1:0-10415 GCA_035762425.1 Hyphomicrobiaceae bacterium | reverse complement strand
CAAGCGTAATGAACTGCTGGTCGAACAAGCTTGTGTCCCGATCGCGAAATTAAGCCCCGCATGCAATCGCAATACCGACAACCATCCCAGCGGTCGAGCGCTCCCGAAATGGCGAGGTTTTCTATTGTTCCCGGAATGCGCGCGCGATGGCCGACAGGGCCGGGCCGTCGCGGCCGAGGTGTGGCGCGATCCAGCCGAGCATGCGCTCGGCCCGCACCAGCTTGGCGCCGACCGACCTCAGTTCATCGTACACGGCAGACGACGTGCGCCCCAGGGCATCGTCCAGCAGGTTCGGCACCAGATCTGCGTCGCGATCGGCGTAGCGGGCCGCGCTGATCAGAAGCAGGCAAATGTCACGGGCCTGTCGAGACTCGAGCGGCATGGCCGGCTCCAAGTCGTCCTCAAAGTCGATCGCCCCGAAGCCATTCGGCAAGCGGGTGAGGTTGCGCAACTGCGCAGCCCCATGCCAACCTTGCTGGGCATGCAGCGTTTGCACGAAGTGCAGTGCTGCACGCAGCATGCGCGAGCGTTCCGCGGCCTCG
Source organism: Hyphomicrobiaceae bacterium (assembly GCA_035762425.1). Classification (GTDB taxonomy): domain Bacteria; phylum Pseudomonadota; class Alphaproteobacteria; order Rhizobiales; family Hyphomicrobiaceae; genus AWTP1-13. Next base: position 9,873 of record DASTOW010000117.1, on the reverse strand, counting down.
AGGCCCCCGACCACATCGCCGAGGCTCGGGCCGTTGTCGCTCAGCGCCAGCCAGCCCGGTGCGACGCCGAGAACCCGCGGCACCGGCCAGCCCTTGCGCTGCAGATGCGCAAGCCTCTTTGCCTCGGCGGCGAGACCCGATGCCCCGCGCGAGACCTTCGGCGGACGGAACAAGCAAATGCCGAGCAACTCGGCGGCGGCCAAGTGCAAGCCATAGAGGCTGTAGCCAGGGCCGCGGCGCGGGCGCTTGACCCATACGGCGTGGCCAGCGCACATCAGCTTGATGGTGCGGCCACGCGCTGCGCTCAGCGCCGCTTCGGCCTGCTGTGCCAGATCCGTGGGCGTCGTGGACTGCTCCCCGAGGGGCGCATCGGACCGCGCCTGTGTGTCGAAGCCTCCGCGGGTGAGCGGGGCTGGGACGCTGCTGGATATTGCCATCACGCGGTTCCGTCGGGCGTGCAGCACTCAAACGCCGAAAACCTGGCACTATCTGGAACCGTTTATGACGCGTGTCAAATAATTGTCACAAAACGAGACGTGCTGGGTCCACAGGAAGCACCCAGACCCGCTCAGCTCAAGCCGCCGGCCGCCGCCAGCCGGCGCAGATGGTGGTCGGCGTCGCCGTAGGCCATATCGATCATAGTCAGCCGCTTGAAATAGTGGCCCGCCTTGTACTCCATGGTCATACCGATGCCGCCGTGCAACTGAATGGCGGTCTCGCCGACCAAGCGCGCCGAACGGCCAATCTGCACCTTGGCAGCCGAGATGGCCTTGCGCCGCTCGCGGGCGTCGGGCTCGCCGGCCATCATGGTGGCATAAGCGGCCATGCTGCGCGCCTGCTCCAGGGCCACGAACATGTCGACCGACTTGTGCTGCAGCACCTGGAACGAGCCGATCGCCACGCCGAACTGCTTGCGCGTCTTGAGGTACTCGACGGTCAGATCCGTAAGTGCCGCCATGGCTCCGACCGCCTCGGCTGACAGCGCCGCGATCGCCTCGTCCACTACACGCTCAAGAACCGCCAGGCCCTGGTCGGGAGCGGCTAGCACCGCTTCCGGAGCGACGCGCACCGCCGACAGGGTAACGTCGGCAGCGCGCATGCCGTCCTGCGTGGCGTAGCCTCGCCGCGTCACACCATTGGCATCGGCGGCGACCAGGAACAGGCCGATGCCGCCCCGCTCAGCGCGGCTGCCGGACGCGCGGGCCGCCACGATCAGCTGGTCGGCGCTGTCGCCATGCAGCACGACGCACTTCTCTCCTTCTAGAGTGTAACCGCCCTTGCTGTCGGCGCGTGCCGTGGTCGACGTGTCGGCGAGGTCGTAGCGGGCCTGGCGCTCCTGGTGGGCCAGCGCTAGCGTCAGACGCCCCGCGGCGATGGCCGGCACCAACCCGCACAGCAACGCCTCGTTGCCGGCATGGCGCAGCGCGCCGCCTGCCAACACGACGGTGGCGAGATAGGGCTCGATCGCCAACGCCCGGCCGAACGCCTCAGCGATCAGCATGGTTTCGGTCAGCCCTTGCCCCAGTCCGCCATGCTGCTCGGCGAACGGCACCGCCAGCAGACCGAGGTCCGCGTAGTGCTGCCAGAGGCGCTGGCCGTAGCCCTTCGCCTCCTTCTGGTAGCCCTGCCGCTGTGCCAGGTCGCCGTAGCTGTCGGCCAGCAGGCGCTCGATACTGTCCTTGAGCTGGCGCTGCTCGTCGTTGAGATCGAAGTCCATCGCGCTGGCCTCCCGGCAATGCCTATTGCGAGCTGCGCAAGCCGGCGGCAGCGACACCTGCACCGATCAGAAGCGCCCCGCCGACGCGATTGAGCACACCGGTCGCCCGTTCACTTTGCACAAACGAGCGCGCCTGCGAGGCGATCAGCCCGTAACCAAGGACGTTGGCGAACGCCAAGCATATGAAGGTCGCCTCGAAGATCAGCATCTGCGTCCAGAAATCGCCGTGCTGGTCGATGAACTGCGGCAGGAAGGCAACAAAGAACGTGACGCCCTTCGGGTTGAGGGCGGTGACCAGCCAGGCATGCCCAAGCATGCGCAGGGCAGGTGCACCGTCACGGCGCGGCTTCGCCTCGAGCCGGCTGCCGGCTCGCCAGAGCGAGATGCCGAGCCAGATCAGGTAGGCGGCGCCGATCCACTTGAGGATCGTGAACAACATCGCTGAGGTCGCCAGCAAGGCCCCGACGCCCAACATCGACAGGGTCATCGCCGTCAAGTCGCCGAGGCCAACGCCGACGGCCAGCGGCAGGGCCGCGCGCATGCCCTGCCCGAGCGCATAGGACATGACCAGCAGGATGGTCGGCCCTGGAATGACCAGCAACACGGCCGACGCCGCGCTGAAAGCAAGCCACGTCTCGATGCTCATGCAAAGTCTCCATTCGCCTAACGCAAGCAGGCGTGAGCAAGGGCTTCAAAAGCCGAGCACGGCCTTGGCGATGATGTTGCGCTGGATCTCGTTGGAGCCGCCATAGATCGACACCTTGCGGTAGTTGAAATAGCCGGGCGCCAGGGGTGCGGCCCAATCGAGATCGACGGGCGGCTCGTTGGAACCGAACTCCGCGTCGTCGGCCTCGGGCTGGTAGGGCAGCGCCAGCGGACCTGCTACCTCCAGCAGCAGCGCCGTGGTCGCCTGCTGTACCTCGCTGCCCTTGATCTTGAGGATTGACGACTTCGGATTGGGCAGGTTGTCCTTGCGGTTGCGGTCCTCGGCGAGGACGCGCATCTGCGTCATCTCCAGCGCTTTCAATTCGACCTCAACGGCCGCCACCCTCTCGCGGAAACGCTCGTCCTCGATGAGCGGGCGGTCGCCGGCCATCACCTTGGCGGCCAGCTCCTTGATGCGCTGGACGCGCTGCTTGGAATAGCCGACACGGGCGATGCCGGTGCGCTCGTTGCCGAGCAGGAACTTGGCACAGTCCCAGCCGCGATTCTCCTGACCGATCAGGTGCTCGGCCGGCACCTGCACGTCATCGAAGAACACTTCGTTGACCTCGCGGCCACCGTCCAGCGTCTGGATCGGGCGGACGGTGAGACCCGGCGTTTTCATATCAATCAGCAGGAAGGAGATGCCGAGCTGCTTCTTGGCAGCAGGGTCGGTGCGGACGAGGCAGAAGATCCAGTCGGCGTATTGGGCAAGTGTGGTCCAGGTCTTCTGGCCGTTGACGACGTAGTGGTCGCCCTTGCGCACGGCCGACGTGGTAAGGCCGGCAAGATCGGAGCCTGCACCCGGCTCGGAGAAGCCCTGGCACCACCAGTCATCGAGCGAGGCCATGCGCGGCAGGAAACGCTTCTTCTGCTCCTCGGTGCCGAAGGCGATGATCACCGGCCCGCACATGGAGACGTTGAATGGCAGCGGCTGCGGCACGCCGTTGTACTGCAGCTCCTCGGTGTAGATGTAGTGCTGAACGGGCGTCCAGTCCGAGCCGCCCCATGGCTTGGGCCAGTGCGGGACGGCGAGACCCTCGGCATGCAGGACCTGATGGGCGGTGACCCAATCCTCCTTGTCGAGGTGGCGGCCTTCCATCACCTTGGTGCGGATCGAGGCCGGCACCTTCTCGCGAAAGAAGGTGCGCAGCTTGTCGCGGAACGCGTTCTCCTCGGCGCTGAAGCGAAGATCCATCAGCTCTGTCTCCCTTGCCTCTCCACCCCGCCCCGAACCCCTCGCCCGTCAAGGCGGAGGTATGCGCGATGGTCGAGCAGGCTACACGATCTCGAACAGGCCGGCTGCGCCCTGGCCGCCGCCGATGCACATGGTGACGACCGCGTACTTGGCTGCGCGCCGCCGGCCTTCAATCAGCGCGTGGCCAGTCATGCGCGCACCCGACATGCCGTAGGGATGGCCGATGGAGATCGAGCCGCCGTCGACGTTGAGCTTGTCCATAGGAATGCCGAGCTTGTCGCGGCAATAGAGGACCTGGCTGGCGAACGCCTCATTCAGCTCCCACAGGTCGACGTCGTCCATCTTGAGGCCCGAGCGCTGCAGCAGGCGCGGAATGGCGAACACCGGGCCGATGCCCATCTCGTCGGGCTCGCAGCCGGCCACCGCGAAGCCGCGCACGATGCCCATCGGCTTGATGTTGCGCTTGGCCGCCTCGGTGTCCGACATCAGCACGCAGGCGGATGCGCCATCCGAGAGCTGGCTGGCGTTGCCGGCGGTGATGAACTGGTCGTCGCCGCGCACGGGCTTCAGCTTGGCGAGCCCTTCCAGCGTGGTGTCGGCGCGGTTGCCCTCGTCGCGCTCCAGCGTGAAGGTGCGCTTGGTGATCTCCTTGGTTTCCTTGTTCTCGACCGCCATCACGGCCGTCAACGGCACGATCTCGGCATCGAAGCGGCCGGCCTTCTGCGCGGCTGCCGTGCGCTGCTGGCTGATGAGGGCGTATTCGTCCTGGGCCTGCCGGCTGATGCCGTAGCGCTTGGCGACGATGTCGGCCGTCTCAATCATCGGCATGTAGAGATCGCCCTTGTGCTCGACGATCCATTCATTCCTGTAGAATTTGGTGTTGAGGTTCATCTGCACGAGGCTGATCGACTCCAGCCCGCCCGCCACCGCCACCGGCACGCCGTCCTGCCGGATGCTGCGCGCGGCCAGGATGATGGCCTGCAGTCCCGACGAGCAGAATCGGTTGATGGTCTGCCCCGCCGCGGCGACGGGCAGGCCGGCACGGATCGCCGCCTGGCGCGCGATGTTGCCGCCGGTGGCGCCTTCAGGGTTGGCACAGCCGAGCGTCACGTCCTCCACGCTCGCCGGATCGATGCCGGCGCGCTTCACCGCATGGCTGATGACGTGGCCCGCCATGTCGGCGCCGTGCGTCAAGTTGAAGGCCCCGCGTACGGCGCGCCCGATCGGGGTGCGGGCGGTGGAGACGATGACGGCGTCGACCATGGTGTCTGTTCCTTCCCTGGGTATTGCGCGGCTGTCGCGACCGCCGCGGTGCAGCGCTGATCACGCGTCGTCATTGCGCACAATTGCGACCACTAGCATCGGCGACCCTAGTGTCCCGATTGCACAATTGGCCTGCGCTCGGCGCCCGGCTGTGGAGCGAACTTCGCAATCATACGGGACACTGGAGTCATAGATTTGCTAGTGTGATTCAGATCGCGAAATTCGCTCCACCCCCGGCCGCCAGTACTGGCGAATTTCTCGATCATCCACACTAGGGCGACGGCCACCGCCTTGGCAACATAAGTTCACGTATAGGGAAAGGGTGACGGGAATGGGGACGTTCGGTGCGGAGCTTGCCGCCGCGCTCAGGGCCAAGGTGTATGCTCCTGTTGCGGGGCTTGCATGATTGGAGGTCTCGTCCTTGGCGCCTTTAGCAACCCGCGGCGGCCCGCGTGCAGGGCGTTGAACTGGGCAGTACTGATTGCCGTCGTCTTGACCGTCCAATCTACCTACTTCGGCTCGTCTGTGCCACGCGGACACAGCGTGGCATTGGCCATCGTCGGCCTCCTAGCAGTGGTGGCCGGGGGCCAGTTGCGGTCGTGGTTCAGTCGCAGGAGCGCTCAGCACTCATGAAGAACCCGTTTGATCTTTCCGGTCAGGTCGCCGTCATCACGGGATCGAGCCGCGGCATCGGCCGCTCCATCGCGGAAACGATGGCGGCGCAGGGGGCCAAGGTGGTGGTCTCCAGCCGCAAGGCAGATGCCTGCGAGGAGGTGGCCGAGTCGATCCGCAGGAACAAGGGCCAGGCGATCGTCATTGCGTGCAACATCTCGCGCAAGGAGGAGGTTGAAGCGCTGGTGCAGGGCGCCGTGAAAGAATGGGGTCGCATCGACACGCTGGTCTGCAATGCCGCCGTCAATCCCTATTTCGGTCCGCTGGCCGGAATCGGCGACGACGCGTTCGACAAGATCATGGCAGCCAACGTCAAAAGCAATCTGTGGCTGTGCAACCGCGCCATCCCCGAAATGGTCAAGTCGGGCGGCGGCAGCGTCGTGATCGTCTCGTCGATCGCCGGCCTGCGCGGCAACGCCATGCTGGGCGCCTACGGCATCTCGAAGGCCGCCGATTTCGGGCTGACGCGCAATCTTGCCGTGGAGTGGGGACCAAAGGGCGTGCGCGTCAACTGCATCGCGCCGGGCCTGGTGAAGACCGACTTTGCCCGCGCACTGTGGGAGGACGAGAAGCGCCTGAAGGCGCGCCTCGACACCACGCCGCTACGCCGCATCGGCGAGCCCGACGACATCGGCGGCATCGCCGCGTTCCTCGCCTCGCGCGCCGCAGCCTTCATGACGGGCGAGATCATCGTCGCCGACGGCGGCGTTACGATCGGGTAAATTAGGTCAGGCGGCGCGCGACACCTCGGCGGCATGCCGCACCATCAGGAAGGTGCGATTGCGGCCCCTGTTCTTGGCCATATAGAGAGCTTGGTCGGCGCGCTCAATCAACTCCTCCACGTCGCGGTCCTCGGCTTCGGACAACGCGTAGCCGATACTGATCGTCATGCGCACCTCGTGCTCGCCGAGGCTGATGACGCTCGCTTCCACAAGACTGCGCATGCGCTCCGCTAAAGCCTGTGCGGCCGGCGCATCGGCGACCTCACGCAGCAGGACAACGAACTCCTCGCCGCCGAAGCGGGCCGCCTGATCCGTGGTGCGAATGGCTTCCTTGATGACCTCGGCAACCTTGCGAATGGCGGCGTCACCGGCAGCATGGCCGTACTGGTCGTTGATCCGCTTGAAGTGGTCGATGTCGGCCATGAGGATGGCAAGGGGTCGTTGATAGCGCTTGTAGTAGTCCATGGCGTGCCTTGCGACCTCGAGGAACGGTCGCCGGTTGGTCAGCCCGGTCAGGTGGTCGGTGTCGGCGAGCTTGCGCATGGCGGCCAGATCATCCGAGGCTTGCTGCGCGTCCCGCACGGCCCGCGTTTCAGCTTCGTAGGTGCGCTGCTCGGCAAAGCCGACGCGCACCAGAAGCGCGCGCGGTGCCCGGGTTAGCTCGAGAATTTCCCGGGACCCGCGCTGACGCGGCAGCGTGCGGGCCTGGCTGTCACGGCCAATGCGTGCGGCGGCCTGGGTAAGCTTGTGCAGGGGCCTCGCCACGCGGTCGGCAATCAGGAGCGCGATCACGAGCCCGGCCAATGCCGCGCTAAATCCGATACCCAGGATCGTTGCAATGGCGGGTCTGCTGCCGGCTGGACAGCCTGTCTTCCCAGGAGAGCAGGCGGGCTTGCAATGCTGAAAACATGCGTGTGTGTTGGCCTCCAGGCCGGGAATGTTGCAATCCACTTCGCTGCCGCCACTATCTAATACTCTGATCTAACAAGATGTTTCCTGCCGGACCCGGGATTGCCTTGCAAATAGGTCAGCAGTGCTGACATAATTTGCACCGACCAAGGGAACCTAAGGAGCCAACGTCATGAGCCCTCGCGCCGCGGCGGCCGAGTGGGAGCCGCGCCATGCCGGCCGCGCCGAAAAGATGCGCGCTTCCGAGATCCGCGAGCTGCTCAAGCTGCTGGACCTGCCAGGCATCATCTCGTTTGCCGGCGGCATACCCGATCCGGCGCTGTTTCCGATTGCCGAGGCCAAGGCCGCCTACACCGAGGTGCTGAGCGAGGGCGGAACAGGTCGGGCCGCACTGCAGTACTCGGTAAGCGAAGGCTACCTGCCGCTGCGGCAATGGATCGTGCGGCACATGGGCCGGCTCGGCGTGCCGTGCGAGGAGGACAACGTCGTTATCACCTGCGGCTCGCAGCAGGGCCTAGAGTTCCTCGGCCGGCTGCTGCTGTCGCCCGGCGACACAGCCCTCGCAACGGCGCCGACCTATCTTGGAGCCCTGCAGGCATTCTCCGCCTATGAGCCGCGCTATGACGAGCTGGGCCCCGATAAGGCAAACCGCACGCCCGCTTCCTACGCCGACGCCGCGGCGACTGCTGGCGGCCGGGTCAAGTTCGCCTACGTGGTGCCGGACTTCGCCAATCCGACTGGCGAGACGATGTCCCTGTTGGCGCGCGAGCGGCTGCTCGATCTGGCCACGGAGCTCGACATTGCAATCATCGAAGACTCCGCCTATTCCGCGCTGCGCTTCGAAGGCGAGCCGATCCCCGCCATCCAGGCGCTCGACATCGCCCGCGGCGGCAGCCTGGATGTCGCCCGCACCATCTATTGCGGGACCTTCTCCAAGACCATGTCGCCGGGCCTGCGCATCGGCTGGATCGTGGCCGGCAAGCCGCTGATCCGTCGGCTGGTGCTGATCAAGCAGGCCTCCGACCTCAACTCGGCCAACGTCAACCAGATGGTCATGCACAAGCTGGTCGAGAGCACCTACGAGGGGCAGGTGACCACGGCGCGCGCTCACTATCGCCGCCGTCGCGATGCCATGCTGGCGGCGCTGGCCCGGCATATGCCGGACGGGGTGACCTGGACCCAACCGCAGGGCGGGCTGTTCGTGTGGGTGCGACTGCCGCACGGCTGCGACGGCGCGGCGCTGCTGGAACGCTCCGTCCAGGAGGCGGGCGTGGCGTTCGTGCCGGGCGGCGCCTTTTTCTTCGACGGCAGCCGCCGCAACACGATGCGGCTCAGCTACTCGCTACCCGACGAGGCGACCGTTGGCGATGGCATCCGGCGACTTGCCAGCCTGATCTGAAAAGTCGCGGCGTTACCTGAGTGCCCGGCTGCCGACCCCTTGCAGCATCGGCTTCTCGCCGGGCAGTCCGCCGTCAGAGATAACGAAGCCAGGGTCGAACATGGTGCGGCCCTGGGCGTCCACCAGCGCGGGTTGCGCCTTGATCCACCTGCTGGGCTCCATGTCCCTGGCATGGCGCCCCAGGCGGGCTTCCAGGGTGTGCACCAGGTCCCAGTGCTGCGACGCGACGTTGTTGTTCTCGCCGGGGTCGGTGGCGAGATCGAACAGTTCCACCGTGCCGGGCATCGAGTATACCTTCACGAGCTTCCAATCACCCTGGCGAACGGCGCCGCGAAAGGATTCGACGTTGATCAGAAGGTCCTCGTGCGGCGAAGGCGCGCCCGCTGCGAGCGTCTGCCAGATATCCATGCCGTCGAAGGGGCGATCCCTGTTGCCGCGGCCACCCGCCAGCGCGAGCAGGGTCGGCATAAGATCGACCATGTGCAGCGCCTCGTTGCTGACACCCGGCTTCAGTTTGGCCGGCCAGTTGATGATGGCGGGAACACGCACACCACCCTCGTACAGCGAACCTTTGCCGTCGCGGAAGTTGCCATTCGAGGCAGGCGACTTGGCAGCACCGTTGGTGCTCGCGAACACGATCACGGTGTTGTCGCGCATGCCCTTCTTGTCGAGCGCGGCGACGATGCGGCCAACCTGATCGTCCAGCGCCGTGATCATGGCCGCGTAGGTGCGGCGCTTTTCGTCGGCTATGGATTTATAGCGGTCGACGTAGTTGGCAGGCGCCTGGTAGGGCGCGTGTGGCGCCAAGAACGCCACAAACAAGAAGAGCGGCTTGCTGCTGGGGTCGGCTTCGATGATGCGAACGGCCTCGTCGCCGATGAGCGTGGTCGAATAGCCGGGCTCCTTCAGGACCTGGCCGTTGCGCTGCCAGTCGATGAGCCCGCCGAGTTGCTTGGTGAAGTGGTCCACCTCGCCGACGAGGTTGCCGTAGAAGTGGTCGAACCCGCGGCTCTGTGGCCAGTATGTCTGGTCCGCATGTCCCAGATGCCACTTGCCAGCCATGGCGGTACGATACCCGGCTTCCTTGAGGGCCTGCGCCAACGTGCGCTCCTCGGTGGCCAGCCCGTCTGGCCGGGCGAGATGACCATGGTCTGCAGGCCATAGCGCATGGGGTAGCGTCCGGTCATCAACGCCGCCCGAGCCGGCGTGCTGGCTGGCAAGCCATAGAAGGACTCCACTGGAGCCCTTTCGCAGCAGGCTGCGGCGATCCAGCGTGCTGGCGCGCGCATGG
>DASTOW010000116.1:0-5739 GCA_035762425.1 Hyphomicrobiaceae bacterium | reverse complement strand
TGATGAGCGCGGACGATCATCGCGCCGCTACGCCGCCGCGCCCCTCGGCGACGTTCGACGCACACACGATCGCCGAGATCCACCGCGCCGCCGCGACCGGCATCTACGACATCCGCGGCTTCGGCGCGAAGCGCAAGCTGCCGCATTTCGACGACCTGCTGTTTCTCGGCGCCTCCATCAGCCGCTATCCGCTGGAAGGCTATCGCGAAAAGTGCGCCACCGACGTGACGCTGGGCTCGCGCTTCGCCAAGAAGCCCATCTCGCTGAAGATCCCCATCACCATTGCCGGCATGAGCTTCGGCTCGCTCTCCGCACAGGCAAAAGAAGCACTGGGTCGGGGTGCGAGCGCGGTCGGCACATCGACCACCACTGGCGACGGCGGCATGACGCCGGAGGAGCGCGGGCACTCGAGCCTGCTGGTCTACCAGGTGCTGCCCTCGCGTTACGGCATGAACCCGGACGATTTGCGCAAGGCTGACGCCATCGAGGTGGTGGTCGGCCAGGGCGCAAAGCCCGGCGGCGGCGGCATGCTGCTGGGGCAGAAGATATCGAAGCGCGTCGCCCACATGCGCACGCTGCCCGAAGGCATCGACCAGCGCTCGGCCTGCCGGCATCCGGACTGGACCGGCCCCGACGATCTCGAGATCAAGATCCTGGAGCTGCGCGAGCTGACCGACTGGGAGAAACCGATCTACGTCAAAGTCGGCGCGTCGCGGCCCTACTACGATACGGCGCTCGCCGTTAAAGCCGGCGCCGACGTGGTGGTGATGGACGGCATGCAGGGCGGCACCGCGGCGACGCAGGACGTGTTCATCGAGCACGTCGGCATTCCGACCTTGGCTGCGGTGCGGCCGGCCGTCAAAGCGCTGCAGGAACTGAGCATGCACCGCAAGGTGCAGCTGATCGTCTCGGGCGGCATCCGCAATGGCGCCGACGTCGCCAAATGCCTGGCGCTCGGCGCCGATGCCGTGTCGATCGGCACGGCGGCGCTGGTTGCGCTCGGCGACAACGATCCCAACCTCGAGGAGGAATATCGCAAGCTTGGAACCACGGCCGGCGCCTACGACGACTGGCACGAGGGCCGCGATCCGGCCGGTATCACCACGCAGGATCCGGAGCTGGCCAAGCGGCTCGATCCGGTGCTGGGCGGCAAGCGGCTCGCCAACTACCTGTCGGTGCTGACGCTCGAAGCGCAGACCATCGCGCGCGCCTGCGGCAAGAGCCACGTGCACAACCTGGAGCCGGAGGATTTGGTGGCGCTCACCATCGAGGCCGCCGCCATGGCCGGCGTGCCGCTCGCGGGTACGGACTGGATACCCGGCAGGGCAGTGTGAATGGGGGGGAAACATTCGCCAGCGCGACCCGCTTTCGCCTCCCCGTGCAGAGGGGAGGCAAGCGCGCAGCGCTGGACAATGGGTAGGGGACGCGCGTGCGGTGGCCGTGGTCGAAAGGTGAAGCACGGGGCCTGCCACGGGGGCCGCAGTCCGTTAATCACACGGGCCTCACGCAAAGCGCCGCAGCGCATGCAGGATCAGCTCGGCCTGTCAGCGCGACGGGCACGAGTTCACAGACGGGTATCGGGTCGAGGAGAGAACGGATGGCGCCGCTTTCAGCGTACGCAAAGGAGCATGGGGTCAAGTATTTCCTGATCTCGTTCGTCGATCTGTTCGGCACGGTGCGCGCCAAGATCGTGCCGGCCACCGCGATCGACACGATCGCCAAGGCAGGGGCGGGCTTCGCGGGTTTCGCGACCTGGCTCGACATGACGCCGGCCGACAGCGACATCCTGGCCATGCCTGGCGACAACGTGGTGATCCGGCTGCCATGGAAGCCCGAGGTGGCATGGGTGCCTGGCGATCTCGTCATGGACGGCAAGGACGTGACGCAGAACCCGCGCCAGATTCTGAAGAAGGCGATCGCCGCCGCGGCCCGTGAAGGCTACGAGCTGAAGACCGGGGTCGAATGCGAGTACTTCCTGATCTCGCCCGATGGCAGCACCATATCGGATGGCGCCGACACCCAGGCCAAGCCCTGCTACGACCAGCAGGCACTGATGCGCCGCTACGACGTGATCGCCGAGATCTGCGACGCCATGATCGCCATGGGCTGGAGCCCCTACCAGAACGACCACGAGGACGCCAACGGCCAGTTCGAGATGAACTGGGACTACGACACATCACTCGCCACTGCCGACAAGCACGTATTCTTCAAGTACATGGTGAAGTCGATCGCGGAGAAGCATGGGCTGCGCGCGACTTTCATGCCGAAGCCCTTCTCGCACCTGACCGGCAACGGCTGCCACGTGCATGCCTCGCTGTGGTCGACCAAGACCGGCAAGAACGTGTTCGAGGATGCATCAGGCCCGCTCGGCCTATCCGAGACCGCCTACCACTTCATCGGCGGCGTGCTGCACTCGGCCGATGCACTGTGCGCCATCACCAATCCGACGGTCAACTCCTACAAACGCATCAACGCGCCGCCGACCCTGTCGGGCGCCACCTGGTCGCCAAACACGGCCACCTACACCGGCAACAACCGCACGCACATGATCCGCATTCCCGACGCCGGCCGTTTCGAGCTGCGTCTCGCCGACGGCTCGGTCAACCCCTACCTGCTGCAGGCGGCCGTGCTGGTTGCGGGCCTCGATGGCATCCGCAACAAGCGCAATCCGGGCCAGCGGCTCGACATCAACATGTACACCGAGGGCCACAAGGCGGAGGGCGCCAAGCAACTGCCGCTCAACCTGCTCGACGCGCTGCGGGCGCTGGAAGCGTCGGCCGTCCTGCGGGAAGGCTTCGGGCAGGACGTGATCGGCTCCTACCTCAAGCTCAAGCGCGATAGCTGGAACGCGTACGCGCGGCACTTGACCGAGTGGGAGCGCCAGACCACCCTGGACTGCTGAGATCATCGGCGGGTTGCTCTGTCATCCCGGAACGCGCGGCAGCGTGCGTCCGGGACCCAGGACCGCGAACCGTACAGGACTTCTGGGTCGCGGATATTTCGCTGCGCGAAATTGCCGATGACAGGTATGGATGGAACGGCATGCGCTACTCGGCTCTATCGCTCGTCAAGAATGCGCTGACCGGCAACCGCAGCTGGAAGCCGGCCTGGCGCGATGCCGCGCCGAAGGCTGCCTACGACGTGCTTGTGATCGGCGGCGGCGGGCATGGTCTTGCCACGGCCTACTATCTTGCCAAGCAGCACGGGCTCACCAACATCGCCGTTTTGGAGAAGAGCTGGATCGGCTCGGGCAATGCCGGCCGCAACACCACCATCATCCGCTCCAACTACCTGATGCCCGGCAACGTACCCTTCTACGAGTTGTCGATGCAGCTGTGGGAGGGGCTCGAGCAAGACCTCAACTACAACGCCATGGTGAGCCAGCGCGGCGTGCTGAACCTCTACCATTCCGACCCACAGCGCGATGCCTACGCGCGCCGCGGCAACTCCATGCGCCTGCACGGGGTCGATGCCGAGCTGCTGAACCGCGAGCAGGTGCGCGAGATGGTGCCCTATCTCGACTTCGAGAGCGCGCGCTTTCCCGTGCAGGGCGGCCTGCTGCAACGCCGCGGCGGCACGGCCCGCCACGACGCGGTGGTGTGGGGCTATGCACGCGGCGCCGACATGCGCGGCGTCGACATCGTGCAGGGCTGCGAGGTGACCGGCATCCGCATCGACAGCGGCCGCGTCAGCGGCGTCGAGACGACGCGTGGCTTCATCGCTGCCGGCAAGGTGGCGCTGGCTGTGGCCGGCAACTCCTCGCGGCTGGCTGGCATGGCCGGCCTGCGCCTGCCGATCGAGAGCCACGTGCTGCAGGCCTTCGTTTCGGAGGCGATCAAGCCGCTGATCGACACCGTCATCACGTTTGGCGCCGGCCACTTTTACGTAAGCCAGTCCGACAAGGGCAGCCTGGTGTTCGGCGGCGACATCGACGGCTACAATTCGTATGCACAGCGCGGCAACTTGCCCGTGGTCGAGGATGTTTGCGAGAGCAGCATGGCGCTGATGCCGATGCTGGGGCGCCTGCGCGTGCTGCGCTCGTGGGGCGGCATCATGGATATGTCAATGGATGGCTCGCCGATCATCGACAAGACACCGGTGGAGGGGCTTTATCTCAACTCCGGCTGGTGCTACGGGGGGTTCAAAGCGACGCCGGCCTCGGGGCTGTGTTTCGCCCACCTGATTGCCAGGGATGCGCCGCATGCCGCGGCCGCCGCCTATCGCCTCGATCGTTTCGCCACCGGCCGCCTGATCGACGAAAAGGGCGCCGGCTCCCAACCCAACCTGCACTGAAAGAAGACGAAGAGAGCACGCATGCGGATTGCCTGTCCCTACTGCGGCAGTCGTGACGCGCGCGAGTTCCTCTACCACGGCGCGGCCGATCCGGAGCGGCCTGATCCGGCGGCAGCCAATGCGCGCTCGCGCTTCACCGATTACGTCTATCTGCGCGACAACCCGGCCGGGGCCTTGCGCGAGCTGTGGTTTCATGCGGCCGGCTGCCACAGCTGGCTGGTGGTGACCCGCGACACGCGTACGCATGCGATCAGCGGGGTGGTGCCGGCGAGAGAGCAAACCAAATCGGCGTCACCGGAGGCCGGCTGATGCTCGACAAGACACGCAGCCGCCTGCGGCAGGCCTTTCGCCTCGACGGCGGCGGGCTGATTGATCGCGCCACGGCGCTGCACTTCAGCTTCGATGGGCGCCAGCTGACAGGACATGCCGGCGACACGCTGGCGTCGGCGCTGATCGCCAACGGCGTGCACCTGGTCGGCCGCAGCTTCAAGTATCACCGCCCGCGCGGCATCTTCACGGCCGGCTCCGACGAGCCCAATGCCCTGGTCGAACTGCGCTCCGCTGCGCGGCGCGAGCCCAACACGCGGGCAACAACGGTCGAGTTGTACGACGGCCTTGAGGCGACGAGCCAGAACCGCTGGCCGTCGCTCGAGTTCGACCTGATGGCGGTCAACTCACTGTTCGCGCCGCTGCTGGGCGCCGGCTTCTACTACAAGACTTTCATGTGGCCGGCCGCTTTCTGGGAGAAGGTGTATGAGCCGCTCATCCGCCGCGCCGCCGGCCTCGGCCGTGCCAGCCGGCTGCCCGACCCCGACATCTACGAGCAGGCCTATGCCTTCTGCGACGTCCTGGTGATCGGCGCCGGACCCGCCGGCCTCGCCGCGGCGCTGGCGGCGGGCCGCGCCGGGGCTCGCGTCATCCTGTGCGACGAGGATAGCCGCCCTGGCGGGCGCCTCCTGTCCGAGCGCTGCGAGATCGGCGGCGAGCCCGGTCACGTATGGGCCGACGCGACGGTCGCGGAGCTCGAAAGCATGCCAAGCGTGCGCGTGATGCCGCGCTGCACCGTGTTTGGCGTGTATGACGGCGGCGTCCATGCCGTCGTCGAGCGCGTGAGCGATCATTTACCCGTTCCGCCCCCGCATCAGCCCCGTCAGCGCTTGTGGCGCGTGGTGGCCAAGCGCACCGTTCTGGCGGCCGGCGCGACCGAGCGGCCGATCGTGTTCCCGGGCAACGACCGCCCGGGCGTCATGCTGGCGTCCGGCATGCGCGCGTATGCCAACCGCTTTGCCGCGGCGCCCGGCAGGCGCGATGCGGTGTTCACTGCCAGCGATGACGGCTGGCGCACGGCCATCGACCTGGCCGCGGCCGGCGCCGAGGTGGTGGCCCTGATCGACGCTCGCCCGGCCGTCGCTCCCGAGCTCAGAGCGCGCCTGCCCGGCGTGCGCC
>DASTOW010000115.1:0-33289 GCA_035762425.1 Hyphomicrobiaceae bacterium | reverse complement strand
GTGATCGAGACCGGCAACATGCGCGTCAACCTCGACGCCAAGACGGTGGAGGCCAACGGTCAGCGCGTGCATCTGACGAGCAAGGAGTATCAGATGCTCGAGCTGCTCTCCCTGCGCAAGGGTACGACGCTCACCAAGGAGATGTTCCTCAACCATCTCTACGGTGGCATGGACGAGCCCGAGCTCAAGATCATCGACGTGTTCATCTGCAAGCTCCGCAAGAAGCTGCAGGCGGCCACGGGCGGCCAACACTACATCGAGACGGTTTGGGGTCGCGGCTACGTGCTGCGCGACCCAGGCGACGAGAACGTCGCCGCGTAGATACTTGGCCTGAACTTCGCTGCGCTTTTAGGGAGTCCTGATTGGGCTCCCTTTTCTTTTTCTAGGCCTTGGCCTTGGCAACAGCCGCCGGCCTGCGCATCAGGTTGCGCAGCCAGACCGCCACCGGCCAGAGCAGCGCGGCGATGGTCATGGCGGCGAGCACCGCAGCCACCGGCCGACTGAAGAACGGCAGGACGCTGCCGTCGGACTTGATGAGCGACGTCACGAAGCTCTGCTCGACCATGGTACCCATGACGATGCCAAGCACCATGGCGGCCACCGGGTAGCCGTTGCGTTCCATGACGAAGCCGATGACGCCAAAGGCCGCAACCGTCACCACCGCGAACAGGTTGTTGCCGGTCGCGAATGCACCGACGGCGCACAGCAGAACGATGACAGGCATCACGGAGGCGCGCGGCGCGCGCAGCACCTTGCTGGCGACGCGGATCATGATGATCCCGAGCGGGATCATGATGATGTTGGCCAGGATGAAGATGATATAAAGCGCGTACATGCTGGATGCGCGCTCGGTAAACAGTGTCGGACCCGGGTTCAGGCCCTTCATGTACAGCACGCCGATGGCAATCGCGGTAATGGTATCGCCGGGGATGCCGAACAGCAGCGATGGCACCCAGCCGGAGGCAAGGCTCGCGTTGTTGCTGGCTCCGGCCTCGATCAGACCCTCCGGATGCCCCGTGCCGAACTTCTCGGGCGTCTTCGAGAAGCGTTTCGACATCGAGTAGCTGACCCAGGCGGCCATGTCGGCGCCGGCGCCCGGCAGCACGCCGATGATGATGCCGACGATGTTGCCGCGCACCTGCGGCGCCACGTATTCCTTGGTCAGTTTCCACTGACCGGCCAGGATGCTGCCGAAGCGCCGGAATGGCAGCTTGGGCGGCTCGGCCGACAGCATCGCGCGCATCACCTCGGATACGGCGAATACGCCGACGAGAGCTGGAATGGGCTCGATCCCGCCCAGCAGATCGGTGATGCCGAACGTGAAACGCGGCGTGCCGGCCGGGTTCTCGATGCCGACGCAGGAGACGAGCAGGCCGATCAGCATGCTGGCGATCGCCTTCACCGGCGAGGAACGGGCCACCATGGTCGCGCACATCAGGCCAAGGAACGCCAACCAGAAATACTCGTAGGTGGAGAACTTGAGCGCCATCTCGGCAAGCGGTGGCGCGAGCACCATCAACGACAGCGTGCCGGCAATGCCGCCGAGCGCGCTGAACCAGAGCCCGATGCCAAGCGCCATCTCGGGCTGGCCCTTGCGGGTCATGGCATAGGCTTCGTCGGTGTAAGCAGCAGACGCAGGTGTGCCGGGAATGCGCAGAAGCGCGCCTGGAATGTCGCCGGAGAAGATGGCCATGGCCGAGGCCGAGATGATGGCCGCGACCGCAGCGATCGGGGACAGATAGAATGTCACCGGCACCAGCAGCGCCGTTGCCATGGTGGCCGACAGGCCCGGCAGCGAGCCAACGACCAGCCCGTAGATCGAGGACAGCAGGATGGCGATCAGCACATCCGTCTGCAGGACCAGCCCGAAGGCTTCGATGACCGTGTTCATCATGGTAAGCCCAGCCATGGCAGGGGCAGCAGCCCCGACGGCAGCGGCACACGCAGCAGCTTTGCAAACACCAGATTGACGAACAGCGGAGCGCCGAGAGCCAGAGGAATTGCAAGCATCAATCGCGCACCCAGCGCGGTGGCGATGGTCAGCACGATCGCGGCGGCAGTCGGCAGGAAGCCAAGCTTGTCGACAGCGTAGACATAGAAGAGCAGCATGGCCGGCGGCAACAGTACCGACAAGCCGGTCCACCAACGGGTAGCGGGGCTAGCAGTCGCCGCCTCTTCGGTTCCGGTGATCTTGGCGAGATCGGCTTCGGCTTCATCCTCGAAGCTGCGACCGATGCGCAGCGCAATCATGGCGCCGCAGATGACGAGGCCGATACCCACCACCATGGGGAAGACGTTGGGGCCAATCTGCTGGCCGGGGACGGGAGGCAGTCGCGAGCCGCCGTAGGCTGCCAGACCGCCGAGGGCGACCATGCACAAGCCTGTTACGCGATCGGAAAGCTGCATGCGAGGGTGCGCAGTACTGAAGAAGGGATGTGGGACGAAAGACGAGCCAAAGGGAGGGGCCCACGCATGCGCGGGCCCCGAACCGGATGCCTCAGGTCTTGGCGAGACCAGCGGCCTTCATGGCCACGCCCATTGCCTTGTTGCCTTCATCCATGAACTTGGCAAAGCCCGGACCGTCGGCCCACTTGATGCCGAAGCCGCGGTTAGCCATGAACTCGCGGAACTCGGCCGCCTCGTTGACCTTCTTGAGGGCAGCGGTGAGCGCACTGGCGATGTCGGCCGGCAGACCCTTGGGAGCGGCAAAGCCACGCCACGCACCCGTCGTGTAGTCAATGCCCATCGCCTCTTTCAGCGTCGGTACGTCCTTGAAGGCCGGGTTGCGCTCGGAGGCCATGACCGCGAGGCTGCGCGCCTTGCCAGCTTCGATGATGGCACGCGCTTCGGGGACCGAGCAGGTGACGAGATCCAAGCCGTCGGCCGCCAGGTCCTGCATGGCCGGCGCTGCACCGTTGGAGGGAACCCAGGCCACGTGATCGGCCTTGAGGCCCATGGCCTGCAGCCATCCGACCAGCGCCAGATGCCAGATGCCGCCCTGGCCCGTGCCCGAAGCTTTCAGCTTGCCGGCCGGTGCCGCCTTGATGGCGTCGGCGAGCTCCTTGACGGTCTTGTAGGGAGCAGATGCCGGCACCTGGATGCCGGGCGGGTCCTCGTTCATCAGGGCGAGCGGCGTGTAGCTGTCGGGCTTGAGGTCGGTCAGGCCCTGCCAGTGCATCATTGAGATCTCGACGGTGATGATGCCGAGTGTGTAGCCGTCCGGGGCCGCAGTGGCGATGGCGGAATGGCCGACCACGCCCGAGCCGCCGGTGCGGTTGACGACGTTGAAGGGCTGCTTCAGCTCCTTCTCCAGCACGGCCGCGACGATGCGCGCCGTCGCGTCGGTGCCGCCGCCCGCACCCCAGGGGCAAATAATCGTAACTGGACGATTGGGCCACGCCTGGGCGCGCACCGACCCCAATCCGAGGGTGGCGGCTGCGCCAGCCGCGCCACCTGCAATTAAGAGGTCGCGGCGGGTGTACTTCGTCATTATCGTTTCCTCCGAGAGTTTCTATATCTGCGAAGCATATACCGCATATTTGGCGCGGCACCACAGCCCTTGTTGGCGCATGCCGGCGATCAACTCATTATCCTTGGTTGACGCAGGTATCTCGGCTAGGGAGAGCGTGCTCAACCCCGGGTGACGCCGCTGATGCCCCTCAAAGCCGCCATCGTTCCTGTAACGCCGTTCCAGCAGAACTGCACGCTGCTGTGGGACGAGGAGACGAAAAGAGGGGCGGTCGTCGATCCAGGCGGCGATATCGACCGCATCGAGGCTGCCATCGCTAAAGTAGGGCTGCGGCCGGAGAAGGTGTTGCTGACCCACGGCCACATCGATCACGCGGGCGCGGCCGCCGAGTTCAAGGAGAAACACAGTGGGCTGCCCATCGAAGGACCGCATGTGGCCGACCAGTTCCTGCTCGATGGCCTCGCTGAACAGGGAACTATGTTCGGCCTCAACGGCGCGCGTAGCGTCACGCCGGACCGGTGGCTAGCAGAAGGTGACACGGTTGAGGTGGCGGGGGCAACCTTCTCGGTCCTGCATTGCCCGGGACATTCGCCGGGCTCGGTGGTTCTGTTCAATGCCGGGCAGCGCTTCGCGCTGGTGGGAGATGTGCTGTTTCGCGGCTCGATCGGCCGCACCGACTTTCCCTACGGCGACCACGACGCGCTGATCGTAGCGATCAAGACCAAGCTGTTCCCGCTCGGCGACGACGTGGCATTCATTTGCGGACACGGGCCAATGAGCACGCTTGGCGAGGAGCGCAAAACCAACCCGTTCGTCGCCTGAGCTGACGCGAGCGAGCCGCGCTCTGCGCGCAGGCGCAGATCAAGTCATCGGAGATACATGGCTCGCTACCGGATTCCCCGCTCCGCGGGAATTCCGGAGATACATGGCTCGCTGCCGGATTCCCGCCTCGCGAAAATGACGTGCAGCAGGACTCAATCCCGGTTCAGGTTGATGTTGACGCCCCTCAAACCCGTGCCGTCCGTCCGCACGGAGATGGTCTGCGACTTGCCATTGGTGGTGACGTTCATCGAGCCCGACAACACACCCGCGTCGATGGCGAGCTTGATGGCATTGCCGGCCGCCTGGCCGGACGCGCTGCCGTTCACGTTGAACGTGCGCTCCTCCCAGCTGCCGGCGATGCGGCTGCCGGTCGAATTGAGCGTGGCGCGCAGGTCGATCTTGTTCGACGCGCTCGCGCAGCGCAGGGCGAGGCCCATCGAGGCACCACCACTGCGCGGCGAGTAGTAGGCCTTGCACTTGAGGCCCTCGGTGCGGCCGTCATCGAGCTTGATGCTGCCCGCCCCCGACCACGAACCGTTGAGCAACTCGAACGGCCCGGCTGCGCCTGCCACCGTGACGGCCAAGATCAACATCATAATCATCGTGTTTGCGGCAATGACTGGTTTCCAGAAGCGAGCGGACCTGATCATCAATGTCTCCTGTGGGCAGTCTCAGCACTATGTAGGTCGCACGTAACCGAATCCTATACGCGCCAAACCTAGCTCTGGATGCATCGAGGCGGCGTTCCCGCGGGGACACGCTGCATAGATTTTCAGCAAGCAAATGCCTGCTGCGACGCACCATGAAACCGGCCGCGGCGGCTTCGTATTGCACGTGCGTGTGGCTGCAATCCATCGTTGCAGGCACAGCCCTCCCACCGACCTCGTCCGCCGTCGCGACGTGTCGAAGGATTGAGCCCGATCAGAGACCAGCCTTGCCTACGTCAACTTGGCCAGCACGTCCGACATTTCCTGGCCGGAGAAGGCGCGCAACGTCTGCGTCTTGACGTTGCCGAGCCTGGCGACGGAGAGTGAAAAGGCGGTCATGGTCGCATCGTCGGGCGCCTCGCAGAGGGCGATCACATCGTACTGCCCGAGCGTCCAGTAGCTTTCCTTCAGAGTGACACCGACTTTCTTGCCGAGCTCCTTGACGGCGCTCGTGCGCTTCACCGTGTCCTTGATGCCCTTGATGCCCTGCTCGGTGTAGGTCGCTAGAAGGATGTAGCTTGCCATGGCGCAGTCCTCCAAAACCGTGCGCCCCATCAGCTCCATCTCCAGCCTAGTCCCGATCGGGCCGGGTTGGAAACGGCGGTTTGGTCAGCTACCGGCTCGGACGGCACCTGCCGCGCGTGGTCGCAGGCTGGCGTGGGGCGGCGCTCGATGCGGCCCCACAAATGAAGGCGCTCGAGTTGTGCCGCCACGGCATGCTCCGAAGCGATCGGGGACGCGGACCAACTGGCACGCATGCGGCCGGCGTGAAAGCGCTCGCCAGCAAACCGGCTTCGCCCTCCGACCAGCAGCCACCGGACCGCGGCGGTACGGTGCGCTCTTACCAAGACCTGCTCTTGCGGACAGCATCCAGCGCATCGAGTGGGCCCTCCGAGGCCACCATCGGCGGGGTTCAAACTGCTGGCGTGCGCGGCGGTCAGGTTGTAATCGATCGCGCAGAGATCGCGGCCATCGCCCCGCCGCCAGCGGGCGCGCTCATTCCGCTGGGTCGGCCCGAGCTCGCCGTCGCCTCGCCAGCGGATGCGGGATTGCGACGGCCGTCGCAGGCGGGTCACCTTACCAGAACGAAAAAAGAACAACATGCGAGAGCGGCCCGACCGGCGGCACCCTTGTAAGTTGCGGTTCGCTGGGTTAGGTCGGGCGCGCTCTTTGAACACCAAGACCCAAGGACAGCCGGACCGATGCCCGCCTCCGCCCTGATGAACGTGATGATTGCAGCCGCGCGCAAAGCCGGGCGCGGCCTGGCCCGCGATTTCGGCGAAGTCGAGCAGCTGCAGGTCTCGGTGAAGGGGCCGGCCAACTTTGTGTCGGCGGCCGACCACCGTTCCGAGGAAACGCTGTTCCGCGAGCTGTCGAAGGCACGCCCTGGCTACAGTTTCCTCATGGAGGAACGCGGCACGGTGGAGGGGGCCGACAAGACGCACCGCTGGATCGTCGATCCGCTCGACGGCACCACTAATTTCCTGCATGGCAACCCCCTGTTTGGCATCGCCATCGCCCTGGAGCGGGAAGGGGAGCTGGTGGCAGGCCTGATCTACAATCCGATCCTCGACGAGATGTATACGGCCGAGCGCGGACAGGGGGCCTTCGTTAACAGCCGCCGCCTGCGTGTGGCGTCGCGTAAGTCGCTGGCCGACAGTGTCGTTGCCACTGGCATGCCCAACCGGGGACGCGATGGCCACGAGCGATTCCTGAGGGAATGCAAGCTGTTAATGCCCCAGGTGGCGGGCATCCGGCGTACCGGATCAGCGGCCACCGACCTGTCCTGGGTGGCGGCTGGGCGCCTCGACGGGTATTTTGACTATCATCTTGGCCCCTGGGACATTGCGGCGGGGGCGCTGCTGGTGCGCGAGGCCGGCGGGCACGTGTCCGATACCAGCGGCGAGGCCCAGATGTTGGAGACCAAGAGCATCGTCGCCGGCAATGCCGCCATCCAAAAGGCGCTGCTCGCGGTGATCGCGGATGCAAAAAAGGCACCCTGAGTGCCGGTTAGGTGCAATCCGGCATCATGATGTTGCCGGTTTATGATGCGAGCGTCTTTGGCTAATGTCGCCCCGATCCGAGGGCTGGAGTAGGACGTAATGGCACGAGCGAGAGGCGCGGAGCGGGGTCCACCCTCTCTGCATCGGACGTTATTTACGCCCGGTGTGTATCTGTGGCGGATGTTCGTATTTCTGGTGCTAGTTGGGCTCGTCGTTGCGGTTCTGCACAAGCCGCTGGAAGAAGCGATGCTCAACAATCCAGGCCTCAACGGCCTGATCCTCGTCGTCCTGTTTGCCGGCATCCTCTACTCGTTCCAGCAGGTGCTGCGGCTCTATCCCGAGGTGCGTTGGGTCAATGCCTTCCGCATTGCCGACCCGGGGCTTGCCATCTCGCACCGGCCGGTGCTGCTGGCACCGATGGCCACCATGCTGCGCGACCGCACCGGCTCGCTGTCGCTGTCGGCAACCTCGATGCGCTCGATCATGGACTCGATCGGCGGCCGGCTCGATGAGGCACGCGATACCGGACGCTATCTGGTGGGCCTGCTGGTGTTCCTCGGTTTGCTCGGAACGTTCTGGGGCCTGCTCGATACCATCACCTCGGTCGGCCGCACGATCGCCGCGCTTGATACTAAGGGCGACAGCGCCGTGATGTTCGACGAGCTCAAGACCGGCCTTGCCGCACCTCTGCGCGGCATGGGCACGGCCTTCTCGTCCTCGTTGCTGGGCCTCGGCGGCTCGCTGGTGCTGGGGTTCCTCGAGCTGCAGGCCAGCCATGCGCACGGCCGCTTCTACAATCAGCTCGAGGAATGGCTGTCTGGCATCACCGAGCTGGCACCGGCCGGTACTGGCCAGGGCGGCGATTTCGCCAGCCAACAGCTGTATGCGGCCGTCCACGACATGCATCGCGCCGTGCTCGAACTCGGCGACCGGATCGCACAGGTGCCGCGAGCCGGCGGAGGTCCGGGTCCGGAGGAAGCGGTCAAGGATCTCGCCAAAGGCGTTGACCAGCTCGTTCGGCAGATGCGGGCCGAGCAGAAGGTCGTACGTGAATGGGTCGATGAGCAGGCAGCCCAGCAGTCGGAGGTCGCCTCCGTGCTCAAGGATCTCGCCTCCACCGTGCATCGCAAGTAGGGTAAGCCATGACCTACAGCCGCGCCCGCCGATCGGGCAGCCACGACCTGTTCTGGCCGGGCTATGTCGACGTCCTCTCGACGCTGCTGCTGGTCGTCACCTTCCTGCTGTCCGTGTTCATGGTGGCCCAGTACTACGTGAGCCAGGAGGCGGGCAGCAAGGAAGTCGCATTGCGACGCGTCAGTCGTCAGCTCGCGGAGCTAACCAACCTGCTCAGCCTGGAAAAGGGCAAAAGCAAAACGGCAGAGGACGAGTTGGCTGCACTGCAGGCCTCGCTCGCGTCGCTGAGGAGCGACAACGAGCGGCTGACGGGCCTGGCCGGCGCCGGCGGCGACAAGGATGCGCGCATCGCCGCCTTGAGCAAGGAGCTGGCCGACAGCAAGACGCTGAGCAACGAATCCATGGCCAAGGTCGACCTGCTCAACCAGCAGCTGCTGGCGCTGCGCCGGCAGATGGCGGCCCTCAACGAGGCCCTCAACGCCGCCGAGGCCAAGGACAAGGAGAGCCAGGCTCGCATCTCCGATCTCGGCGCGCGCCTCAACGTGGTGCTGGCCCGCCAGGTGCAGGAGTTGCAGCGCTACCGATCCGACTTCTTCGGCCGCCTGCGCGAGCTGCTGCGCGACCGCAAGGACATCCGCGTAGTCGGCGACCGCTTCGTGTTCCAATCGGAAGTGCTGTTCCCATCCGGGCAGGCCACCATGACCGTCGAAGGGCTGGCGGCTATCGATCAGCTGGCGGCGGCCATCGTCGAACTGGAGCGCTCGATCCCGCCCGAGATCGACTGGGCCTTGCAGGTTGATGGCCACACCGATCCGAGGCCGATCGCCAGCGCACAGTTTCCCTCCAACTGGGAGCTATCCAGCGCGCGTGCGACCTCCGTTGTCAAATATCTGATCAGCCGGGGCGTACCGCCCAAGCGCCTGGTGGCGGCCGGCTACGGCGAGTTCCAGCCGCTCGAGGATGGCGTCAGCGAGGAGATTTACCGCCGCAACCGACGCATCGAGCTCAAGCTGACCAACCGGTAAAGTACGGAATTACCTGAAAAAGGTGGTTCTCGCGTTGCCTGCAGTAGCGATGGTAAGGTTTTCTACTGGTACAGTCGTCGTAGGTGATTCCAGCCGAGCGAGGCTGCTGCCGTTGCCCGCGCCTTGGTAGATCGACAACACGGGGCCTGAACGCGTGCACGATTGGTTCTTTAGACAAGCCGGCGGCAAGCGCCTGATCGACTGGCTCGGCGTCGATGCCTGGATCGATTCCTCCATCGCCCAGACCTGGGAGACGCTGGCCGACCGCTGGAACAGCGTCACCACCTTCTTTGCACGCTTCCGGCTGACCGGCTGGAAGAAGCTGATGAACGAAGCCGTCTCCGAGGGGCTCACGCTTGGCGCCGGCGGGCTGTTCGTGATCTACGCGCTGGCCATTCCGGCGCTGACCGAGTTCGACGAGAACAAGATCGCGACCGGCAAATACAGCGTCAAATTCCTGGACCGCGACGGAGCCGAGATCGGCCAGCGCGGCATGCACCACAACGATGCCGTGCCGCTCGAGGACCTGCCCGATCACCTGATCAAGGCTACGCTGGCGACCGAGGACCGGCGCTTCTTCGAACACTTCGGCGTCGACTTTCTCGGCACGGCGCGCGCGCTGATCGAAAACGCGCGCGCCAACGAGGTCGTGCAGGGCGGCTCCACCCTGACACAGCAGCTCGCCAAGAACCTGTTCCTGTCGGCGGAGCGCTCGATCCAGCGCAAGGTCAAGGAGGCCTATCTCGCCTTCCTGCTCGAGTCGCGCTTCTCCAAGCGCGAGATCCTGAAGCTCTATCTGGATCGCGCCTATCTCGGCGGCGGCGCATTCGGCGTCGAGGCAGCTTCGCAATTCTATTTCGGCCATTCGGCGCGCGAGCTAACGCTTGCCGAGTCCGCCCTGCTCTCGGGATTGTTCAAGGCGCCGGGCAAGTTCGCGCCGCACATCAATCTGCCGGCTGCGCGCGCACGCACCAATGAGGTGCTCAACAACATGGTCGAGGCCGGCTACATGAGCGCGGGCCAGGTGCATGCTGCCCGGCTCAACCCCGCCAAGATCATCGAGACGCGGCGCGCCTACAGCCCCGACTGGTTCCTCGACTGGGCGTTCGAGGAGATTCAGCGGGTAGCCGAAGGACGCGGCTATTACGTGCTGACGGCGCGCACGACCATCGATGTCGGCATGCAGCAATCGGCACAGGACGCGCTGGTGACCACCCTGCGTCCGACAGCCACGCGGCGCGGTAATCCGATCACCGGTGCCATGGTATCCATGGAGCCTGACGGCGCGGTGCGCGCCATGGTGGGCGGCCTCGACTACGGCGAGAGCCAGTTCAATCGCGCGGCGCATGCGCATCGCCAGCCGGGTTCGTCGTTCAAGCTGTACGTGTACGCCACGGCGTTCGAGCACGGCTACGGCCCGAAGTCGATGGTGCGCGACTACGGTGGTGCCTGCGGCAACTGGGCGCCCAAGAACTACAGCGGCGGCGGCGGCTCCGGGCGCACAATGACCGCCACCGACGCCTTCAAGGTTTCGCTCAACGTGCCGGCGGTCGACCTGTCGTTGCGGGTCGGCCGCGAGAAGGTGCTGGAGATGACGCAGCGGCTGGGCGTGGAGGGCGTCAAGAAGACCTGCTCAATGGCGCTCGGCGATACCGGCATCACACCGTTGCAGCACACCTCCGCCTACGCCACGTTCGCCAACGGCGGCAAGCTGACCAAGCCCTACGCGATCCTGGAGATCTTCAATTCCAAGGGCGAGCTCATTTACTCGCGCGAACGCGACGAGCCCGAGGCCCCGCAGGTGGTCAGTCGCAAGGTTGCCGAGGGCATGAACCAGATGATGCAGGCCGTGGTGCTTGAAGGCACGGCCAAGCGCGCACAGCTCGACTTCACCTATTCCGCGGGCAAGACCGGCACCAGCTCCAGCTATCGCGACGCCTGGTTCATCGGCTTCACCGGCGCCCTGGTGACCGGCGTTTGGGTCGGGCACGACGATTTCCGGCCCATGCACTACAACGGCGGCGTGACGGGCGGCAGCCTGCCCGCCACGGCCTGGCACAATTTCATGTCGGTCGCCCACGCCAACCGCAACATTCCCGCCATTCCGGGTTTGCCGCTGCATCCTGTGCAGGTGGCCGAGCAGCAGCGCCTGGCTGAACTGAAGCGCACCGACCCGGGCCTTGCACAGGCGCAGATCGCCCAGAGCACGCAGAAGAAAACCAGCCTCATGCCGGATCAGACCCGGGATGTACTGAAGCGTCTTGCCGACTCCATGCGCCGCGCCGGCGGCGTGCAGGCCACGCCGGCCAGCACCACACCTGACAACAGTGGCGCCTCCAAGGGCCGTCCACCTGAGCCGAAATCGAAAAGCGGGCCGGAGCGGCGCGCCGAAGGTCCGGGCGGCACGGCCCAGTAACGCTGAACTGCATGGCCCGATGCGACGGCACAATGAACGAGCTGTTCGTCGGACCTGGAGCCGTCCGCGGATCGCATGTCTGAACTTGCATCACGTCAGCCGATTAGCCGCATGGATGTGCCTGTCGCTTTCCTGAAGCTTCCTCGCGGTCCAACATCAAGCTTTGGCAAACTCGGACGGCGCGACGGCCGATAGGCAAACATGGGCACACCAAGGCAATCGACGGTGGGCGTGGTCGGGCTCGGCAGCATGGGGCTCGGCATGGCGCGAACCCTTGCCGGCAAAGGATTTCACGTCATCGGTTTCGATGTGAAGGTCAGCCAGCAAGACGCGGCGACCAGTGCGGGCGTGGCGGTGGTGGACAAGATCGACGCCGTATTTTCGCGCTCGGACTACATCGTCTTCTCGCTGCCGACCGCGCAAGACGTCGAGAGCGTGGTCAAGGCGCACGCATCGCTGCTCAGACCCGGTCGCGACAGCCGGCTCATCATCGTCGACACCTCGACATCCGAGCCCGACGTCAGCCGGGCGCTCGCGAGCAGGCTCGATGCCGCGGGTGTGGGCTTTCTCGATGCGCCTGTCAGCGGCGGCCCTGCGGGCGCAGCGTCGGGTAAGCTGACCATGATGATCGGCGGCTCCGAGGCGGACGTCGCCCTTGCGCGGCCGGTTATCGACGCGCTGTCCGCCAAGGCGTTGCACGTTGGACCAAGCGGCGCGGGCAACGTCGCCAAGCTGGTCAATAACCTGCTGGCGGCCGCCCACATGCTAACAACGAGCGAGGGCTTGCGACTGGCGGCAGCCGCGGGAATAGATCCGCAAGCGGCCCTCAACGTCGTGAACGCAGCCTCCGGCCGGTCATGCATGAGCGAGGTGCACTTTCCGACCTGGATCATGTCCGATCGCTTCGACAGCGGCTTCTCGATGGCGCTCATGCGCAAGGACGTGCGGCTGGCGCAAGAGCTGGCGCAACGCACCGGCGCCGATCTTCCCCTGTCGCGCCTGGTAGGCGAGCTGTGGGCATCCAGTGTCGCGCGCCTCGCCGACAGCGATGACTTCACGCGCATGGGCAGCATCGTCGCCGACGGCGGTGCCAAGAAGGCAATTACCAATGGATAGCATCGCCACAGCCGAGCACGGCCGGCGCATCGGCGAGCTGCTGGCACCCTTCCTGTCGGGCAAGCCGATCGGCAGCTGGGTGAACGGCGAGGTTGTGCCCGGCACGGGTGAAGACCTGCACCTTGTCGATCCCGCCACCGGCCAGCCGTTTGCCGCCTTCCAGGATGCCGGCCGATCCGTGGTCGATGCCGCAATGGATGGAGCTGCGGCAGCCCAGCGGGAATGGATCGCACTCACAGCATCCGCACGCGGCCGCGCCATGTTCGAGATCGCTCGGCAAATCCGCCAGCACGCCGCGGCGATCGCCGAGCTGGAGTGCCGCTCGGCCGGGCGCCCCATCAGGGATACGCGCGGCGAAGCCGTGCGCATCGCCGAAATGTTCGAGTACTACGGCGGCTGGTGCGACAAACTGCACGGCGAGGTGATCCCGGTACCGACCTCGCACCTCAACTACACGCGGCGCGAGCCTTACGGCGTCGTGGCGCAGATTACCCCCTGGAACGCCCCGCTGTTCACGGGTGGCTGGCAGATCGCCCCGGCCATTGCCGCCGGCAACGGCGTGGTGATCAAGCCCTCGGAACTGACGCCGCTCAGCACGCTGGTGCTTGGCGTGCTGTGCCAGCAGGCCGGCGCGCCGCGCGGTCTCGTCAACGTCATCGCCGGCGGGGGCGCCACCTCGGGCCAGGCCATGGTTAGCCACCCCAAGACTGCACTCGTGGTGTTCGTCGGCTCTGCGCAGGCCGGCGCAGCGATCGCTGCCGCCGCTGCCCGCCAAATCGTTCCCTGCATTCTCGAGCTGGGCGGCAAGTCGGCCAACATCGTGTTCGCCGATGCCAACCTCGAACGCGCCCTGCTCGGAGCACAGTCGGCGATCTTCGCCGCGGCGGGGCAGAGTTGCGTCGCCGGCTCCCGCCTGCTCGTCCACCGCTCGCTGCACGAGCCGTTCGTGGAGCGCTATGCGCTTGCCGCACGACGCATTCCCATCGGCCCGCCTCACCTGGACGAGACCCATATCGGGCCGATTAACAATGCCCGGCAGTGGTCGAAGATCGACCAGATGGTGCGGCAAGGCATCGGCGCTGGTGCAGCGCTCGCCACGGGCGGCGAGAAGCCGGCGGAGTTGGCAGATACAGGCGGCTTCTACTACGCACCGACCATCCTCGATGGCGTCAGGCCCGATATGGAGATCGCGAGGGAAGAGGTGTTCGGCCCGGTCGTGGCCGTAACCCCCTTCGACAGCGAGGAGGAAGCCATCGCATTGGCCAACGGCACCCCATACGGACTGGCCGGCGCTCTATGGACGGGCGATGTGGCGAGGGCCCATCGCGTCGCCGCAGCGGTCCGGGCCGGCACCTTCTGGATCAACAGCTATAAGTCGATCAGCGTCATGTCTCCGTTCGGAGGCTTCGGCCGCAGCGGCTATGGTCGGTCCAGCGGCAGCGAGGCGTTGCTGGCCTATACGCAAACCAAGAGCGTGTGGGTCGAAACGGCTCAAGATCCGGCTATAACCTTCGGATACTCGACAAAGGGGCCCGCGTGAATATCGTCGGCAGCTTCCTGATCAATGTGGCTGCATTCCTGGTGCTGGCCATCGGTGGTGGTCTCGGCACGGCCTGGTACATGATGGATACCGGCTCGCGACTGTCGACGCGCACGCTCGGGCCATGGGTGACGTGGACCACGGCTGGCCGGCCGGACGCCGACCCCTACACGCGCGCGCATACCTCGCGCAACGCCCTGCTGCCCATTTCCTCCACCCTCGAGCTGACCTACGTGGCGAGCACTGATAGCAACGGCGGCCGCCTGCACTCGGCCTGCGAGTACGCCATCGTTATGGAGGATCCGGAAATCGCGTGGTGGGGTATTGCCGCCTTCGACGGACGCGGCAACCTGATCACCAACACGGCCGAGCGCCATGCCTTCAACAGCGAGACGGTGATGCGCGAACCCAACGGACACGCCGTCATTACGTTGGCGCGCGATGCACGCGCCGGCAACTGGCTGCCAATCGGCGGCGGCAGCCGGATCACGCTGGTGCTGACCGTACAGGATGCTGCTTGGGCGGCGGCATCCGTGGAACGCGGCGCACCCAAGCCGCTGCCTGAGATTCAGCGGGTGGCCTGCCGATGAAAGCAACCATCCTCAAGTTGCCGAGATGGATGCGCCAGATCGGCTGGCGCACGGTGGTCGGCGCCGCGCTGCTGGCTGGCATCGTGCACATCACGGCGACCCTCGCTGTGCCGCTGCTGGGCCCGGGCAACGCCTTCCGCAAGCTGCAGGACACGCTGCCCGCCAACCAGATGGTGTTCCTGCCGCCGCCGACGCCAACCACGCAGCTGCTGCCGTTCGTGGCAGCCGACGCGCTCTATGCCGCCTGCCGGTTCGACCTGGCATCGGGTTCGCTGACCGTCAGCGCGGTGCTGTCGGATCCTGGCTGGACTTTGTCGCTGCACACGCCGCAGGGCGACAACTTCTATGTCATGCCGGCCCAGCAACTGCGCCGCAGCGAGGTCAGTTTCGTAGTCACGCCGGCGAGCGAGCGACTGGTCGACTTCGGTCCACGGCGCGTCTCGGGCGACGATTCGCAAATCGAGTCTCCCGTCACCCAGGGCCTAGTGCTGCTGCGGGCCCCGCTGCGTGGGCTGGCCTGGCGGGCAGAGACAGAAGCCAAGCTGCGCCGAGCGAGCTGCACGCCGGTTGCGCCGAAGCGCTAGCGTTGGCTGCCTCACCGCGCGCCGCAGATGGGTATTCGTTTGGCAAGCTCCGGGTAACAGCGCCGCCCCTTTGTTTGCAGGCAATGTTGAACCCTGATTGTGCCTGTCATTGCCAGATGCCGCATTGAGGGCTGCCCCATGGTAACGCCTGGGGCCTGCCCCCGGCGAAAGAGAGCTTGGCTGGTTGCTGATGCTGAGCGTGTTTGCCGCCGGGCTCGGCGGCGCTGCTGTTGGGCCAGAGAGCCCGCGGCTATCTCGGTGTCGAGCCCGAGGACGTGACGAAAGAGGAAGCCGACAGGCCTGGCTGGAACGCGCCACGCGGCCAAGGTGCGCAAGACAGAGCCCGGCTCGCCGCCGGAAAACGCCGGCCTCAAAGTCGGCAACATGGTCCTGTCGCTGGACCGCACGCAGATCGACAATGCCGCCGACTTCAATGCCAGCGTCGAAGGCCGGCATGCAGGCACCGAAGTGCGCCTGCGCATGGAGCTGCCGGCACTCAGTCCGGCAGCTCGAGGCGGTCGCGTTTGGGTCGCACTTTGTCGCGGCGTCGCGATTTTGCCTGCTCGGCGTGGCGCTCGCGCCTCACCCCCGGAAAAATGATGATCTGGGCGGTGCGCGGTTGCGCCGCCTCACGCTGCTCGTCCCGCGACGCGCCCCGGAATTCGAGAATCATTGCCATCGGCTCCCCCTTGGACCGCCGCGCTTTTTTGCCCGGTCGGCCCCAAGTCGCGCACAACGCGCACCATCCCTGCCGCGACTCTCACATTTGATGGTCACAGGGGTTAATGGATTCTTAACGAGCGTGCCACTGTGCGATGAGGAGGGGCTGGTCAGAGCTGCCCTCACCCGAGTTCGCGATCACACCCCAGCCGAACGCATCACGAGGGCACGAGCCAGTCATCGAGGAAGTGGCGGCCCCGGCGATCATCGACGGCCACGATCCAAATGTCGGCGTCGAATTCAACTTGGCGGGCGAGGAAGGCGTCGGCCTCTGCCTCGGCGACGACCTCGCGCTTGAAGCTCGACTCGAATCGCCGCTCCTCGCGTGCACCCTCGAGGCCGGCAGGCGCCGGGCCGAACAGCGATGCCGTGCCGTCGAGGCGGCTGACCTTGATGTAGACGGCGCCGGCATCACTGTCGCCGCGACGCACGAGCACCGCGTCCGCGCCTTCGCCGGCGCAGCGGCGCAGGTAGGCCTTCACCCAGACTTCGGTCTTGAGACGCATGTCGGTGTTCAGTCTCCGAATTGCCGGCTGCTTTGCCGCTCGGCGCCCCGGCAATTCGCAGACTGAAGGACACTGGCCAACCGTATTGTTCGCTAGTGCGATTCAGGCTCGCAAATACCGAGGCTTTGCGAGCCGCGTGTTGATCGGCATGTGCGAGCCCAGTGTAAGGGAGCGACGAACTCCGGCAAGAGCTGGCGCAGTCAGCACAGGTCTTAGCGCGCCGATGCGGACTTCGAGGTCGGTTGGCCGGCCTGGCTTGCTTCGCTCAACCGCAGCAGCACTTCGGCCGAGATGCGCCCCTTGGGCGTGAGCCCCTTGGCCACCTCGAAGTCGCGCAGCGCCCGCAAGGTGTCTTCGCCGAGCCGGCCATTGATCTGGCCGGGCTGGTAGCCGGCTTTGGTGAGCAGCTCCTGCACCGTGCGCACGACCTCGCCCGCCCGCGCCGTCGCGACCTTGGGAACGGTCGCGGTGCCGGTCGTAATGGCGGGCGCCAGCTCGGCGCTCGCCGGGCCACCGAGCACGATGCGCTTGAGCTGCACGTCGCTCGCCTCGCCGCTGAGCGGCAGTCCGTGGTCGTGCTCGTAGGCCATGATGGCCGCTCGCGTGAGCGGTCGCATGTTGCCGTCGCTGACCAGCGGACCGTAACCGCGCTGGTGCAGCTCGCGCTGCACGGCCCGGACCGTCTCGGTGTCCTCCTGCACGCTGTCCGCCGGACGCAGCAGATCCTCGACGGTCGCGGAGGTCAGGTCGAGCCGTGCCGTGCGCTGACTGCCGCCGTCCAATTTACGGGCCGCGACGCGCGTCGCCGGATGGGCGATATCGGACGTGTGGCGCATACGCTCGGCGGTCTTGCGCGGTAGCGGGCGCTCCAGCACGGCGCGGCTCGCCATGCTCGGCCGCGATTGCATGAACAGCGCGTTGCAGGCAACCCCGGCCGTCAGCAGAACGAAACAACCCAGAACAGTACCCGTCTGGTGTGGCGTCATTATCCTTACTCCCGTACGCACGCCCCCCGCAGTATCCGGCCACGGCCGGCATTATTCGGAGGGGTGTGTAAACGAACTGTTAACCGCTCGTGTTCACCAATGGCTGCACGCGCGCAGCCGCCACGCCAGTCTGCGCCCGATCGATAAAATTTGCGGCAATATCGCCGAGAAAGTTCGGCCCTGCCTTGGGTCGATCGAGAGGTTTGTCTGTTAGGGCTAATGCTGGCGAAGAAAGCCGGGCAACAGGCCCGCAGCGTGTGAGCGTCTTTCCATGTTTCTTATCCGAGCAGCATTCTGGATCGGACTGGTCGTGTTGCTGCTACCGACCGACGCCAACCAGCAGGCCCGCCTCTACAGCGCGGCGGCTGCCACGGTTGAACGCGTCACTACGTTCTGTGATCGCAACGCCAAGACGTGCGAGCTCGGCTCGGAGGTGTGGGCCGCGTTCCTGAAGAAGGCCGAGTTCGGCGCCCGCATGGCCTTTGAGCTGATCACCTCCCGCGTCGGCGGCGGCAAGGGAGAAGAGGGCGTGCGCGTCGAGCCGGCCAGCGCCAAGGGCAAGGCTGAGAAAAAGCCCCCGCCCGCCCCGCGTGGCACCCTGACCCCCAGCGATCTGAACCCGCCGTGGCGCGGACAGCCGCAGCGTCAAGGCGCCTGAGACAGGCTTGAACGCCGGTGCCGCCGTCCTCCTATTCCGCGCTATGCCGCTTCTTGTGCGTGGGGAAACAGTAGGCCCGCCCGTCTCGAGTCCCCATCAGCCCAGGGCCTCCATCAGAGCGCGTGCACGGCTGGGTTCCCACCACATCCGGCGTCGTAGCATCGGCAGGGACCGAGTGCGCCGGCAGCAACATATACAGGACGACGCCCGCCAGGACCGCCGCCACAGCCCCACCGACAACCGTTGTAATCGCCACAGCCGGTTCCAAGCGTTGGGCGGCGATCATGGATCGTGAATCTTGCTCCCGAGTTTAGAAGCAGAGCAGGATTTCACCCTTCGGCGAACTGTTTGCCGGCCAAGTTGCAAAGGCTAAACCGTGGACTTGGCAGGTCGGCGCAGGATTACCGAAGGCCAGGCCGGCGCTGACGACCGGTTGGGCAGCTGCGGGCATGTACCGAGCTACCGGCGACAGCAGAGCCCCCCTAGCGTAGGCGAGGCTGCCTGGGGCGTCGGCGTGTGCCCTGGCGGCGGATGGTGATGGCGCGGGCCTGGTGGGGTGGCAAGTGGCCTTGGACCGGCAGCGAGCTCCTGACAGCGCGCTCCGACAAACCAATAGCCGGGGCAACACAAGCCCAATGCCTGTGAAGGCTTGCCTGTCGGCTTGCCTCGCAGGGCTCCGAGACCATATGCATAGGTGAGGTTGGCCTGCCCGCCGGGCCTGCCAAGCCGATCTGAGGCCGATTGTTCCATGTCGCTTGCTGACATCCGCTCCGATTTCGCGCTTCTCGATGATTGGGAGGACCGCTATCGCTACGTCATCGAGCTGGGTCGCAGCCTGACACCTCTGCCCCAGTCCCTCAGAACGGAGGCCAATAAGGTGCGCGGCTGCGCCAGCCAGGTGTGGCTCGCCACCAGCAGCGACCCGGCGCCGGCAGGAGAGGCGCGGTTGCATTTCGTCGGCGACAGTGATGCGCACATCGTGCGCGGCCTGATCGCTATCCTGTTTGCCATGTATCAGGACCGCACGCCCGAGGAGATCCTTGGCACCGACGCTCGCGTGATCTTCGCCGAGCTCGGACTGAAGGAGCACATCACCCCGCAGCGCTCCAACGGCTTCTTCTCGATGGTCGAGCGCATCCGCAGCGACGCCCGGGCCATCGCCACGGCGGCATAGTCCTTAGCCGCCAGCCGCCTCGCATCGATGCTTGGCTGAAAGCTTGCATCGCCCCGGTGGCGCCAACGCGCAAACGGAACGCGCTCAGAGGCAAATCGGGCCGTAGTGGCGCGAGTGAAGTCAGCGGCGCCCGACCGATCTGACGTGATGCGGCGGCAGCAGCCAGGCCCTTGCCAGCCCGGTGGTGAACAGCTGGCCGGGGCCGCCGCCACCATACCAGGGGCCTGTCCTGCGCTGATGGTTTGGCATGCTTACGGGCGCTCGGCTCCGGCCAGACTGCTATGATATTTTCGGGCGCCGCACCAATAATCTTCGATCTATACTCGAGACATTCTTTGTCATACCTCGGACGGCATCTATTTTGCCTTGCGCTGTGCAGATTTGAGCTATTCTAAGTAGGTGAATACGGGCACAGGTATTCAATTGAGAACGGATGCTGCAGTGGAACGGACGGTGGCAGCCCAGTGCGATCGCCGCCCCTGTCCATCATGAGTTGCTTGCGGGCCCTGTCACGGCCGGAGGCGGGCGCAAAGCCAGCAGCATCAGCCGGCGGCGGGGCGCGGCCTGGGGGCCATTGGCCCTTGCCATCTGGGCCCGACATAGACCTGCTAGCGCCTCTACAGGGCAGAAGTGGCCGGGTGCAGACAGCAACCCTAGAGCGCTGCAACCGAAGAGTACAATCAAACATAGAAAATGAGTTAGACTATTTCTCGCGACGCGTCCCAAGCCCCATCTGCTTGGCTAAGGCCGAGCGCGCCTGAGCATAGTTGGGCGCGACCATAGGATAGTCGTGCGGCAGCCCCCACTTCTCGCGGTATTCCTCGGGCGAGAGGTTGTAGTGCGTACGCAGGTGCCGTTTCAATGACTTGAATTTCTTGCCGTCTTCCAAGCAGACGATGTAGTCGGGGGTGACGGATTTCTTCACCGTAACTGCCGGCCGCAACTCCTCCCGCTCTGTCTGACCTGTACGTTGCGAGGCTTTGCTGAGCGCCTCATGGACGTCCCCTATAATCGCCGGCAGATCGGATGCAACGACGGTGTTGTTGCTGACATATGCCGAAATGATCTCAGCAGTAAGCTCGATCAAATCCGTCCTATTCATATCATCCATTATGCGTCTCCGCTCCGGCACGCGCGATGTTGCCGCCTACCCTGCAACGGCCAAGCCAGCCCCGACCCCGCTCGCCTTACCACCTGTTTGATTACACTATTCGCGCTGAGGTCACAATACAGTACCCAATAAATATCCTGGCAACCCGCGGTCAAGTTAAGACATTCTCTTCACAAAGCACGGGCACGTCCTCGAGTATTTGGATTGTTTTCTTAAATGAAAGCTTTAGTCATTGACTCTGCATGCGCGCTAGGTTGATCGACATCTTCTCAACTGGCCCTGGGAACACCATATACCGTTGGTTGCAGTTGCCATCCAGCTGCGCGCCACACGAACACTTGAAGCCTAGCGCCCCTCGACGCCGCCTGCCGTCCAGCCATAATGGAGCCTCGGGCAGGCCTTACCCCACGCCGCCCCAACCCTGAAAGCCTTCCGCCATGAGCAACAGCCCCGCCGACAACCGTCACGACAAGGTCGCCAAGTCAGACGCCGAATGGCGCGCGGAGCTCACGCCCGAGCAATTCTACGTCACGCGCCAGCACGGAACGGAACGGGCCGGAACCTCTCCCCTCAACAAAGAGAAGCGCGCAGGCAGCTACACATGCGTGTGCTGCGGGGAGCCGTTGTTCAATTCGGAAGCCAAGTTCGATTCGGGCACCGGCTGGCCGAGCTTCGACAAGCCGGCAGCCGAGGTCGCAGTCAGCGAGCACGAGGACCGCGCGCTGTTCATGCGCCGCACCGAGGTGCGATGCGCCCGCTGCGAGGCTCACCTCGGCCACGTGTTCCCGGACGGCCCGCGCGAGACGACGGGCCTGCGCTACTGCATCAACGGCGCCGCGCTGAAATTCAAGCCCGGCGACACCTGAATTCGCTTTCTAAAACGTCGTCCCGGCGCCCCGACGACTTTTGGGAATGCGCCCCCCCGAATAAAGCCGCCTGCTGCGGCTGCCAAGAGGTGATACATGCACGGTCTCAACCGCCCGATTGCCCGGCCGATGGCGCCGATGGCACCGCGCCGCCCCAAGTTCTGCGTCCAGCACGGCGTCGAGCTGGTCGATGAGTACGCCTGGCTGCGCGCCGACAACTGGCAGGAGGTGATGCGCGATCCCTCGGTGCTCGATGCCGAGATCCGCACCTATCTGGAGGCCGAGAACGCCTACACGGAGGCCGCGCTCAACGATACGCTCGCGCTGCAGCAGTCGCTCTATGCTGAGATGAAAGCGCGCATCAAGGAGGACGACAGCTCGGTTCCGGCTCCCGACGGTCCGTTCGAGTACTACATGAGCTATGTGACCGGCGGCCAATACCCCCGGCTGTGCCGGCGTCCGCGCGGCGGCGGCCAGGAAGAGATCCTACTCGACGGCAACGCCGAGGCTGCGGGCAAGCCCTACTGGCAGCTCGGTGCCAGCGCGCACAGCCCCGATCACAAGCTGCTCGCTTACGCGGTCGACGACAAGGGCTCGGAGCTCCTCACGATCCGCATCCGCGACCTCGCATCCGGCCTGGACCTGGCCGACGTCATCACCGACATGCGCAGCTCGATCGTCTGGTCGACCGACAGCCGCTTCCTGTTCTATGTGCGGCTCGATGCCAACCAGCGCCCGCTGTTCGTCTACCGCCACCGCGTCGGCACGCCCGGCCGCGAAGACGTGCTGATCTACGAAGAGAAGGATATCGGCTTCTACGTCGGTGTCGGCCAGACGCAATCGAGCCGCTTTATCACCATCGATGCGCACGACCACCAGACCACCGAGGTCTACCTGATCGATGCCGCCACCCCTGAAGCGCAGCCGCGCCTTGTGGCACCGCGCGAGCACGGTCACGAATACACGGTGGAGCATCACGGCGAGCGCTTGATTATCACTACCAACTCGGGTGGCGCCGAGGACTTCCGTATCTGCGAGGCCCCGCTCGCCTCGCCCGGCATGACCAACTGGCGCGAGATCATCCCGCACAAGCCGGGCCGCCTGATCATCGAGACGCTCGCCTTCAAGGACCATCTCGCCCGCCTGGAACGCGAGGACGGCCTACCCCGCATCATCCTGCGCCGCTTCGCGGACGGCGCCGAGCACGCCATCGCCTTCGAGGAGGAGGCCTATGCGCTCGGCATGTCGGGCGGCTACGAGTTCGACACCACCACGCTCCGCTTCACCTATTCGTCGATGACCACGCCTGCCCAGGTATTCGACTACGACATGGCCGAGCGCACGCGCGTGCTGCGCAAGACCCAGGAGGTGCCAAGCGGACACAACCCCGACGACTACGTCACCCGCCGCCTGTTGGCACCGGCGCCCGACGGCGAGACGGTGCCGGTCTCGGTCCTGTACCGCAAGGGCACGCCGCTCGACGGCTCGGCGCCGCTGTTCCTGTACGGTTACGGCGCTTACGGCATCACCATCCCCGCCAGTTTCTCGACCACGCGCCTATCTCTGGTCGACCGCGGTTTCGTGTTCGCCATTGCCCACATCCGCGGCGGCAAGGAGAAGGGCTACCGCTGGTACACCGATGGCAAGCTCAAAAAGAAGGTCAACACCTTCACCGACTTCATCGCTGCCGGTGAGTATCTCGCGGCCCAGCGCTACACCAGCCGCGGACGCATCGTGGCCAACGGCGGCTCGGCCGGCGGCATGCTGATGGGCGTGATCGCCAACCTGGCACCCGATCTGTTCCTCGGCATCATCGCCGACGTGCCGTTCGTGGACGTGCTCAACACCATGTTGGACGAGAGCCTGCCGCTCACCCCTCCCGAGTGGCCGGAGTGGGGTAATCCGATCGCCTCCAAGGAGGATTTCGAGACGATCCGATCCTATTCGCCCTACGACAACGTGGCGGCCAAGGCCTACCCGCACCTGTTCGCGTTCGCCGGCCTGACCGACCCGCGCGTCACCTACTGGGAGCCGGCCAAGTGGATCGCGCGGTTGCGGCATCTCAACACCTCCAACAACCTGATCCTGCTCAAGACCAACATGGAGGCAGGCCACGGCGGCGCGTCCGGACGCTTTGAGGCCCTCAAGGAACTGGCGACCGACTATGCCTTCGCGCTGAAGATTTCTGGCCGGGCCGACGGCTGACCCTAACGATGTGCCGACACCTTGCGGCACATTGGCTGTGTCGGAGCGGGGTGACTTGGGCTAAGCGTCCCGAGTAGGGGATTTGCCCCCGAACCCGCGACCTCAGCCCTATGCCACCTACCGGCTCACCGCCGTCCTCGACGCGTTTCCTCACCCATGTCAGCATGATCGGGTTCGCGTCGGCCTTGTCGACGCGTGCCGTCGATCCGATCGTGCCGCCCATCGCCGAGGGCCTCGCCGTCGAGCCCGGAACCGTGGCGCTGCTGACGACGGCCTTTGCGCTTCCCTTTGCGCTGGTGCAGCCGATCCTTGGGCCCGTCTCGGACATGATCGGCAAGGTGCGCCTGATGATGATCTGCTTGGGCGTGATCACCGTGGCCTCGTTCGCCTGCGCCTTCACCACCAGCTACTCGATGCTGCTGATCGCCCGCATCGTGTGCGGCATGGCGGCGGGTGGCATCTTTCCCGTCGGCCTTGCTCTGATCGGCGACATGATCGCGGTGGAGCAGCGTCAGGTTGTCATCGCCCGGTGGCTGGCGATCGTGATCGCCGGCAACGTGCTGGGCGGCGCGCTGGCCGGCGTAATTGCCGACCTGTTCGGCTGGCGCTCCGTGTTCCTGGTCGGTGCTGCGGTGGGCCTGGCTGCGCTGGTAAACGGCATGCTCAACCTCAGGCAGGCCGCCAACGAGCGTCCGCAGCGCCTCGACCTGCGGCAGATACCCGTGAGCTTCGCGGCCATCTTCGCCAATCCACGTGCCAAGTTCTGCTTTCTCGCTGTCTATCTGGAGGGCGTGGCGCTGTTCGGCTTGTTCCCGTTCGTGGCCCTGCTGCTGCTGACGGCGGGCGAGGCCCGTTCATCGATCGCCGGGGCAGTGCTCGCTGCATTTTCGATCGGCGGCATCTTCTATTCGCTGGTGGTCCCTCAGATGACCCGTCTGTGGCGGCCATGGCAGATGATGATCGGGGGCGGGGCCTTGTGCGCGCTGGCGCTGATGGCCATTGCGCTCGAGCTGTCCTGGCCGATCCAGTTTGCGCTGTTTGTCCTGCTGGGCGTCGGCTTCTATACGCTGCACGGCTGCATTCAGGTGGAAGCCTCGGAGTTGTCGTCGACCTCGCGCGGCGCGGCCATGTCGCTGCACTCGCTGTTCTTTTTCCTAGGCCATGCCAGCGGACCCGTGCTGTACGGGGTCGGCTTCCGCAGCATCGGCCACACGGGCGCGCTGTCGCTTGGCGCCCTCATCATGATCTTGACCGGCCTGATGTGCGCGCGCTACCTGCGCCGGCCGTAAAAACGCCGCCAGGCCAAGGAGTGGACCCTTGCCCTCGCGCGGCAAGCGAGCACGCTAGTGCTACAGCAGCTTGCCCATGACGACGGCCGTGTCGGCCATGCGGTTGGAGAAGCCCCACTCGTTGTCGTACCAGGACAGCACGCGCACCAGCTTGCCGTCCACGATCTGCGTGCCGGTCAGGTCGAACGTCGACGAATTGGGATTGTGATTGAAGTCGATCGACACCAGCGGCTCGTTGGTCACGCCGAGGATGCCCTTGAGCTGCTGCTGGGCGGCAGCCTGCATGGCCTTATTGACCTCCTCGACGGTGGTCTCGCGGCCAGGGATGAACTTCAGGTCCACCACCGAGACGTTGGGCGTCGGCACGCGGATGGCCGTACCGTCGAGCTTGCCCTTCAGCTCGGGCAGCACCAGCCCGACGGCGGCTGCCGCGCCAGTCGAGGTCGGGATCATATTGAGCGCGGCGGCGCGCGCGCGGCGCAGGTCCTTGTGCGCTTGATCGAGCACGTTCTGGTCGTTGGTGTAGGCGTGGATGGTCGTCATGAAGCCCGACGTGATGCCGACCAGGTCGTTCAGCACCTTGGCCACCGGCGCCAGGCAGTTGGTGGTGCACGAGGCATTCGAGACCACCTTGTGATCGGCCTTTAGCTTATCGTGATTGACCCCGTACACGACCGTCAGGTCGGCGCCTTTGGACGGCGCCGACACCAGTACCCGCTTGGCGCCCGCTTCCAGATGCGCGGCCGCCTTGTCGCGGTCGGTGAAGATGCCCGTGCACTCCATCACGATGTCGATGCCGAGGTCCTTCCACGGCAGCTTTTTTGGATCACGCTCGGCTAGCACCTTGATCGGTCCCATGCCAACATCGAGGATGTCGCCATCGACCTTGACCTCGCCGGGGAAGCGGCCATGCACCGAATCGTATTTGAAGAAGTGCGCGTTGTCCTTGGCCGAGACCAGATCGTTGATGGCGACGACCGTGACATCCTTGCGCTTGGCTTCGGCAATGGCGCGCAGCACGTTGCGACCGATGCGTCCGAAACCGGAGATGGCGATCTTCAAGGTCATGGCATCCTCCCAGCTGGCTCGGGCGATTGTCTTGTGAGGCTCTACTGCAGGCTCTAGTGCTTTTCTGTCAACGCTCTGTCAATGCGACAGTTGCATTCGACAAACAGGCACACGCTAGAAGCGTTGCAAATTGCGCGTGTTTGTTGACGCTGCCGATGCCAATACCTATCGTTCCTGGCTCGGCGGATGGCGTCGCATATTATGCGACGCGCAGCATGCGGGAGAGGGGATGACGGCCAGGCGCCGCGCTCAAAAGGCGAGGACGAAGATCGCACCCGCTCGCGAAGACGCGCAGCGCGGCAAGACCAAGGGCGCGCATGCCCCCGACCCTCTGAAGGTCCGGCTAGCGGCCCTGGAACGTGAGCGGGACGCGCTGCGTGCCGATCTGCAGCGTGCGGAAGCTCGGGTGCGCGATCTCGAGAAGACCCAGGCGCAGGTGCGCGATCGCATTGCCTGGGCATTGGATTCCCTGCACAACATTCTGGACGGGAAGGGTTGAGTCATTTGGCGGACGGCGATTCGCTTGATGCCGGCCGGCCTGGGGATAGGCCCACCGTCACGCTCAACGGCCGCACGTTCAAATTGACGGGCGCGGGATGGTGAGCAAACCCATGTCCTGCGGCTTGCGCACGTCGGCGGGGAGCGCGTGCAGGCCATCATCGAGGAGTTTCGGGCAGGTAGCGACGAGCGCGTCCTGTTGCTGGCTGCGATCATGCTGGCGGACGAATAGATGCAGGCTGTCGGCCCGCGCCCGATCGAAACCTCAGAGCGGGAACGGACTGCGCGCTACCAGTGAAGGCACCTGCTTGACGCAATCCTCACCATTTCCGAGCACCCGCACATTGATTTTTCGCGAACACGACGTAAGTTGACGGCTGCAGGGCTGCGGGGTGCGTCAGGAGCAATACGACCCAGGGGCCTATAAGATCCGCAAGGGAGCTGTCCCTGACCGGGGCCGTGGCCTCGGACATACGGCGCCCACCTACACTTGTAGGGCCACGCGGGATCGCACGCTCCTACGGCTCAGGCGGCTCTGCATCTTTCTCTCCGCTGGGCGGAACATCCCGATTCGACCGACCCGCCCGGAGCCCATCTTGACATCCGACATCACAGACACGAAGGCGGCCAAGAAAGCGCTGCGCCAGCGCATGCGGGCTTGGCGACAAAGCCTTTCCCAGCAGGCGGTTGTGCGCGCGGCCGATGCCGTGGCCGCGCATGGACTTGCCTTCCTGCAGCCTGAACCTTGCGCAGTGGTTTCGGGCTTTGCCCCTATGCCCGACGAGTTCCGCCTCTGGCCGCTGCTGCGCGCGCTGTTGGCGCAAGGCTACCGGCTGGCTCTGCCGGTCATGCAGGGCAAAGGTAATCCGCTGATCTTCCGCGCCTGGGCGCCCGGTGATGCCATGGACAGCGGTGTGTGGGGCATTGCCGAGCCTAAGGCCGACAAGGCAGCGCTGCAGCCTGATATCGTGCTGGTGCCGCTGCTTGCCTTCGATGACGCGGGCTGGAGGCTCGGCTATGGGGGCGGCTTCTACGACCGCACCTTGCGCGGCCTGCGCGCGCGCAAGTCCGTGATCACCGTGGGTATTGCCTTTGACGAGCAGCGGGTCGACGTGGTCCCGCATCTCGACTATGACGAACGGCTTGACTGGGTGCTGACGCCGTCGGGCGCCGTCCGCGCCGGCAACCACGCCTGATGTGAATATCGGACACGAGGCATGCGACTGCTATTTTTGGGTGACGTGGTCGGCCGGACGGGCCGGCAAGCGGTGGTAGAACAGCTCCCCAAGCTGCGGCAGCGCTACAAACTCGATTTCGTCGTGGTCAACGGCGAGAATTCCGCCGGCGGCTTCGGCATCACGGAGGGTATATTCGAGGACCTGCTCGGCGCCGGCGCCGACGTCGTCACCCTTGGCAACCACGCCTTCGACCAGAAGGAGGCACTGGTGTTCATCGAGCGCCAGCCGCGCCTGCTGCGCCCCATCAACTATCCGGCCGGCACGCCGGGCAGCGGCGTGGGACTGTTCAAGGCCAAGAACGGCGCGGACGTGCTGGTCATCAACGCCATGGGGCTGATCTTTATGCCGGAGCTGGGCGATCCCTTCCGCGCCGTCGAGCGCGAAGTGGAAGCCTGCGCCCTCAAGAAGGGCTGCGATGCCATCGTGGTCGACTTCCACGCCGAGGCGACCAGCGAGAAGCAGGCCATGGGCCACTTCCTCGATGGCCGCGCCACCTGCGTGGTCGGCACCCACACGCACGCCCCGACCGCCGACGAGCGCGTGCTGCCCGGCGGCACGGCGTTCATGGGCGATGCCGGGATGTGCGGCGATTACGAGTCGGTGCTCGGCATGGACAAGGAAGAGCCCCTCAACCGCTTCCTCACCAAGATTCCGCGCGGCCGGTTCGAACCGGCCACTGGTCCGGCCACGCTGGCTGGCCTCGCCGTCGACGTCGATGACGCAACGGGCCTTGCCCGGCGCACGACAGCATTGCGGCTCGGTGGTGTTTTGACACCTACCGAGCCGCTGTTCTGGGTCGAGTGAGAAAGAGAGAGAGAGTATGCTTTGTTGGTAAGACGGCCAATCCGTCCTCCAAGTGAGAGCCAGATACTCGCGACTCTCAGGAGCGTTGCCATGGGCAGCAGGGCAACGGTCCAGGATGGCTTCCATCCATGATTGAAACGCTAGGCCCGATTGGTTAATAAATAGTTAATCTATGTCCTACAACTGAGTGCCGGCCGACCGTTGTTGCATGGACAAGCGTCGATGCGGCTGTCCCTGCGA
Organism: Hyphomicrobiaceae bacterium; assembly: GCA_035762425.1. Lineage (GTDB taxonomy): Bacteria > Pseudomonadota > Alphaproteobacteria > Rhizobiales > Hyphomicrobiaceae > AWTP1-13. Next base: position 4,520 of record DASTOW010000115.1, on the reverse strand, counting down.
GGGGCGAAGCAGACCGCATGGGCGTCGCCTTGTTGCGCCCGAGCAGAGTGGCAACGGCACGGGCTGCAGGCTCAGTTGGGTCTTGCCGACGCAGCGTCGCGGCGGTCGCATCTGACACATCGGCGTCGAGTGCGCCAGCCCGGGCTGTACACGCCGGCCGACCAGGACGGCGAACGGATCAAGGTCCCGCCCGTGTTTCTGCAGGCCGCAGGTCCCGGCACGACCAAGGCTCGCCCATGCACAACCGCAACGTGTCGTTGCTGGCAAGGGATCGAGCGGCGCAAAGCCTGGATTTGCAGACCCGAGAACCCTATAAGACCATCGATTCAGCACATTACGCCGTAGCGAGAGCGAGCATGGCCGGCCATTCGCAGTTCAAGAACATCATGCATCGGAAGGGCAAGCAGGACGCGGCCCGCTCCAAGTTGTTTGCCAAGCTGGCGCGCGAAATAACCACGGCCGCGAAGTCCGGCACGCCCGATCCGGCCATGAACGCACGGCTGCGACTAGCTGTGCAGGCCGCCCGTGCTGAGAACATGCCCAAGGACAATATCGAGCGCGCCATCAAGAAGGCATCCGGCGGCGAGGCTGAGGCGTTCGAGACCGTACGCTACGAAGGCTACGGTCCGGGCGGCGTCGCCATCATCGTCGAAGCGTTGAGCGACAACCGCAACCGCACCGGTGGGGCGGTGCGCGCCGTGTTCACCAAGTACGGCGGCAATCTCGGTGCCACCGGCGCCGTGTCGCACATGTTCGCCCACGTCGGCGAGATCAACTATCCGGCAAGCGCCGGCTCTGCCGATGCGGTGCTGGAGGCGGCCATTGAGGCGGGAGCCGACGACGTGCTGTCCGACGCCAACGGGCACCTGATCACTTGCGCATTCGAGAGCTTGGGTAGCGTCGCCGGCGCCCTGGAGGACAAGCTCGGCGAGCCAGCCTCGGTGAAGGCTGTGTGGAAGCCGAGTCTGACCACCTCGGTCGACGAGGAGAAGGCTGCCACCATCCTGAAGCTGATCGCCGGCCTCGAGGACGACGACGACGTGCAGAACGTGTTCTCGAACTTCGAGGTATCCGACGCGGTGCTGGCGAGGCTGACCGCAGCTTAGGTCAGCCCTGGGCTCCGCGCACCAACTCGCCTTCGATCTCGACCAGGTGGGTCGGAGCGCCGAGGCCTGCAACATGCAGGTAGGCGCTGGCGGCGACGTGGCCGCGCATCATGCGGTCGCGCACGGCGCGGAACAGCTTCAAGTGGCCGCCTTCGGTGACACAAACCGTGGTCTTGACCAGGTGGCGCTTCTCGTAGCCCGCGGCCTTGATGGCGTCGAACAAGTCGATCCAGGCACGCTGCATCTGCACCTCCATGCATTCGTCGAGTGCAGCATCCGGCTTGGCCGGTCGACCTCGCACAACACGACGCTCGGTGCCGGTCGCGTCCGCACGGGTGTCAGGGGCTACAACTGAGGACGTTAGCGAGGGATCCGGGCGCAGCATGGCATTCACTCCCGCCGATCTTGCGGTAATGCCCTCTGGTCTCCGCCCTTGGTGGCCTTGATTTTGTGGTGTCACCGCTACAGCGGTGCGGCCTTGGTGTCACAAAACTATCATCGCCGCGGTCAGATGCAATCTTTCTGCGCCATCAATCCACTGCGGCCTATCGGCATGGCACTCAGCGCTAGCGCCACAGGAATCCGGCAACACCCAGCGCCAGTCCGGCCAGCATCATTATTAACGCCGCGACGCCCAGCACCTGCGCAATGAAATGGCCGGCTACGGTGCCGGCCGTCTTGGTGGCCCTACCGGTCCAGGTCGGTTGATTCTGAATGTCCCGATACTTGACCTCGAGCGCCGTTGGATTGTTGGCTGTGCGCCTGCCGCGCGCCAGCGTCCAGGCCGAATCGATGGCTGCATCCTTGAGATCGTAGGCGGACACCTTCCAGCGCATGGCAAAACCGAGCAGGACGAGGATGGCGCCCGCCAGCATGAGCCACGTGCTGGTCGTCAACATCGATCGATTCTCCGCGAAAGCGTCACCCGCCAGCAACAAGAATGATCGGGAAAGCAGGTGAAGGCAAGGCCGCGCCGACCCGCGGCCCCACCCGTGCTAACAGAAAGGTCATGGCAAGCAACGCGATTCGCATCATCGGCATCGATCCCGGCCTGCGCCGTACCGGGTGGGGCATATTGGAGTCGGACGGGGTGCGCCTGTCGTACATCGCCAGCGGGCTCATCACCTCGGACGGCGACGATGACCTCGCCTACCGCCTGCGCGACCTCTACCAGGGCCTGATCGAGGTGATTGCCGGCTTCAAACCGCAGGAGGCGGCGGTCGAGGAGACCTTCGTCAACAAGGATGCGCGCGCCACACTCAAACTCGGCCAGGCGCGCGGCATGGCATTGCTGGCGCCGGCCCAACGCGGGCTCAAGGTGGCCGAGTATCCGCCCAACGTCATCAAGAAGACGGTGGCCGGCACCGGCCACGGCGAAAAGCGCCAGATCGCAGCCATGGTCGGCTTCCTGCTGCCGAAAGCGAAATTCGAAAGCGCCGACGAGGCCGACGCACTGGCGATCGCCATCTGTCACGCCAGCCATCGCGGCAGTGCGCAGATGCTGGCCACGCGCAGCGCCCGCCGGGAGGCTGTGCCGTGATCGGCAAGCTGAAGGGCGTGGTCGATGCGGTGGGCGAAGCGCACGCCATCATCGATGTCAACGGCGTCGGCTACGAAGTACAGGCCTCCGCACGCACGCTGCGCGCCTTGCAGATGGGCGAGGCGGTGAGCCTTGCCATCGAGACGCACGTGCGCGAGGATGCCATCCGTCTGTTCGGCTTCACCAGCGAGGTCGAGCGTGCCTGGTTCCGCACGCTGCAGACCATCCAGGGCGTCGGTGCCAAGGTGGCGCTGGCCGTGCTCGGCACGCTGTCCACGCAGGACCTCGCCAATGCCATTGCCCTGCAGAACTGGGCCGCCGTCGAGCAGGCGCCGGGCGTCGGCAAGAAACTCGCCCAGCGCATTGTCGCCGAACTGAGAGACAAGGCGCCGGCGCTGTCCGTCGCCGGCCTCACCGTGCCCGCTGCCGCGGGCAAGGGTGGCGCCACCGTACCCGGCAGCACTGCGGCAGCCGAAGCCATCTCCGCGCTCACCAATCTCGGCTATCAGCCGGCGCAAGCCAGCCACGCCATCGCTTCGGCAATGAAGGACCTCGGCGAGGCGGCGCAGACACCGGCGCTGATACGCCGCGGGCTCAAGGAGTTGGCGAGATAGGTCGAGCCCGCTATCGCCATGCGATGGTCGCAAATGCCGCTTACCCGCCGCGTCGCGCTCGGTTCTAGACAGGCCCATGCAGATCTATCTCCCCGTTGCGGAGCTTTCCCTCAACATATTCCTGCTGTTCGGGCTTGGGCTGGCGATCGGCTTCCTGTCCGGCATGTTTGGCATCGGCGGCGGTTTCATCATGACGCCGTTCCTGATCTTTCTCGGCGTGCCGGCGAGCGTTGCCGTCGGCACCGGAGCCAGCCAGGTGGTGGCCTCGTCCGTCTCGAGCGCGGTAGGCCATTGGCAGCGCGGCAACATCGACCTGCAGATGGGCTATCTGCTGATCGGCGGGGGCGTGTTCGGGGCCCTGGCCGGCGTCAAGGTGCTGGCCATCCTGAAGGCGTACGGACAGCTCGATCTGTTCGTCTCGCTGTCCTATGTCGTCCTGCTGGGCGTGGTTGGCTGCCTTATGCTCATCGAGAGCGTGCAAAAGCTGCTGCCCAAGCAGGGCGTGGCGGCGGTCTCGAGGCGGCGCGGCGGCCAGCACACCTGGATCGAGCGCCTGCCGTTCAAGCAGCGGTTCCGGCATTCCAAGATCTACGTCAGCGCCATCCCGCCGGTCATGCTCGGCGCCTTCGTCGGCTGGCTGACGGCGATCATGGGCGTAGGCGGCGGCTTTCTGCTCGTGCCGGCCATGATCTATCTGCTGCGGCTGCCAACCCGCATCGTGATCGGTACGTCGACATTTCAGATTGTGTGCATCACCGCGCTCACCACCGTCCTGCAATCGGTGCAGAACCACAGTGTCGACCTGGTGCTGTCGCTGCCGCTCATTTTCGGCGGCGTGATCGGCGCGCAGCTCGGCGTCGGCTACGGCGAGCGCCTGAAGGCGGAGCAGCTGCGCGCGCTGCTGGCGCTGCTGGTGCTGGCCGTAGCTGTGCGCATGGCCCTCACCCTGGTCGTGCCGCCGTCATTCCCCTACTCGCTCGACAGCCGCTGACGCTCGCCCAATGAAAAAGGCCGGCTCCTACGGGAACCGGCCCTTGCAATCCTGTCGGCGCCCAGCGTCAGCAGCCGTGGCGGGCGAGGCAGCGGAAATAGCGCGGCGTACGCCAGCCCCAACGATCAGCACACTCGTGGCGCCAGCGGCGGCAGTATCTCCACTGCGTTTTCTGCACCAGCGTGTCCTGGACCTCGCTCATGCGCAGCGTCGATTGCGGCGCCAGCGACGCAGCCGACGTTGCATGCGGGGCGACGGCCGCTCCCAGC